>NZ_JAWPOT010000003.1:0-398166 GCF_033344415.1 Vibrio sp. 1727
GGCTACGATGCTTGATGGGTGTAGCCGATCAGATCGTATCTTTTTGATTTAGTTCCATCGATTTAAGCAACAAAGCCTTCAAAAATACACATGGCCTGCGCAAAATGGTATGAGAACCGAGATCGGTTCTTATATGCAGTCCATATCAATCATGCCAAGGGCGAAGGTGTATTTACTGTTCTTGACCAGACCGCCAAACATTACCTGAGCAATTATCAATTTGAAAAAGCACTGACTCTTATTGAATACGCTATTAAAGAGTCACCTAAAGCACAGATGGCGTATGCACTAAATATGAAAGGAAACTGCCTGTATTCGATGGGACGCATCAAAGAGAGTATTGAGGTTCTTGAGCAAGCGATTCATCACACAGAAAATGATTCTGAACGTGTTCAATACTATTTAGACCTCATTAACCCCTACCGTTTAACCGACAACTTTGTACAAGCGATGTCGATTTTAGACCAAGCCCAAGCCCTGTGCGAAAAGCTGACGTTAAATAAATCTTTGTGTGAAATTCACTCGATGAGAGGTAATATGCTGTTCCCCACTGGGCAGCTAGACGAATGTGAGAAAGAACATTTACTTGCATTAGATTACAGTCAACGAGCAAACTGTTTTCGCGCGAAAGCAAAATCGCTTGGCGGCCTCGGTGATTGTGCCTACGCACAAGGAAAAATGGCTCGCTCATACGAGCACTTAACCGAGTGTTTGCAACTGTGTGAAGAGCATCAGTTGCTTTCGATTGAAACTGCTAATCGCTACATGCTGGCAACAGTGATGATCTATCAACTGCAATCTGACGAAGCACTAAAACAGGCTCAGCATGCCTCGAATCTTGCCTATCTCACGGCAAACCGCCGAGCAGAAATTGTTTCTAGGCTTACGGCTGCATGGATCTTTCTCGACCGTAATGTCTTGGTGCAAGCTGAAAACGAAATCTCGACCGCTCTACAACTTTCAAAACAGCTTAATGCTCATCGATTTGTCGCTTTTCTTTTGGAGTCCAGTGCAAGATTGCACTGGTATCAGGGAAAAGAGGAGAAAGCCCTTTCGGACATCGACACGGCTCTAGATCTTGTTCATATCAATAAGCTACACAATTTTATTGGTCCTTGGCTCGTATCTACCAAGGCACTTATTTGTGGCGATGAATCAACGGCCCTCTCCGCTTTGCGCACTGGTGAGGCTTGGCTAGAATCTACCTGTGTTGGTCATAACTATTTACGCTTTTACCAACAAGGAATCCAAGTAGCGTGGCAGTATAAGCAGCCTACGCTACTTCGAAAATATCGCGATAAGCTGTCTAACTTCACCCAAGAAGATCCGCATCCATGGGGTGATTTTTATATTGAACAAGCGAATCTGATGCTTGCCTTACTCGACCAGTCCAGCTCCGTCTCTGAGTTGTTAAACTTCAATCAGGCCGCGCGTAAGCATCAACTGAATCAGGCTCAAATAAGTGTTGATGAGCTCGACCATTGGCTCTCCACATCTACTCAACCATGAAATATTCAATAAACGAAGAAAGTCGATTAATTGCACCGTCAAGTCATCGTGTTTACTCGATTTACCTCGTCAAACACAGATATTCGAAACCATCGAATATCTGTGTTTTGGCACAGTGTCATCGCTGATGAGATTTATGCTGGCGCAAGATCATTTTGCTCCACCTTAAAGTTCTCGATGCTAGGAACATGCTCAGGCAAAAGTAGAGTAACGCGTTGATTTGCTGCTTCAATCCATTTACCTGAACTATTTTTATATCGATAGAATGCCACGCCTGACTTCCAATCATCATTAAGTAGGAGGTTGAGCGTTACGTTATGAAGATCAGCTCCTAAAGGAGCAATGCCTAGATAAGGCTGGTAGCCCTGCAACGTCACCATGATATGACAATCACGCATCGTGCATTGATAGTTGAAACTACCATTGAGATCAGACACCACATTTAACGGTGGGTTAACGGCCTGAAAGATATGTCCTTTACCCACTATTGATTTGTCTTCGCTGGCCACGAGTAGATTAACATCGAAGCTCACTCCTCCAGGTAAGCCGTTACCAATTTGATAATGAGCAGTAAAAATTGCTTGTGATTCTTTTGAGTCCATTTTCATTGTGTTCTCCAACTGAATTTATTGTCGTTAGTGACCCATTCAATGTAGATAACACGTCATTCTGGTTCAGTATCAATTTAGGCTCAGATCTACTTGACTACATAAATTATCCACGGTCACGCAGATGCCGATCGTTCTTTTCATCAACCAGATATTGTTGCTCTCTCGCTGATGCTTTTGGCGATTTGTACAGAACAACTGATACCAAACTGATATGGTGAATGTATGCATTTGGTTTAATATTTGAACAACTATTCAATACATAAGCCAAATGGAAAAAATAATGGAACATGAATGGATGCAGGGAACTAAAGAAAACCAAGTGGTAGAACAGCACCCTAACCCTCAAATACAACGCCTCGCTGTACTTAGCGCGTACTCAATCTCAGTCAATAATGCCAAACTGTTTATTCAGAAAATGGATAAGTGCGGTTTTCCTAAAGAACGATTACTGACACCTCTTGAAAACACGGTTTCACCGGTTCCCGGTTTGAACCAATATCAAGTCGAGTCACTCATCTTCAATACTCGCTATCAACACCAACCCTTTGTCATTGTCATGTGCGAAAGTACGCAAGAAGTTCAGCAAGCCTATCTAACAGCAACTCAATTCAATCTCCCGATTCGTGTTCGCTCAGGAGGGCATGATCACGCAGGTGAATGCAGTGGTGACAACGTCATTTTGATTGACGTGAGCAGAATTAAGACCTTCCAATTGTGTGACAATATTGCCACCATTGGTGCTGGCTATCGCTTCTATCAACTGACACCAAAACTTGCAGAGCATGATCGAATGATTGCACATGGAACCTGTGCCACAGTTGGGTTGACTGGCTATATTCAAGGCGGAGGATGGGGCCCTTGGACGCGAAAATACGGCATGTGTTGTGAGCACCTAGTGAGTGCAACCGTGGTATTGGGTGATGGTACGATCACAGAAGTCTCAGCAGAGTCCAACCCTCACCTATTTTGGGCACTAAGAGGCGGCGGAGGCATGAGCTATGGCATTGTTACCGAGCTACGCGTAAAAACATTCCCTTTACCCAAAGAGATCCACCGCTTCGAGCTTCAGTGGAACCTCTATCCAAAAATCAACGGTATGCTTCAGCCAATACCAACGCACCCTACCATAGATGTGCTAAAAAATTGGGAGCAGGCTATAAAAAGCCTCGATACGCCTAAACTTCTTGGCACCAACTTGCAAATTGATGCTCTGCCTGAATCATCTAACCACTGTGATATTGAAACCATCAGCCATCACTGCACCATGTATGGCTACTGGGAAGGAACAGAACAAGATCTTCACCAATTTATAGCCGTTCAATTTGGCGCTTGCTTCCCTGATTTAGTTCAAGTCTATGAAGCACATGGCACTGACTTTGACGGGAAGAAATACGATCACTCCCTGATGAGCACATGGGGGCGCAATTCTTTGTGTCAAAACGGTTCTCCTTTCCCTCCCGATTATGACGCCCCAGCACCTCACAAAATCACTTCGCGATTGGTGTCAGAGCGAGGTCTTAAACCAGAAGGCTATACTGCACTTTTGCAAAGCTTAACTTCACCTTTGATAAAGCCAGAAAACCGCGATCAAGGGCTATTTAGTTACGTAACCTTAGGGGCGATCACTGGCGGTTTTTATCATCACTCAGACGACCTTGAAGACATATCTTTCCCCTACCGCCAGTGTCAATATACAGTCCAATACCAAACCTGGTGGAATGAAGAGATAAAGCAAAAACTAGAACTACAAAATAACCCAGTACTTGTTGATGTAAACAGAGCCATGGACTGGATTGATAAAGCCAGAGAAGCTGATATACCGGGAACCTATGGTGCCTTCATCAGCTTTAAAGATCCGGCAATTCCGACAAGCGTTTATTTTGATCGAAGCTACCGCGACTTAATCGGTATAAAAGAAAAATACGCTAAGGATAAGTTTAATCACCTTAGAACTAATAAGACCATCATTTAACATCAATATGCATCTTAAAAAGCATATATTAACAGAACGTCATTTGGCCGTTCTATCACGTATAGAAATTAAAAAAGAGGAAAAATTATGACAACTAAGGGTTCATTTTACGTTAAAAATAACTCCAACGATAAAATCACCGGATATGTGAGATTTAAAGACTCTCCGGAAATGGAGGTTCATTTCGACTTGAATATTGGCGAACAATCTGAATCTGCTAGTTTTGAATCCGGTGCCGCTACCCATGACTCCTGGTATTACAGTTTCAAAAAGGCAGGTAAAACCTATACTGGGGACAAGTCCTGTGCATACTATGCAAAAGATGAAAATAAAGGCCCCGTCGTTGTAGAAATCTTTAATGATAATTTAAAAATATCTCCACCACTTAGCGGTTCTTGTGAGAAAACTTTATAGCTGCTCACCTGATTCATCACTTCGCCCGAGACAGTTGCACAACTTCTCGGGCAGTTTCATTTCTCGGTATTTGGATTGAAGACTCTCCCCATTTTCAATCACAATCTGAAATTGTTAACTTTATGTTCTCACTTTATATCACCACTGCAAGATAATCGAATAAATACAAATCACTTTTAAAATAAACTTTAAATCTAGAGTAACCAAGATTGAAAAAATAAATATATTATTAATTTCTAAGATCAAAGAGTTTTACTTAATACATCACTTTTTATTTTAACTCTATCAACTGATACTAAACTGCTACTGACGTTTTTTGATTGAATGCTTAACTTAATAGCATGCGCTTATCTCAAATGCTAAAACCATTACTAAAGCGCAATTCATCTATATCCACGTAATCTCTAAGCATTTGATTCAGAGGGTTTCTTGGATATTCATCATTCAAGATAAACAACGGAAAGCATGGCTATGTGTACAGATGTTAATATCAATTATGGTTGCAACAACCAAACCTTATCCGCTAGAACCATGGAGTTTGCAGTTAACCTTCAGACCGAGATTTGGTTTAGAGCCCAACAAACTTACCAAATTACGACCTTTACTTCCGACGGAAAAGCCGACCGTGTTTTCAATGGTCAGCCGCCAAAACGTCACAGTAAAGAATGTGAGTTTCGAGCAAATTGGCAGGGAGAGTTGAGCTTCATACACTGCAATGCCATTACCCGGTATAATAACCCTCTTTTAACAGCTGATGGCATTAATGAATCTGGCCTTTCTGTTGGGTCACTGTACTTGCCCATTCTCAATCAAAATGTATCGACCTCTCACATCCCTGATGATGCCTTTGCATTAGGCAGCGGCCTGTTTGGTACTTTTATCTTGTCTACGTTTAATACTGTGGACGAGATGGTGACCTACTTCACCACCCACCCCGTTTACGTGTTTAACTCGACTATTTCAACTGGTGAAACAGAGAGTGACAACATGGCTTTGGACCAGCATTTCGTGATTCACGATGCAAATAATGACAGTGCCGTCATTGAGTTTCTTAACGGTAATATGCATATCTATCGAGCATTCAAAGAAAGCGATATGTTCAGCAAAGAGGAAAATCAGCAAGCACGCTATCAATGTACCGAATACGACTTTGATGATTATAAAGTGGTTGTGGACCACTCCTACGTTGGAGTAATGACTAACTGCCCAAATTACCATTGGCATGTCAATCACCTCTCTTATTTTTCCAATTTGCGCAACTACAACCCAGAACCGAACAATGAAGCAACCATGCAACGTCATGTCCAAGTGCCTGGCCCACTTCAATCAATCAATGGCGCTGGCTTGATGGGTCTACCCGCCGACCCAACACCGCCGTCTCGATTTGTACAAACCTATGCAATTAAGCAGTTAAGCGAACAACCAACTAACTTCGACGAAGCCTTCTCACTCGGACAAAAGCTACTTAATCGCGTTGATATACCTTTGGGCATCATGGCGAATGAGTTTGAGACATCCGATAACCCTGAAGTCTTTTTTAGTGATATTACCCAATGGAGCGTTATTAGACATAACAGTCATCAATCACCCGCGTTCTATCTGCGTACTTACGGAGACATGACTTGGCGAGTCGCTAATGTCAAAGACTATATTGGGTTAAATAGAGACTGTCAGATTTCAAGCGTTTTACAGCTCATGCCAGTTACAACATCATTACCGTTTGAACAAGTCGAATCTCGACCAACTATTAAAATCGCTTAGAGTTAATTTTGAAGCGCAAACAAATGAGAAGCAAAAAGCCAGAGTAAGAAATCAATCTCACTCTGGCTCATAGCTGCATATAGTATAGTTTTATCTGCTATAGATATAACGTATGGTTGCTTTTACACTTGTTACATTCAGTCGATTTACTCTTTACCGAACACGTTGTTCTCTTGTTCTTGAACGCGGATGAATGTAGTACGCTTGGTTAGCTCTTTAAGCTTTGCTGCACCTACGTATGTACATGTTGAGCGAACGCCTCCAAGGATGTCTTGAATAGTGCCGTGAACGCTACCACGGTATGGCAATAATACGGTTTTACCTTCAGCCGCACGGTAGCCAGCGACACCACCTGAGTGCTTATCCATCGCGCTCTTCGACGACATGCCATAGAATTTCATGAACTTCTCGCCGTCTTTCTCGATCACTTCGCCGCCTGACTCTTCGTGACCCGCTAGCATCCCACCTAGCATTACGAAGTCCGCGCCACCACCGAATGCTTTCGCTACGTCACCCGCACAAGAACAGCCACCGTCACCGACGATCATGCCACCAAGGCCGTGCGCTGCATCACCACACTCGATGATTGCAGAAAGCTGCGGGTAACCAACACCCGTTTTTACACGAGTTGTACATACAGAGCCTGGGCCGATACCCACTTTAACGATGTCTGCACCAGCTAGGATTAGCTCTTCACACATATCACCAGTAACCACGTTGCCTGCAGAAATGACCTTGTCTGGGAACTCAGCTCGCACGCGTTCAACATACTCGACCAAATGCTCTGAGTAACCATTTGCAATGTCGATACAAATGAAAATAAATTCATCTGAAAGTGCCATGATGTCTTTGGTTTTTTGGAAGTCTGCGTCAGATGTCCCAGTAGACACCATAACGTTATTCATGGTTACTTTATCTGCTGATTTAGCAAACTCAGCCCAATCTTCTACCGTGTAATGTTTGTGAACAGCGGTCATTACACCATGCTCAGCCAGGGCTTTAGCCATTGCAAAGCTACCAACCGAATCCATGTTTGCTGCGATTACTGGCACACCAGACCATTGACGACCACTATGCTTGAATGTAAAATCGCGGGTTAAATTTACTTGAGAACGGCTCTTAAGGGTAGAACGTTTCGGGCGAAACAGTACATCTTTAAAACCTAACTTAAGTTCTTGTTCGATACGCATTGTGTAATTCCTTGATTCATATGTATATGTGTCATTTCAGAGTGCGTAGTGATTTCGTTGGCAGACGAGTTCACTGTTCTTCGGACACAAAAAAACCGGAGCGTTGGCAGACGCTCCGGTTTTCAGCATTATAGGCTGTGATTTATTTCCTACAAGTCTGATATTTGAATTTTTTTTGTGATACCATCTTGACAATCGCATATCAAAAACACTCCTCAAGTCGTTATTTTCTCTCATTATTTATAATTATCAACAACTTAAGAAAACGTTTAAGTTAACCTCTTGCGCAAACCTTTGCGTCATCCCTTTAAAATGAAAACGCATCACCTCTCAAATCTGCCTAAAACTCAATCACCTAATACTAAGATGCCCTGCTAATTCGAAAAAAGTACTCAAAAAAATCGACGAATTTTCTCAGCAATGCATGAAATCTAATTAAACTCGATAGAGCTCTTGGGTGATAGCGGTACGAAGAGTGCTAACGACATCACTTGCCAAAAGACCAATTTGACCATGCTGACTCACGTTTATATCGGCAGCATGACTGTGAAGTACCACACCTAAACGTGCGGCAACAGAAATTGGTAAACCTTTGGCTAGTAATGCACCAATGACTCCAGATAACACATCTCCCATTCCCCCCGTCGCCATTCCGGCGTTACCCGCTAGACAGACGTACATTCTCGTTCCATCGTAAACAAGCGTCCCCGCGCCTTTTAAAACCACTACACCGCCATAACGCTCTTGCAGTTGTCTTGCAGCAGAATATCGGTCACTTTCTATTTGTTGAATGGTTACATTTAGTAGTCGAGCTGCCTCTCCAGGATGCGGCGTGATCACTCGATGGTTGTCGCACACCAGAGTGCCATCGCATCGCTGGCTCAGCATCGCTAGAATATTGAGGCCATCAGCATCAACAACTTTAGGTTTCTGCTCTTGAGCCAGATATTGATAGGCTTGATAAGCCCACTCATCATCTCCAAAGCCAGGACCAAACACGAATACGTCAGCCCAGCGAATGCGTTTAGTTAAGTCGTTCTCAGTATCCCTGAGTAAGTCAGCGGTGATGCTCTGGCTCATTACTTCTGGGCAACCAACCTGCAGTGGAATAAGGCTACTCGTGTGAGTAATTGCGGCAGTTAAACCCGCTCCGGCTCTAATCGCAGCGGAGGAACATAAACGAATCGCTCCAGACATCCCTTGGTTGCCACCAACACAAAGCAACTTCCCGTTGTCACCTTTATGGACCGTTGGATTTGGCTTGGGCATTAATCTTGAAACAACCTGATGATCAATACCTAATGCACTTTCTACTTCGATAGTATCAAACTTAGTATTGACGCCTAAACCACAAAAGTAGAGCTCGCCAACTCGATCTCTCGCTTGTCCAGTGCATAAGCCTTGCTTAACCCCAATGAAGGTTACAGTATGCTCGGCACGAATAGCATCACCTAAAACTGCACCTGTATTAGCACACAGACCAGAAGGAACGTCGACTGCAATCACAGGGGCATGAATTTGATTAATTTGGTCAATATAGCGACGATACTCCGAACGAACCTCACCGCTTAAACCAGTGCCTAACATGGCATCGATGATCACATCTGCTTCTAGCAATGCGGTATTCCATTCATCCCAATCATTGTTAACACCGTCGATTGACTGCCAGTCTTGGTATGCGCGCAAAGCATCACCTTTTAGCACAGATACATCACCAATTTGGAAAACATGTACATTGAGTTGAGCTTGTTTCGCAAGAGATGCAAATACGTAACCATCGCCACCGTTATTCCCTTTACCGCAAATCACTAAGATATTTTTTGATTTAGGATACAGATGTAAAAAGCGCTCATACACGGCCATACCAGCGCGTTGCATTAAGCTATACATAGAAACACCAGCCATTTGCGCAGCCAGCGTTTCACCGTTTTTTACTTGCTCTGCGGTGTAGAGTTTTAGGGCGAGATTAAAGTCCATATTCACGTTCTACGCATTGGGAAACACAATTATAAGTATACAAAAAAGCCAAGGCGGACCTTGGCTTTTGAGAAAGTTTTTTATCGCTATTGATTCTGAGACATCAGAGCTTCAGCCGTCGCGTCTTGTATAGACAAAAACAACGAGTTGATTTTTCCAGTCGGTGTGCGCATTGGGTTCAACGTAACATTCTGGTACATAAACTCCGCTTGCTGCGTAACTGGTCGAACATTGCGACAGCAGAATAAGTAAGGTCGTTGTCGCCATGTGATGAAGCTGCGACAGCCTAGGTCATACACTGGTTTTGTTTTTAATTTAAACCACTCCTGTGGGATTTCAGGGAAGATATCAAATATAGAACGACCTATCGCATCATGAGACTGCAAACCACTGTGATGAGTCATAAACCCATTCCAGACCTGTACATTGTAATCTCGATCAATGACCACTAAGCCCATGTCAACGTTTTGTACCATATCCACCATCCAATGGAATTGTTCAAACTCTGCTGGCATATTCAACATTAGAACTCCTCCATTAGATAAGACAGTTTGTTATCAAGCAGCGGCAAGGATTCATCCACAAACATAAACAACAAGTCACAACGAATCGACGTTCCTTCAATGTTGTAGCTCACTTCGAATGTCATCGTGCGGCTGAATGCTCCAGTTGTAGATTCAATGATCGAGTCAATTGAGATATGCTGACCAAGGAGTACTGGTGGACTTTGGAAGAATCGGACTTCAGACTGCTCGCCTAAACCATTTAAGAACGACCCCACCAAAATATTAGAAATATCCATTAGCAGCTCAAGCTCTTCTAGCTCTTCGCTGTCTGCTGGTACTTTCATCAACTTTTTGAGATCAGATACGCTTGAATCACTCAAAATCACTAGCGCTTCGCCAGCAATACCTTCGCCACAAAATCCCTGACAAACACCCGATACGTTGTCATGCGACGCCAAGTCGCGTAGGGCCATGTGAAGTTCGCTCACTTCAAAGATATTGACGTTCGGCAGAGGTAGTTGCACAAACACATCAAAGTGACGCGCCAATGCATCGGCTGCTCGACCAATTGAAACGTTAGCCACTTCCATGTAAATATCGCGACGACGTAAAATCGGTAACTCAATAGAGACAGGCGTGATAATTTGAGGACGAGGTTCTGGCTCGACCAACTCTTTAAGCGCCTTCTTGAGTTCATCTTTGGCGATCGGTTTTTGAATAAACGCTTTTGCACCCAGTGCGAACACGCGCTCTTTCGCTTTAGGTTGGATATCCCCCGACACAACAACCACCGGAGTTTTATCCCCCAACCGTTGCATGTGCTCTAGTGTTTCAAAGCCATCCATTTCTGGCATGGTCAAATCAAGAAACATCAATTTAAACTCGTTTTTTTCGAGTTCTTCTAGCGCGTTTTTTCCGTGGATAGCAAACGTAATATCGGCATTCAATGTGGCTGGTAGTGATCTCGCCATCTGTTTGCGTGCTAACGCTGAATCATCACAGATGAGTACGGGAAAAGACATTCAATCACCTTTTTATATTCCACAATCTGCGCCGGAGTCTAACAGATTGTTACAGCATGTAATACGAGAAAACTGACGAGTTTTTTATTTCTTTATTATTCAATAAGCATACGCAATATGAATGAATGAGTGAACAAAATGACTAAAAAGCAAGCATCACATTCGCTGTTTAGTGACATAAAACAAACATGGGTAAAACTCCTCCACCCAAAGTAAGCAAAAAGTTGCAGCTAACATCCAAAGCCCATTTTTGCTCGAATTTCATTCTTTCCATTTCCATAATGGGTAAACAGTAACGCGCTAAAACTAAAAAGGCACCCTGCTAGAGGATGCCTTTAATAACAATTTCATCGATAAGATATCAATTCTATGGCACACCATGACCTTTAGAAGCCACCCATACGCGATACCATTGCTCTCGAGTAAGTTCGATGTTCAATGCATTAACTGCAGTTTGCACACGCTCGATTTTACCAGAGCCAATGATTGGAATAGGGTTAGATGGCAAACGACGTACCCAGGCATAAATTACTTGGTCAATACTCGCTGCGCCCACTTCTTCACGAATTGCTTCTAATTCGTTACGGACACGAACAGCTTGCTCACTGTCACCACTAAAAATTGAACCTCCACCGAGGCAAGACCAAGCCATTGGTCGCGTACGCAACATTTGCATTTGGTCAAGCGTTCCATCGTGAGCAACCTCAAAGTTAAGTGGGTTGATTTCCACTTGGTTAGTAACCAACGGCTTACCTAAGCGAGATTGCAGCAGTTCAAACTGGCGTGGAGTGAAGTTAGACACGCCAAAGTGCTTCACTTTGCCGACTTTATGAAGCTCAGAAAATGCTTCTGCAACCTCGTCTGCATCCATTAACACGTCAGGACGATGAATTAAAAGTACGTCGATTTCATCCACATTCAAACGTTCTAGCGAGTTGTTCACCGATTGGTAGATATGTGCTGAGCTCGTGTCGTAGTGATTGATCTTACGCTCTGGCGTTTTATCGCCACACAAATTGATGTCGCATTTCGTCACGATCTGAATTTGCTCACGAACACTCTTGTCTAAAGCTAACGCTTCACCAAACAACGCCTCACACTCGTAATTACCGTAGATGTCGGCGTGATCGACTGTCGTAATGCCTAACTCAATGTGTTGCTTAAGAAATGACAAACGCTCTTGAGCCGTCATTCCCCACTCAACTGCACGCCAATATCCTTGAACCAGCTCTGAGAACTCTGGGCCTTTTGGTGCAGTTACTACTTTTGCAACCATGGGTTTTCTCCTTCAATTGATCTGCATTCATCGTAGTCTTGTTTTCGTACCGGCTCAACGGGTAAACTTTCGCAATTCGAACTGGAGTACGAAATATGTCTTTTGCCCAACGCCTAGCCACCCTGATCGGAGAAGAAAGCATCAGCGGGTTCGCTCGACGCGTCGATGTGTCTGAAGCTTTAATACGCAAATACCTTAAAGGCAGTGAACCTAGCCTAACTAAAGCAAATCAAATTGCAATGCGCGCCAATTGCTCTCTCGAATGGTTAGCAACGGGATGCGGTTATTTATATCGCCGTGCTGAAGTCGTGGATATGGATGCGTACAAACTTGCCTTTCAACACGTTATGAATCAGCCGTTGTCAGACGATGCAGAAGAGCTACACCGCAAGCTAATTGCAGGATATCAATACCTGCGCGCTCACAAAAAATCGGATGGTTTTTTGGATGAATCAGCAATGGCGACCTTCCTATCTCTCCATAAAGAATCTAAAAACGAGTCACTTTGACCTCGATAATTTCGCCATCACTGCGCAAGTGCACATTTAAGGACGGTGATGGCGTCAGAAACTCGTCCGGTTTTACCCAAAGCAAACTTCGAATCGTTTCTTGTGGATAGCGGTTCATCAACAAAATAACTTCTTTATCGACAAGCTCGGAAGATTTCTTTTCCAGAGCTTCAACGACATCATATTGCTCTTTTCCGATAGTGACTCTGCGTAAAACTAACCCATCCTTTCTTAAGTTGAGAAGTAAGTCATTCAGACGCTGCCACTCGTATTCAGTAAGAAACGAGAACTGAGCACTTTCTCTTCTCAAAATCACTTCACCATACAAGTGCTGCTGGTAGTACGAAAAATCATCCAAACAAAATGCGTTGATAAACGTTGAGTTGTCTCGCAACTGCACTTCGCAACCATACCAGCTTCCACTTTTTTCTATACGTTCTTTTAAATTGGAATATGGCATTGCTGACAACGTGTCTTGCCACCAGCTCGGCGTTGAAAGTGCCGGAAACGTTACCGAACAACAACATAAAGAAAGTAAGAGTCGAAGATAAAAGCGCATGCACTGCTCTAGTTGGTTGACATCGAACCAAGACATTACTAACTGCAAGAAAATGTTCAAGAGAAAAATAGTGGCAGGTGGCGATGAAAGTTATGGTGATGAAAGTTATAACGCAGAAATTAAGAAGGCGCACATGTTCGTGCGCCTCTACCTCGTTACTCAATCGTGAGTGTGCGAATCGGCGATGTCTATTGATGCATCCCGAACATAAAACGAGGACTTACCGTAGGGTTTGAATCCATCCAAATTGTGTGTAAAACCTCACATCCCTCCTTCTGAAGCAGTCATGTTGCTTTACAATTAAAGCATGGTTCATTTTTCTCAAAAAACAAGTTTTTTATCCTAAATTATGAGAGCAATAGCACAATCTGAGTGAATGAATAATATCGCGACACTTCGAACACTCAATAGTGAAAAGCTAAATTGCATCTTTATTGATTAGGTCTAGACTCTGCGAAGCGTATACTTTCTTTCGTCCCTTCCCCCAGCAACAGGAGAGCTTGTTAATGACCAAACGCGAGAGAATTGTGAAATCTGTGTTGGCGCACGTACCGAAAGATGCGATTAACCAGTTTGTCTCTCGAGGGTCAACACCATTTTCTGTTCTCATTATGGCCGCCATTGTGGGTACGTTGGCTGGTTTTGTCGGTACGTATTTCGAGCTTGCCGTTCATTTCGTTTCTGAAACACGAACAGAATGGTTAAGAAGCGAAATTGGTAATGTTCTACCGTTGTGGCTGGCAGCGGTTCTCATTAGCGCACTTTTAGCTTTTATTGGCTATTTTCTTGTGCACCGCTTTGCGCCAGAAGCGGCAGGTTCTGGTATTCCTGAAATCGAAGGGGCAATGGATAATATTCGTCCAGTGCGCTGGTGGCGAGTTCTACCAGTAAAATTCTTCGGCGGCATGGGCGCACTTGGCTCAGGTATGGTGCTGGGTCGTGAAGGCCCAACCGTTCAAATGGGTGGTGCTGTAGGTCGAATGGTGACCGATATATTCCGGGTAAAGGATGACGATACCCGCCACTCCCTGCTCGCTTCTGGTGCTGCTGGCGGTTTGGCTGCGGCTTTTAATGCCCCACTCGCAGGCATTATGTTCGTTGTGGAGGAAATGCGACCTCAGTTTCGCTACTCTTTGATCTCAATTCGCGCAGTGATCATTTCTGCCATTATGGCGAACATAGTGTTTCGCGCCATCAACGGGCAAGACGCCGTTATCACTATGCCGCAATACCAGTCGCCAGAGCTTCAAACCCTATGGCTGTTTTTATTGCTTGGCGCATTGTTTGGCGTGTTTGGCGTGATCTTCAATAAACTGATTACCGTGGCACAAGACAGTTTTGTCGCAATTCACAAAAACGATCGTAAGCGCTACTTGATTGTAGGTTCGTTACTGGGAGGCGTGTTTGGCTTGCTTCTTTTGTACGTACCCCAATTAACTGGTGGTGGTATCGGCCTTATTCCTGACATTACTAACGGTAACTACTCGGTATCCATTTTAGTTTTGCTTTTCTTTGGTCGTGTAATTACAACCCTGCTCTGTTTTGGTTCTGGTGCGCCGGGAGGCATCTTTGCACCTATGCTTGCTCTGGGAACCTTATTTGGCTATGCGTTCGGAGCAAGTGCTGATGTCTTACTCCCTGCGCTTGATATCGAGCCTGGTGTATTTGCGATTGCGGGCATGGGTGCCCTGTTTGCAGCAACGGTACGTGCACCGATTACAGGTATTCTGTTAGTGATTGAAATGACGAATAACTACTACTTAATCCTGCCATTGATCATTACTTGTTTGGGCGCTGTGATTATTGCTCAATTGTTGGGTGGACAACCTATTTACAGCCAGCTGCTGCATCGCACAATCAAAAACGAAAAGTTACGCCAACAGGATCTACCGGAGAATCAATCAACATAACATTCTCTTTGTTATCACTTCGCTCCAGACTATCGAAGGGTTTGGAGCGATAAACTCTGCATTTTTACATCTTTTCCCAAATATTCGATACCAAACTCACAAAATTATCATTCTCTGATATTTGCTCACCACCTTTCATGAGAAACCCCTCTCCATACTTGTTAGTATTCGCTACTTAAATAGAGCATTTCATCCAAATCGTCATGTTTCGTTTCATTCAGGCAAAAATCAAATGGAGTAGATTTGAACTGGAGAAGACTTGTGCAGTTTTATAGTGTCCCGCCGTCTCAAGCCGCGTTGGCACTAGGTATGATAGGTTTAGGGCAAGCTTGGGCACTCTATGTTCCTGAGATTGGTGAACCGATACGCCCATTTTTGGCGTCACTCGGCGCACTTTTACTCGCCCCTGTACTCATAAAATATGCCGCTAATCCACGATTATTCATGGTCGACATTCGTCACCCGCTGAGTGGTAGTTTAATGGCACCAATGAGTATGGCGTTACTGATCCTTGCAGATTATCTTGCCGCTGTAGCGCCTATCATCGCTTATCCACTTTGGTTTATGGCGCTTTTGCTGCATTTTACTATGATGGTGCTGTTTTTTAGCTTTCAGCTAATGAACTTTAAAATGTCCAATATCGTACCGAGTTGGTTTCTTTATCCGGTGGGGCTGATCAGTAGTTCACTAGCCGGTTCTCAACTAGGTCACAACTTATTCTCCGAAACGTTAGCGATGATGTGCATCGGCATTTATTTCTTCATGCTGCCACTCGTGTTGTATCGTTTAGTGTTTTTCGGCTCTCTACCAAGGCGAGCAAGACCGACCCTCGCGATTATGGCCGCGCCGGTAAACTTGTCATTAGCAGCATACTTGGTGAACTTTCCCTTACCAGATCCGATACTGACAGGCGCATTGGCCGGGATCGCCATCACTATGACGTTATTGATCTACTTATGTTACTTCCGCTTACTTCGCTTGAAGTTTCAACCTTCTATCGCGGCAGTAACCTTTCCTTCCGTGATCAGCGCCATCGCAATGCATCGCTTAACCTCTTTTTTTGCCGAATCGCACCCTCACTGGCACTGGCTACACGACTTTGGTTTTCTAGAGCTCAGTATCGCGACTGTATTGGTTGTTTGGGTATCGGCAGGTTACGTCAAAATGTATTGGCCAGAAATCATGAAGTCATTTTCTAAACAAGCATAAAAAAGGATGGCGTTTGCCATCCTCTTAGAATAGTGCTTGGTTACCTAACGTAAACCGTGCAGAAACTCGGCACGCGTTGCTGGGTTGCTTTTGAAGATACCGCCCAATGCTGTTGTCGTGGTTTCGCTGGTTGCATCCATCACACCGCGAGATTTCACGCAGTAGTGTGTTGCGTCAATCGTCACTGCCACATCATCGGACTCAAGCAACGTTTGAAGTGCAACAAGAATTTGCTGAGTCATACGCTCTTGAACTTGTGGACGCTGGGCAAAGAAGCGAACGATACGGTTGATCTTTGATAGGCCAATGATCTTGCCACGTGGAATGTAAGCCACTGCAGCCTTGCCATCAATGGTCACAAGGTGGTGTTCACAAGTGCTGGTCACCGTGATGTCCTTCACGCGAACCATCTCGCTCACGTTCATCTTGTTCTCAATCACCGTGATTTTAGGAAAGTTGGAGTAATCCAGACCAGAGAAGATTTCGTCAACGTACATCTTAGCAATGCGGTGAGGGGTTTCTTCTAGGCTATCGTCAGTGAGGTCAAGTTGAAGTAGACCTAAGATCTCACGCATGTGGTGTTCGATCTTCTCTTTCTTCTCTTCACGACTTACGTTGTTTGGACGCATTGGCGTTTCCAAACCGCGTTGCTCTAGCGCTTCTTTTACTAACTTCGCTGACTCGCTAAGACCTGACATTCCACTTCCTCTTTTGTTTTACTTCAGCCTTCGTACAAACCCAATCAAAATTGCATTCATACTTTTCGCTTTGAGTTGCTCAGTTCGTGTCTTTACACCAAGTCACATCAGATGAAGGTACTGAGCTGATTTTCTTGAGCTCCGCAGGTTTTTTACCCCTTTTGGATGGCTGACAAGGATACTCGGATTTTTGAATAATTACACCCATATTTTATAGGTGGACATTCTTACTCAGTCCCCTTTTATGGTAAAGTTGCCACAAAACAAAAGAACACAGGATTTTCTCAATGGGCTGCTGCGACGCACCTGGCTTGATGCCAATTGAAGAAGCGATGGACAAAATGTTATCGCGAATCAAACCTATCCAAACAACGCTTTCTCTTCCACTTGCTGAAGCACTCGGTTTTGTACTGGCAGAAGATATCTTGTCTCCTATCCACGTACCGCCATTCGATAACTCAGCAATGGATGGCTACGCTATTCGCATTCAAGATCTTGAGTCATCTTCTGTATTGCCTCTGGCAGGTAAATCATTTGCAGGACAACCTTTTGAAGGTGAATGGCCTCAAGGTACCTGTGTTCGCATCATGACTGGCGCAAAAATCCCACAGGGTTGTAATGCCGTTATCATGCAAGAAAACACAGAAGTGACGGATGCTGGCATTCAGTTCAACCAAACTGACGTGAAGCCGCAAAACAACATCCGCCCAACGGGTGACGACATCAAACAAGGCGATATCGTACTGGCAAAAGGTGCACGTTTGACACCTCGCGATATTCCGATGATTGCGTCTCTTGGTGTCAGCCATGTGACTGTAGTACGTAAGCCAAAAGTTGCGTTCTTCTCTACTGGTGACGAGCTTAAACCACTGGGCGAACCGCTAGACGAAGGTCAGATCTACGACAGCAACCGTTACGGTATTAAACCGCTTATCGAGAACTTCGGTTGTGAAGCCGTTGATCTGGGCATCATTCCAGATTGCCCAGAGACTCTAAAAGCAACCTTTGAACAAGCGCAAACATTGGCAGATGTGGTCGTGACCTCTGGTGGTGTTAGTGTCGGCGAAGCGGATTACACCAAAGACATTCTTGAAGAGCTTGGTGAAATAGGTTTCTGGAAGCTAGCAATCAAGCCAGGTAAACCTTTCGCATTTGGTAAGCTAAGTACAGCTTGGTTCTGTGGTCTGCCGGGTAACCCGGTTTCTGCAGTTCTTACTATGTACGTGCTTGTTCAACCAATGCTGGCAAAACTTGCAGGCCATACCGAATGGAAAGCACCCGAATCTATTCCAGCAACAACCAAAACCGCCTTTAAGAAAGCGCCAGGTCGTACCGATTACCAACGCGGTATCTATACATTGGAAGATGGCAAGTTTGTCGTTGAAACTACAGGTAACCAAAGCTCTGGTGCATTCCGCTCAATGAGCCTAGCCAACTGTTTTGTTGTGTTGGAACGTGAACGCGGCCGAGTTGAAGTGGGCGAAACGGTTCAGATTCAACTGTTCAACTCAACCCTTTACTAGGAAGTCGTTGTGGATATTCTTTCCGATCAGGAAATGCTGCGTTACAACCGCCAAATCATTCTTCGTCAGTTTGACTTTGAAGGACAAGAAGCACTCAAACAAGCATCGGTATTGATGCTTGGTGCTGGCGGTTTAGGCTGCGCATCAAGCCAATATTTGGCGACTGCTGGTGTCGGTAAAATCACGCTGATTGATGATGATATCGTCGAGTTGTCTAACCTTCAGCGCCAAGTGCTGCACCACGATGCGGATATTGGTCGTAAGAAGGTAGACTCGGCGGCCAATGCACTACGTGAACTTAATCCGCACATTGTCGTAGATACCATCGCAAAACGTCTTGATGATACCGCGTTAGAGAGCCTGATTAAGCAACACACTATTGTTGTCGATGCATCAGATAACGTCGATACGCGCAATCAACTTAACCGCCTATGTTTTGCGACTAAAACACCGCTAATTTCAGGCGCGGCTATTCGTATGGAAGGCCAAGTGAGTGTGTTTACTTACGACGACCCAACTCAACCATGTTACCAGTGCTTAAGTGCCCTCTTCGGCAGCGGTGCGTTAAGTTGTGTCGAAGCCGGAGTCATGGCTCCTGTTGTGGGTATTGTTGGCGCAGTACAAGCGATGGAGACGATTAAAGTGATTGCTGATTACGGCCAACCAAAGAAAGGCAAAATTCTGATTTTGGACGCGCTCAGCATGTCTTGGCGAGAAATGAATCTGATGAAAATGCCAACCTGTCCGGTTTGTAGTTAGTTCTAAACCTCTAATCATTCCCAAAAAGCCCAACTCGATGTTGGGCTTTTTTCTCATTTTGACAATCAGATTTAAAACCCTTCTTCTTACAAATTTTAACTTCATAAAATTCAACAATTTAAAAGTTGGCACATTCCTTTCATTGCATATATCACGAACCAATGAGAGGGCGAATTATGAAAAGGACATCACTACTACTTGGGTCTCTAATAGTGAGCGCTTATGCACAAGCGGCGCCATTTGATACGTGCCCAAGCCAAGCATACCTATTCCAATCAACCCCGGTTCAAATCTATGGCGTCAATTTGGTTACAGGCTCTACGACTCTTTTAGAGGACGACACAGGTTTGGCTTCGGGCATCAACGGTGTAGGCTTTAACTTCACTGACCGTTATATCTACGGCTACGACACCACAAACAAAAAGATTGTTCGTCTTGGTAAAGACTTCCAAGCAGAGACACTTAATGTTTCGGGCCTTCCTACCGACCACACGTTTTACGTTGGCGACGTTTACAACCACGTCTACTACTTGTACCGCAAAGGCAAAGGACTTTTCTCCATTGACCTTTCTCCGCTCGATTCTGATCCAAATGCGACATTGAGCATCGTGAAAATTAGCTCAACAGCGACAGTGAACCTAACCGACTTTGCATTCCATCCAGGTGATGGCTCCCTTTACGGCATCGACAACAACTCTGGTGTGCTATATCAGTTCAACCCATCAAACGGTAGCGCAACTGCGATAGGTGACACAGGTGAGAAAGGCACATTTGGTGCTGGCTACTTCGATGTAAACGGCAACTACTACGTGTCACGTAACCAAGATGGCAAAATCTATCGCGTTGACCTTTCGGAAGGTAACGCAGCCAATATCGCAGCAGGTATCGTTCCTGCGGTTGAGTTTGTATCCAACGGTCCAAGCTCAAGCCAAAATGACGGTGCACGTTGTGCAAATGCTCCGGTGATTAACGAAGACGAGCCAATTGATTTCGGTGATGCTCCAGACAGCTACCACACAACACTTGCGTCAAACGGTCCTCGTCACGAAGTGGACGGTGCAACTTGGCTTGGTTCCGTCGCTCCAGATGGTGATGCCGACGGTCAAGCAAACGACAACTCTGTGGGCACAGCCGATGAAGATGGTGTTGGTTTTGTATCCGCACTTGATCCAGGCTTAAGCTCAATTGTGAATGTGACAGCTTCTACTTCTGGCTACCTATCAGCATGGTTTGACTGGAACCGCGATGGTGACTTTGATGATGAAGGCGAACAGGTCTTTACTGACCAATTACTGTCTGCGGGTAATAATCCCCTACCGTTTGTCGTTTCAACCGCTGCAACGGAAGGTTCAAGCTGGAGTCGATTCCGCTTTAGCCAACAAACCGGATTAAACTACGATGGTGGTTCGACATCTGGTGAGGTGGAAGATTACCCAATTACCATCACTGGTAATGGCTACTCAGTGGAATATTTCCCGAGTGCAGAAGATTACGCCACCGTGGCTTATGAAGATAATTGGCCATACACCGCAGACTACGACATGAACGATGTGGTCGTGAAATTCCGCATCACTGAAACCAGTCTTGCTGGTCATGTTGAGAATATTCAGATTACAGGTGACCTAGCGGCTTACGGCGCAAGCTACAAAAATGGCTTCGCAATCCGACTACCGGGTGTATTGAGAAGCTCGATTGAAAATGGATTAACGACGCTATCCTTCAATGGTGTAGAGCAAGCATCTAATGGCTTGGAAAGTATTTCTGATGAAGCCATTTTCATCATCAGTGAAGACTTAAGCACACACGCGGCGAGCAGCTGTAGCTACTTCCGTACCGAGTCTGGCTGTGATGATAACGTTTCACTCACCTTTACCTTGAATGTGTACTTCACCGAAGGCTCTGACCGTTCAGCCATTCAAGCCATGCCATACGACCCGTTCATCTTCGCAACGCCGGGGACTTACCATGGCGACGGGATTACCTTCCAACCAGGTCGTAAATGGGAGGTTCACTTAGCAGACCAAGCACCAACAGAACAGTTTGATGACCAAAACCTCTTCGGTGTCGGCGTCGATGCAAGTGACCCTGTACAAGGTGTGTACTTCAAAACAGCAAACAACTTACCTTGGGCACTGTTGATAGTAGAAGATTGGGATTGGCCGCTAGAGCGTGTAGACATGGTCGATGCATACCCTCAATTCCAAACTTGGGCCGAGTCTGGTGGCGAACGAAGCACAGATTGGCACACCGCTCCAACACCTAACAAATGCTACATTCCATAGGGAGATAACATTATGAAAGCACTTATCACAATCATCATGGGATTAGCACTAACAGCTTGTGGCGGAGGCGGCGGTGGTGGTAACAGTACACCACCTCCACCAGCTCAAACGACCGTTGCAGAGGAAGAGACTACCCAACAGGAAGAAACAACCGTAGAAGAGACTACCGTAACTGTAGAAAATGCAACCATGCAGGACCTAGTAGTACCAGATGGCTTTAGCTACAACCCAGTGACGGAAAGTACGCTCAATGTAGACATCAGTGGTTTCTCTTCACAACGAGCACACCTAAGCGTGTACAAAGAGTTTGTCGAGAACAGTTCAGGTAACTACGATGCAAAATACCCAAGCAAAGTCGCATCGGTTCCACTCAACAATGGTACAGCAAATGTCGACTTTAATGTTTCTGATAGCCAAGGTAGCCTACTTGTTGAAATTTGGTTCTATGACGGTAGTGACCCAATTCAGAAAGTGATTACTTCTGGAGACAACACTTGGACCATGTAACTGGGTAAATCGAAAGCTGTCTTTCAGAACAAATCTTCAATCTTTAACTTAAAAATCGCATCGTTCTTTTGAACATGCGATTTTTTTGTTGTAAAACAGTAAGATTATCCACCTAGCAAACTAAAGACAATGCAAGCACTGATTAGTACTGATGAACTCAATAGCCTTCTCGGCCAACCTAACGTCAAGCTCCTCGACGCTAGTATTGCGTTTCAAATCCCTTCTGAAGGTAAAAAGATTCAAGATAAGTGGATTCCAAATACTTTACGCTTTGATTACGACAATGACTTTTGCTTACCCGGTTCTTCCCTGCCGCATATGATGCCAACAGAAGAAGGCTTCAACCAAAGTGCGCAAGAACTCGGTTTGAACAACGAAGATTTGATTGTGGTTTACGACAACTCTGGCACTTTAGCCGCGCCAAGAGCTTGGTGGATGTTCAAAGCTATGGGACATGATAATGTTCGAGTCTTAAATGGCGGTCTTCCAGCTTGGATTGAAGCCGGATTCCCTGTTGAAAGTACCCTATCGCAACCAAGCGAAAGAGGTAACTTTGCGGGTAAGCTCAACCAAAATGCCTTTTTGAGTGCACAAGATGTTCTTGCTCATTCAACCAATAAAAGTGCCAACATCATCGATGCCAGAGCCAAAGCACGATTCCTTGGTGAAGTGCCTGAGCCACGAGAAGGTCTACGTAGTGGTCACATTCCAAATTCGGTTTGCTTACCGTTTCAAGAACTCTTGACCAACGGTCACATTAAACCAAATTCAGAGTTGCAACAGATATTTAGCGCACTAACGATAGATAGTGACAATTCGATTATTTTTAGTTGCGGTTCCGGTGTAACCGCATGCATTTTGTTACTCGCGGCGTATCAAATTGGTCTGGACAATCTGTCGGTGTACGACGGTTCTTGGACCGAATGGGGTGCTGACCACTCTCTACCTATCGAGCGTTAAGACAAGTGTCTGTTTAACAAAGTATCTTACGTTTATCTAAAGATGATGTGTTCCAATAAACTAAACGCAGCTTCTAAACCAAACTTGTCATTTCGAAATAGAAACTGGCTATGAGTGATTTGTCACCCCTCATAGCCTGACTACATCAAAAGCCGACTATTTCCGTTAGCGTTCAGATGTCGCGTTGCCGTGCATTTGCTCATCTAAGTTGAGCACGGTTAATGCGTTGCTAACGCTCGTGGCGATCACGTCTATCGCTCCAGTTCTTAATGCTCCGAGTAGAGCGAGCGGCTTGCTGTTCTCTGCTGCGATCGCAATGACTTCCGAGATCGACCGAAACTCTTCAATACCAAGTCCAATTACTCGGTCACTCATTACCGTGTTCGCTACATTACCGTGAATATCAAAGAAGTCATAACCTGCAAAATCCCCTACCACACCTTGTTGAAGTCTCGACTGAACCACTTCATCAGGCGTAAACCAACCTAAGTCGACCATGTAACTGTTTTCGCTCATGTCACCAATACCAACCAAAGCGACATCGGCTTTACGTGCTAGGTCGAGCGTTTGTTTCACGGTTGCATTTTGCATAAAGGCCAACTTCTGTTCTCTGTTTTCTGCGTAAGCCGGCGCATAAAGTGTTTCAGAGGTCCCCCCATATTTCTTCGCCAACTGACGACAAATATGGTCGGCGTTATACATACCGCCACGCGGGTGAATACCACCAATGCCACACACAAATTTACAGTCACGCGGCGTAATAACACCAATATGGTGAGCGACAGACGACACGTTGCGCCCTTGTCCGACCGTCACCACCATGCCGTTTTTGAGCGTGCTAGTGAGATAATTGGACACCAATCCCGATACCTGTAGTCGTTGCGCTTCTTCATTCGGTTGATCAAGAGCAACAAGCGCGCGCTTAACGCCGAATCGCTCGATCAAACGTTGTTCAATCTTGGCGCTAAACACCGGATGGTATTTAACGGTAATTTCAACAATGCCTTCATCACGCGCCTGCTTGAGCATTCGCCCGACCTTTGCGCGTGATATGGCAAATTTTCTCGATATCTCTTCCTGAGTCGCACCGTCTTGATAATACGCGACGGAAATCTCTGTCAACAAATCCGTGTTTTCAATGGAAATATCTTGATTAGAACTGCTCATGGTTTCTCTCGCCCTTTAAGAGGATCGATATTGTATGCAATAAGTGAACATATGCTCATTGACTTAGCATATGTTCTTTATCAATTTAAACGCTACATTTGCTCATCGCAATAACATTTTCTCACTACAATTTTTTACCCTCTTGGATAACGCTCAAGCTTTGAACAATAAGGGCAAACGTTTATTTGGGTTAACCACTAAACACACAGTAAAAAAACGTTGATGAAGTTCACTATAAGTCCATTTCAGCGATTGACTTTCAGCATAGATAGGATAAATATGGACACATCATTTACTCAGCTATCGATCAAATGTTCATAGCATTTGTTCGGTAACGAAATTTTCCGTAGTTGGCTGAGCAGATGTCTCATTAAATGCGATGAGACGGTTAGCTAACTCGCTTGCAAATGCACAAGCTGTGATAACAAAAATCACGCTTAAGCCCATTTAAATAGGATGATCGATTATGAGCAACAAGTTAGAGCAACTTCGTAAACTAACGACTGTAGTAGCAGACACTGGCGAGATTGATGCAATTAAAAAGTATCAGCCAGAAGACGCAACAACTAACCCTTCTCTTATCCTTAAAGCCGCTCAAATCGCAGAGTACGCACCTCTAATCGATGCTTCAATCGAATACGCTAAAGCACAGAGCAACGACAAAGCTCAACAAGTTCAAGATACTTGTGACATGCTTGCAGTAAACATCGGTAAAGAAATCCTAAAAACTATCCCAGGTCGTATCTCTACAGAAGTAGACGCTCGTCTATCTTACGATATGGAAGGCAGCGTAGCGAAAGCTCGTCAACTAGTGAAAATGTACAACGATGCAGGCATCACTAACGACCGTATCCTTATCAAACTGGCTTCAACTTGGGAAGGCATTCGCGCAGCTGAGATCCTAGAAAAAGAAGGCATCAACTGTAACCTAACGCTTCTATTCTCGTTCGCACAAGCACGTGCTTGTGCAGAAGCGGGTGTATTCCTAATCTCGCCATTCGTTGGTCGTATCATGGACTGGTACAAAGCGAAAGAAGGCCGTGACTTCGAAGCTCAAGAAGATCCAGGCGTACTATCTGTAACTAAGATCTACAACTACTACAAAGAATACGGCTACAAAACTGTAGTTATGGGCGCAAGCTTCCGTAATATCGGTGAGATCTTAGAGCTAGCTGGTTGTGACCGTCTAACTATCGCTCCTGCTCTACTTGCAGAACTAGAAGCAGCTGAAGGTGAAGTAGTTGAGAAACTAGTTGATTCTAAAGGCGCAGCTGAGCGTCCAGCACCAATGACTCACGCAGAGTTCCTGTGGGAACATAACCAAGACCCAATGGCTGTTGAGAAGCTGGCTGAAGGTATCCGCAACTTCGCCGTTGACCAAGGCAAACTAGAAGCGATGATCGAAGCTAAGCTTTAATTGCTTACCAAAAGCGAGTAGCCCGTCTACTCGCTTTTACCATCAGCACTATTTTCAAAAAATTCTATTTGAACTTGTTTCGGCGAGTTCCCTCTATTTAAATCAAATATCGAGAAGTAATCACTATGGATCGTAAACATCTAGCAAATGCAATCCGTGCGCTAAGCATGGATGGTGTTCAACAAGCTAACTCTGGTCACCCAGGTGCACCTATGGGTATGGCTGACATCGCTGAAGTTCTTTGGCGCTCTCATCTAAACCACAACCCATCAAACCCTGAGTGGGCAGACCGCGACCGTTTCGTACTGTCTAACGGCCACGGCTCAATGCTGATTTACTCTCTACTGCACCTTGCAGGTTACGAGTTGTCTATCGACGATCTGAAAAACTTCCGTCAGCTTCACTCTAAAACTCCTGGTCACCCAGAGTATGGTTACGCGCCAGGTATCGAGACCACAACGGGTCCGCTAGGTCAAGGCATCACTAACGCGGTTGGTATGGCTCTAGCTGAAAAAGCGCTAGCAGCGCAATTCAACAAAGAAGGCCACGACATCGTTGACCACTTCACTTACGTGTTCATGGGCGACGGCTGTCTGATGGAAGGTATTTCGCACGAGGCATGTTCTCTTGCAGGTACTCTTGGTCTAGGCAAGCTGATCGCATTCTGGGATGACAACGGCATCTCTATCGACGGTCACGTTGAAGGTTGGTTCTCTGACGACACACCTAAGCGTTTCGAAGCTTACGGTTGGCACGTAATCCCTGCAGTCGATGGTCACGATGCTGACGCAATCAACGCAGCAATTGAAGCAGCGAAAGCGGATCCACGTCCTACACTTATCTGTACTAAGACTATCATCGGTTTTGGTTCACCAAACAAATCTGGTTCACACGATTGTCACGGTGCGCCACTAGGTGCAGAAGAAATCGCAGCAACACGCAAAGAACTAGGTTGGGAGCACGGTCCTTTTGAAATTCCGCAAGAAGTCTACGCAGAATGGTCAGCGAAAGAAACAGGCGCAGCTAAGGAAGCAGCGTGGAACGAGAAATTTGCAGCTTATGAAGCAGCGTACCCTGAGCTGGCAGCTGAATTTAAACGCCGCGTAAACGGTGAGCTTCCTGCACAGTGGGAAGAGAAAGCAAGCCAAATCATTGCTGATCTTCAAGCTAACCCAGCAAACATTGCATCACGTAAAGCGTCTCAAAATGCTCTAGAAGCATTTGGTGCTCTACTACCAGAGTTCATGGGTGGCTCTGCTGACCTAGCACCTTCTAACCTAACCATGTGGTCTGGTTCTAAGTCTCTAGAAGCAAGCGACTTCTCTGGTAACTACATCCACTACGGCGTACGTGAATTCGGTATGACAGCGATCATGAACGGTATCGCGCTACACGGTGGTTTCGTTCCTTACGGCGCAACATTCCTAATGTTCATGGAGTACGCACGTAACGCAATGCGTATGGCTGCGCTGATGAAAATTCAGAACATCCAAGTGTACACGCATGACTCTATCGGTCTTGGCGAAGATGGTCCAACTCACCAACCAGTTGAGCAAATGGCATCGCTACGCCTAACACCAAACATGAGCACATGGCGTCCATGTGACCAAGTTGAGTCCGCTGTAGCTTGGAAGTTGGCGATTGAACGTAAGGATGCACCGACAGCACTTATCTTCTCTCGTCAAAACCTTGCGCAACAAGAGCGCACAGCAGAACAAGTAGCAGACATCGCGAAAGGTGCTTACATTCTGAAAGATTGCGAAGGCAAGCCAGAGCTAATCCTTATCGCAACAGGTTCTGAAGTTGAACTAGCAGTAGAAGCAGCAGCACAGCTAACTGCTGAAGGTAAGAAAGTACGCGTTGTTTCAATGCCATCAACAGATGCATTTGACAAACAAGACGCCGCTTACCGTGAAGCTGTACTGCCATCAGACGTAACAGCACGTATCGCAATTGAAGCAGGTATTGCTGACTTCTGGTACAAGTACGTAGGCTTTGACGGTCGCATCATTGGTATGACTTCATTCGGTGAATCTGCACCAGCTGGCGAACTATTCAAAATGTTTGGTTTCACGACTGAAAACGTAGTGAACACAGCAAAAGAGCTACTCGCGTAATTGCAGTAAAAAGATAGTCAGTTTTCTCTATTGCGAATGTGAAAACTGAAAAGCCCCACCAGCAATGGCGGGGCTTTCTTTTATCTGGCTCCTATTCGTGTAAACGCAGCCAGGACATAAACATTACAACTTTCGTTACGACTATTTGTCTTCAAATCGAAGTGCGAGCTGATAGAAATCTTGTACTTGGTCTTTTAACTGCCGGCTGTTTTGTTCCACTGAATGTGTTGCTGCCAAGTTTTGTTCTGCGGTCGAAGCGATAGAATGAATGTGCTGGTTTACATCACTAGATAGCTTTAACTGGTTATTCGCCGCTTCTGCTACATCAACCATCAGCCCACTCATGGTTTGCATCATCTGTTCAACTTCAGACAAACGCAACGCGCTTTGTTCTGCTACTTGAGAACAGGCATCGGTTTGCTCTTTGTTTGCCAGAATATCTTTCTGCCAACTTTGAATCGTTGCCAACATAGTGGAGATAGAAGCTTGGATTTGTTCAGTTGCATTGGATGTACGCCCAGAAAGCGCGCGGACCTCATCAGCTACAACAGCAAAACCACGACCTTGCTCCCCTGCCCTTGCTGCTTCAATCGCCGCGTTAAGTGCCAGTAAATTGGTTTGCTCTGCGATCCCACCAATCTCTTCCATCAAATGGTTCACCTTCTGCGCCTGATCACTCAGTTGATACGTCGTTTCCGTCGCTTTTTCAGCTTGAAGGCTTAATTGCGCTAGATTGGTGTGCGTTTGATCAATGGTCTCCTTCGCCATCAAGCATGACTTCAATGTATCATCAATCAACATATGGGCATCATTGGTACTCGAAGAAACCGAATTTGCCGACAACTCCACCTCTTGGGTAGCATCTCGCACACGATGAATATCGGTATTTTGCTGATTTAATGCAGCTGAGACTTCTGCCGTTGTTTGACTAAGCTCTTCGGCGCAATGCTGCAAAGGCAATGCGGAGTCAGTCATTCTTCCTAACACGGTTCGAATTCTTGCGGATAGCATTTTGATATGGAAATCGGCAATCGAAAATGCCGTGTTACCGGAATAGATCAAGCGACTTACGCTGTCATATTGCTTTTGTAACTTTTTAAGTTGCTGAGGTGTATCAATTAACTCTTGGCGGAATAACAGAGCCAGAACACTTGCAGGTAACGCACTTGCAAGCCAAGCCAACGGCCCTTCAACAGACAACGCATATGCGGTTGCAGGTGCGGTTAGTGCACCAAGTAGAATCGCATAGCGAATGGTTTCATTGATTTTCAACGACCAAGTTCGACCAGACTTCTCTGCAGCACGCATGCTTTTGTAGGCTTTTGTCGCAATATCAACCCACTCTCGCTTTGGTTTCACGCGCACTGATTGATACCCAACAACATGGTTGTCTTCGTAGATAGGGGTGACATAAGCATCAACCCAATAGTAACCGCCAGACTTAGTGGCATTCTTAACCATTCCACGCCAGGCTTTACCTTGTTTAAGGCGTGCCCACATATCACCGAAAGCGGCTTTAGGCATATCATTATGACGAACTATATTATGGTTCTGACCGACAAGTTCTTCGTGAGTGTATTCAGCAACGCGGCAAAAGGCTTCATTACAATATGTAATAACACCTTGTAAGTTCGTTGTTGAGACGAGTTCCTCAGACTCCCTCACGAGAGTTTCTTGAGCTTTATGAGAAATATTGGCTGACATAGACGAAACTTCTTTAGTTTTTATTGATTTTCGGCAAGATATATACAGGATTTTTATTTTTATTACAAAAAGTTAGATAAAAAGTCTTATCAAATCGACATTTTTATTGTGGGAATTCACATTATCGATAAAAACATAAAGAAGAGATTGTTGATTTGAGCTAATAAACAAACCCGACACGATAGGCCGGGTTATATATTAAGACTTAATTAAGCGGTTTGTGATTCTGGCTTTTTATTCGTTTTTAACGCAAACATCGCGATAACGAGTAACACAAATGGAAGAACATACAAATTAAGATTCTGCCAACCTACGGTAGACTCAAGCCAACCAGATAGTAATGCGGTGATGGTGACACAACTGAACACGAAGAATTCATTAAACGCTTGAGCCTTGCTTCTGTTTTTCGCTTCATAGCTTTGACTAAACAGCCCGGTTGCTGCGATAAACATAAAGTTCCACCCTATTCCTAACAGGATTAAAGCAAGACTAAAATGCCAGATAGACACTCCATGTATATTAATTCCAATGCAAGCAACAAATAGCAATCCACCCGCCAAAATCATATTCTTAGCGCCAAACCGCTCTATCAGACGGCCCGTGACAAACGCAGGTGCAAACATACCCAACACGTGCCATTCGATCACTCCCGCCGCTTTATCAAAATCAAAGCCACAACCAATCATCGCTAAAGGAGTTGCTGTCATTAAAATGTTCATCACCGCGTACGCAACCATTGCCGCGATAACTGCTAGCATGAAATTAGGTCGACGAATAATCAGTCTCAGCTTATCCGCCTTAGCGTGTAGCGCCTGCGTGTGTGCAGGTGGAAAACGAATGGTTTGTAGCACAACCAACGCAGTTATATAAAGCACGACAAGCACAGCAAATGCACTAATGTATAAGCCATCACCTGACCACTGCTGTGAGTACACCGCCAAATTAGGTCCAAGGATCGCCGCTAACACCCCACCCGCCATAGATATCGAAATCGCCCTATGCCTTGCCGACTCTTCACACACTTCAATGGCAGCAAACCTGTATAGAGTACCGAAACCTATACCAACACCAAGCAAAAACGTAGACATGCAGAACAGATAGAAGTTTTGTTGACTTAATGCATACGTCGCTAGACTAGCACCCAAAATACCAATGACATTACCAAGGCTAAAACCAAGGCGACGCCCTAACTTGCCCATAATTAGCGACGCGGGAATTGTCGCGGCCATCAGTCCCAAAAACTGCAGTGCAACTGGTAATGTGATAAAACTTGATGACGGCGCAAGTGTTTTGCCAATAAGGGCAATAACAGATATGAGTAAAATATTCCCTGTCATTAATAAGGCTTGGCAGAGGGATAGAAGCCATACATTACGATTCAATTCCAAATTCCTTTTGGTTACGACGTATACAGATAACATATAGGAAAGCAGAAACAATAGAAAGATATGAGAGTAATTCTCAACAAAAAGAGCCAGAGGCATAGTACCTCTGGCTCTTCACTATTCACTTTTCGCTTTTAAAAAGTTTTTCTGTTGAGCTTACTTGTTGCGGCGCGCTTTTACTGCATCAGAAAGCTGACGAAGTACCGTTTCCGTGTCTTCCCAGCCAATACATGCATCAGTGATCGACTGACCATAAGTGGCTGCTTTACCATCCACTAAGTCTTGGCGACCTTCAACTAAATGAGACTCGATCATCACTCCAAAAATGGCTTCTTCGCCACCAGAGATTTGCTCGGATACATCATCAGACACCAGCATTTGACGCTTGAACTGCTTCGAGCTGTTAGCATGGCTAAAATCAATCATCACTTTTTTCGGCAGACCTGCAGTGTCCAGCTCATCTTTAATTTGAGCTACATGTGCTGCACTGTAGTTTGGTTCTTTACCGCCACGTAGAATAATATGGCAGTCTGGATTACCAGCGGTTTCTACGATCGCGGAATGACCGTATTTTGTTACTGAAAGGAAGTGATGGGAAGCGCTTGCAGAACGAATCGCGTCGCTCGCTATTTTAATATTCCCGTCAGTACCGTTTTTGAAACCTACAGGACAAGAAAGACCAGAAGCTAGCTCGCGGTGAACCTGAGATTCTGTCGTACGAGCACCGATAGCGCCCCAACTGATCAAATCCGCCACGTACTGAGGTGTGATCATATCTAAGAATTCACTTGCCGTTGGCAAGCCCATATCGGTTAGATCAAGAAGAAGTTTACGTCCGATACGTAGACCATCATTTAGCTTATAGGTGTCATTTAAGTAAGGGTCATTGATAAGGCCTTTCCAACCAACGGTCGTACGCGGCTTTTCAAAATAAACTCGCATAACAACCTCAAGCTGCTCGCCCAGTTCATCACGTAGTACTTTTAGCTTTTTGCCGTACTCAACCGCGGCAGCCGGATCGTGAATAGAACACGGGCCAACGATCACGAGTAATCGATCGTCTTTTCCTTCAAGAATATTGTGAATGGCGTTACGGCAATCAAAAGTGGTCGAAGAAGCGGTTTCAGTCGCTGGGAACTTCTCTAATACTGCAACAGGTGGCAATAACTCTTTTACTCTATTTATTCTTACATCATCAGTTTGAAACATTACTTCTACTTCCTGGTTTTATTTCCGACCCCATTTTTACCAACTGAACTCATTGCAACATTGTTCACAAAGCGAGCAGCATCAAGGGCTGTGGTCATTTTCTGTCTAGCGTTTAAGTAACTTATCGGCTTAGGCGTAGACTTGCAATCAGTTTTTGCAAATAAATGCAAATAAAAACCACCTGTTAACCACCGCGCACAATGTAAAGTAAAGTTTACGAAAAAAAGTTCAAAATAATCATCAATTTTCTTATGCACCAAAAAATCTTTACTACAATGTAAGAAATATCAGAAGTTTGTGAGGTATTTTTGGGTAGTAAATGTTGATCAAGTTCAAATATATTGTTGCTTGATATGAAATGATTAGAATATTAAACTAATTTCTTATAAACGCTGGTTTTTTCTAATTTTTTGATAAAACGAAGTAGAAGTTAATATGCAATCAATACAAGGAAACATTATGAACAAAGTAGCAATTGCAGTAGCAGCAGTGGTAGCTGGTAGTAGCGCGCTTTTAAACTCTGCTCAAGCTGAAATGTACATCGGGGGCAAAGTGGGCATGACTACACTTGACGACGCTTGCTATCTAAATAGCCCTTGTGATGATGAAGCGTTCGGTGCAGGACTACATATCGGTTATGACTTTACCGATATCATCGGGCTAGAGTACGGCGTAGACTTCTTAGGCGACTATGAAGGAAACTCTAGGTCAGGGGCTAATACGATTAATACGATTGACGGCAATCTAACGGCTTTAACACTTGCACCTAAATTCAACTGGCACTTAAACGACTCTTGGAATCTATTTGCTAAGATCGGTGGTGCTTACATGATGTCTGATGACGAAACAGACTTTGTCCCAACAGGTTCTTTGGGTGCTGAATACTCGATCGATAGAAACTGGAGTGTTCGCGCTGAATACCAACGCTACCAAGATATGTCTGACGACGTGTGGGACGACATGGATGCTAACTTCTTTGGTATCGGTGTTAACTACAAATTCGCAGCAGCTCCAGTTGTTGCAGCAGTTGTAACGGAAGAAGTGATCGAGCCAGATCCAGAACCAGTGATGATGAGCAAGGTGCACAAAGAAGAGTACGGTACAGGTACGTTTGAATTCGATAGTGCTAAGTTAACAGAGTCCGTTTCTGAACGTCTGGACAACTTTGTTTCATTCTTGAACGAATATCCTCAAGCTCAAGTAGAGATTACTGGTTACACGGATAGCTCAGGCCCTGCGGCATACAACCAAAAACTGTCTGAGCGTCGTGCTCAATCTGTTGCTGATTACCTAACCGCAGCTGGCATTGGTTCAGATCGTTTGACAGTTAAAGGTATGGGTGAAGAAAACCCAGTTGCTGACAACAGCACTCGCGAAGGTCGTGAGAAAAACCGTCGCGTAGAAGTTGTGGTACCTTCATTTGAATACCAAGAGCTAGTTCAACCAGAATAAGCATCTATGATTCATGATCGATGATGTGGTAAAAATTAATGGGGTGCATTTGCACCCCATTTTGATCTCATATTAAGGGATATTGCCACTATGGTTTTGGGAAAAAGATCAACTCATTATCTTGCACCATAACGCAATCCATACCAGCTGCATGCGCCGCTCGCTTCCCCAACTCAGTATCCTCGAACACAAGACACTGTGACGCCTCCAAGTCGAGTTGTTCCGCGGCCACCAAAAAGGTATCTGGAAAGGGTTTATGGTTCTCTACATCACTCGCGGTTACTACAACATCCAACTTGTCTAATAAACCTGCATGGCTTAATAAGCGCATGGCACTTTCTCGTTGGCTGCCAGTCCCGACTGCAATTTTCTTATGGCCTAAATATTCCTCTAACACGATGTTCGTGCAAGGAATAACGTCACCATGAAGCTCCATAGCAGCGAATGTTTCCATTTTAAATGTCGCGACAATTTTAGGATCTAATGAAAGCTCATGCACACGATTTAGTTCCTCAACAATTTTAAAGCTCGGCATCCCTCCCAAACTGTGAAACCATTCCTGGCAAAACGGAAAATCAAAACGCTCAGCAGTTGCTTGCCAAGCTGCCAAATGGGCTGGCATGGTATCGATTAGAGTACCATCCATATCAAATATGAATCCCTCATAGGGTCTAAAATCAATCGTGCTCATGTCTTTTCTTCTATTTGTGCATCTGTAATGTTAATTTATCAGCTCTTTCAATCGTCCTTACCGGCATTTACTTATCATGCTCAAAATTTCGAACTCCGTCACAATTCAAGAGTGGGAAATTCAATTATCCCCAATTAGAGCTCAAGGAAATGGTGGCCAGAACGTTAACAAGGTAGCGTCCGCTATACACCTGCGCTTTGATATCCGGCATTCAAGCTTACCTGACTTTTACAAAGAGCGATTACTTGCACTTTCTGATAGTCGTATAAGTAAAGATGGCGTGATCATCATCAAAGCGCAACAATTTCGGACACAAGAACAAAATAAGGAAGACGCCCTAAATCGGCTTCAAGCATTGATAAAAGCTGCCGCTTTACAGGAGAAGAAGCGTATTAAAACGAAACCAACCCGCGCTTCTCAACGCCGACGACTTGATACAAAAAACAAGCACGGAGCGAAAAAACAGCAACGTAAAAAAGTGCTGTATTAGTGCATGTCGTTTTCTCGACATGTTAGTTGAACAACGTTTGCTAGCCCTTGGAAATCTCATTGGATTTCTCTTTTTAGTTACTTATTCAGGAAACAACAATATGACTATTAGGCAAAAACTCTACTTCCTCGGAGTTATCGCCATTTTAGGCATCGTGGCCCTTTTGGGTACGTCATCCCATTTTGAAAATAAGAGCAATGATCTTAATCACGCCATCAAACTCGTTGGTGATCTAGAAATACGCTTACTCAACTTACGCAGAAATGAAAAAGATTTCCTACTGCGTAGTAATGACAAATATCTAAATAAGTTTGACGCCAATGTTGACAAGTTTATAGACACAGAAAAAGAGCTTGCGAACATACTCAAGAGTAATGAATTACCTTCCAGTCAACAATTTAAGCAAGACTTGCTCGCATACCAAAGGGGCTTTCAGAATCTGGTCAGCGCTTACCAACGATACGGGCTTGATTCAAAGAGTGGGCTTCTCGCCGGTTACGAACAAGCACTATTAGAAGCTAAACAACGTTCAGACCACCAGCAGTTATTGGCATTAGTCCGTTTTGACTCTGCGGTAAAAGCAGGACTATTCAATAGTGACTTGCTTGAGGGGCAATATGCTCCTGAGCTTATCAAAACAGGTAAGCAATTGGCGGCCCAAAAGCAAGTTGTTGGGGTTGCTTATGACAAAGGCCTACTCGGTGAAACTCGCGCATTATCCCATGCCGTAGAAGAGCAATTTGAAACCTTTTCCACAGCCCTTAGCTCTGCTGCCGCACAACGTGATGAACAAATGTCGACCATCAAGCAGGTCATTACAGCTCTGATCTTAGTCGTTATTTTCGCATTGATTTGGCAAATTTCACGTTCAATCAATACGCGAGTGAATAGCTTACTTGGCACCATTCGAAGTATCAGCGAAACGAACAACATGGGACTTCGATCTGATTTGAAAGGTCAAGACGAGCTATTTGATATCAGTCATCACCTCAATGACCTATTGGATAAGCTTGAGCATCTAATTAGTAGTACCCAAGAAAAATCGGCGCAACTCACTGCAAGTACCGATAATATGCATCGTGAGTTAGAAGGCGTTATGGAGCAATTCCACACTCAAACTGACCACACTGCATCAATGGCGACGGCAGTTCAGCAAATGGTTGCCACAATAGGTGAAATCTCTGAAAGCACATCAGTTGCGGTAGAAGGCGTGCATCAGGCAGCGAATAATGCCGAACAAGGTCGAGGAGTTGTTGAGGCGACGGTAACCAACATCGGTCAACTAACCACGATTTTATCAAACAGCCAACAGTCGATTGGCTCGCTGAATCAGCATGTAGATAAAATTGGTGGTGCCGTGAACATCATCCAAGAAATTGCAGAGCAAACCAACCTACTAGCTCTCAACGCAGCAATTGAAGCCGCGCGAGCAGGCGAACAAGGCCGCGGGTTTGCAGTTGTTGCCGATGAAGTACGCGCCCTAGCTAGCCGAACTCATCAATCCACAGAGGAAATCACGCGGGTCGTTGCAGATATTCAAACTCAAATGTCGACAGTTGTTGCTGATATTGATCAATGTAACGATCAAGGGCAACAAACACTTAATGCTTCTGAAAAACTGGATTCTAGCCTGCAGCAGATCATCACTGACATGCATTCAATTCAAGGTAATTCGGAGCGCATAGCTTCAGCAATTGAAGAACAAGGTATCGTTATGAACCAAGTTAGCGGTTCAATCACCGAGCTAAACGCAATATCTGAGAATAACATGCAATCCGCTCAGGAATGCTTGCATGAAGTGAACTCTGTCTCTGCTCAAGCTCATGATATGGATGAAGCCGTTGCACAATTCAAAACTGCGCTAAAATAACCCTTTTCAAAATAGAAAGCCCGAGGCAATCATTGCTTCGGGCTTTTTTTCAATTGTCACTTCGTGCTTACTGCGCACTTCGGATGTGATTATTCATCATCAAGAGGAACCAGCTTGGTGTTGCCGCCATGAACTTTCTCACGCTGTCTTTGCACCAGAGCGTAGAAGCCTGGGATCAAGAATGTACCTGCTAGAAGCACACACAATAGACCACCAATCAGCGACACGCCGAGTGAGTTTTGACTCACGTGCCCCGCGCCAGCGGCAAAGATAAGCGGGAAGATACCCAGGATAAATGACCAAGATGTCATATTCACAGCGCGGAAACGTAACGTGCCTCCTTTAACCGCTGCACTATCGATATCAGCATCTTTTTCTTCACGCTCTTGCTTGGCGAACTCCACAATCAAAATTGCGTTTTTCGCCGCCAAGGCTATGAGCAAGACAAGACCAATTTGGGCATACAAGTTAAGCGGCGTGCCAGTTAGATTCAACGCAAGGAAGGAACCTAACGTTGCTACTGGGACCACCAAAATAATAGCCAGTGGAATACTCCAACTCTCATACTGAGCCACCATAAACAAGTAAATGAAGATCAAAGCCAGCGCAAACGCATAAATGGCTTGGTTACCCGCGAGCACTTCCTGATAAGCCATACCTGTCCATTCATACGTGTACCCTTGTGGAAGAACTTCAGCAGCAACGCGTTCCATTGCGGCAATCGCATCACCACTAGAGTAACCCGGTGCTGGTTGGCCTTGAATGATAGCACTGCGGTACATGTTGTAACGCCATGCCACATCAGGCTCAAACACTTGCTCGTAGCTCACTAGCGTACTTAACGGGACCATATCACCGTTCGAAGAACGAACATGGAAACGCTCTAGATCTTCCATGCTGCTACGGTGCTGGCTATCAGCTTGCATGGTTACGCGGAAGTTCTTACCAAACATGGTGAAGTCATTCACATAAAGCGAACCTAAGTTGCCTTGCAAGGTTTGGAAAATAGACGACAGCGAAATACCTAATTGCTGCGCTTTCTCACGATCGATATCAACGTAGTAGTGCGGAACATTCGCGCGGAACGTGCTAAACGTGTAGGCAATTTCAGGCGCTTGGTTAGCCGCTTGGATCATTTCTCCCATGACCATCGACAAGTCGGTACGACTTCGCCCTAGCGTGTCTTCAAGCACAAACTCAAAACCAGACGCAGCGCCCATACCTGGAACCGCCGGTGGTCCCATCGCAAAAACAACCGCTTGAGGTAACTCTGTCGCCGCTCGCCCGTTAATACGTGCCGCGATAGCATTAGCAGAGTGCTCTCCTTGCAGCGAGTTACGAGTATCCCAGTCATGCAATTTGATAAATACAGAAGCACCGTTTGATGCTGCTGCGCCTGTCATAAACGAATAACCGTTCGCAACCGTCACACCATCCACACCAGGTTCTTCACCGATCATTTTCATTAAATCATTGGTGACTTCTTCAGTGCGTGATAAAGAGGCTGAATCTGGTAGCTGTACGTTAACCAGCAAAATGCCTTTATCTTCTTGAGGAACAAACGCTGTAGAGGTGGTTTTCGCAAAGAAAGTGACCGCTGCGATAGCAACTATAAAGAACGTCACGAGCAGTAAAGACTTCTTCACCAAGAAACCAGCGATCTGGCCATAACGCGTAGTGATGCGCTCTAAGCCTCGGTTGAAAGCCTGGAACCAGTTAGCGGTATTGCCCCCACCCTGCTTCAATACCAGAGAACAAAGTGCTGGAGACAGCGTCAATGCATTGATGGATGAAATCACAACCGAAATACAGATGGTCAAAGCGAACTGGCGATACATGATACCGGTGATACCTGGCAGCATGGCGACGGGTATGAATACCGCAAGTAGAACCAAGGTCGACGTGATGATTGGTCCCGTTACTTCTTTCATCGCTAGCAACGTCGCTTTACGCGGTGAAATGGTTGGGTCTTTCGCCATGGTAGTATCGACGTTTTCGATAACCAGAATCGCATCGTCCACCACGATACCAATCGCAAGGATCAAGCCAAACAAAGTAACCGTATTAATGGTGAAGCCCGTTGCCTGCATGATGGCAAACGTACCAATCAGAGAAACGGGGATCGCGACAACAGGAATCAACGTTGCACGCGCACTACCCAAGAACAAGTAAGTTACAGCAATCACCAATAGAATCGCTTCAATCAGTGTTTTTACTACCCCTTTGATCGATTCAGATACGAACACGGTTGTATCGTAGCTGGTCTCGTATTCCATTCCCTCTGGGAAGTTTTTGCTCAAGCCTTCAAGGAGCTCCATGACGGCCTGACCACTTTCTAACGCATTCGCATCCGATTGAAGAGACAACGCAACGATTGACGCGTCCTGGCCACGGAACTTACCGTTACCATCGTAGAACTTTTTGCCTAGTTCAACGCGAGCAACATCTTTCAGATAAACCGTAGAGCCATTGGGATTAGCTCGAAGGACTACGTTCTCAAACTCACTCACGCTTTCCAAGCGACCTTTGGTCACAAGGTTAAACTGAACTTCTTGCGGATTGTTGTATGGTGCTGCACCTACACGCCCTGCCGCAACTTGAACGTTCTGTTCAGCCAAAGCGGCGTATACGTCTGACGTGGTTAGCTTAAGGTTGGCCATTTTTTCAGGATCTAACCAAACACGCATTGCGTATTCGCCACCACCAATCACGTTAACTTCACTGATACCTTTCGCACGAGCCAACTGATCTTTTACATTCAAGTTAATGTAGTTAATCAAGAACTGATCATCGTATTTGCCATCAGGTGAATAGAAGTTAAGTACCATCAGCAAGTCAGGTGAACGCTTTTTCACCGTCACACCAACCATGCGAACTTCTTGAGGCAGTTTTGACTCAATCTGTGACACGCGGTTTTGCACGTTAACTTGCGCCATATCTGGATCGGTGCCGACATCAAACGTGACGTTTAGGCTGTAAGAGCCATCGTTCGCGCTCTTTGAAGACATGTATATCATATCCTCAACGCCGTTGACTGAGGTCTCTATGGGGTCAGCAATGGCCTGCTCGACAACTTCCGCACTCGCACCGGTGTAGTATGCCGAAACGCTGACTGATGGCGGACTTATCTGTGGGTACTCCGCCACTGGCAAAATCGCCAGTGAGATCGCGCCGGCTAGCGTTAATATGATCGAAATAACCAGCGCGAATTTAGGTCTCTGAATAAAGAAACGACTTAACATAGTGCCCCCTACTGCTTATCTTCAGCAGGTGCTTGAAGGCGCACTTCTACACCATTACGCACACGTTGTAGGCCTTGTGTAATAACCGTATCTTCCTGATCGAGCCCTTCTCGAATGATAATGCCTTGTTCAACCTGAGGGCCAAGCTCGACGTTACGACGCTCTGCCACACTTCCCTCAGCCATCACCATCACAAAGTCACCTTCTAAGTCAGTCTGTACGGCACGTCGTGGGATAACAATAACGTCTTTCGTGTTCTTATCTCTCAAGTTCACTTTGATGTGTTGACCCGGAAGTAACTTCTGCTCTGGGTTTGGCACTAGCGCGCGCATAGCAATCGTACCCGTTTTGGTGTCAATACGATTACCTAAGAAATCAAGCTTACCTAGATGCTCAAAAAACTGTCCATTTTCCAGTTCAAGCTGAACTTCAACGCGGTTTGATTCAGCCGAGCCATCACCTTTTACTTGATCCATACCCATAGCTAAACGCTCACGCTCACTCACACTAAATGAGGTATGAACTGGATCTAAACTCACCAGAGTTGTCAGCACGCCAGATGATGGAGAAACCAGATCACCCGTACTAACTTTGTATCACTAATACGTCCGCTAAAAGGTGCTCGGATTTGAGTATAGGAAAGGTTAACTTCAGCAAGTTTAAGTTGAGCATTTGCCGCTTCTAGCTCTGCTCTCGCACCAAGAAGTGCCGCAGTTAAAGCATCAAACTCAGATTGAGAGATACTACCGCGAGGCAACAAGTTTTTACCTCGAGTATGATCTAATTCGGCTTTTTTTAGCGCCGCTTTAGCTTGTGCAAGTGCGGCTTTAGCACTCGCGACTTGGGCTTCAAAAGAAGATGGCTCGATAGAGTAAAGGAGCTGCCCTTTTTCTACCATTTGCCCCTCTTCAAAGTGACGAGCTTTTAAGTAGCCAGAAATCTGCGCGGTAATATTGGTATCTTCTACTGCTTCAATGCGACCGATATAAGACTTGCTCGGTTGGTAGTCGATAACCGTGACATCCTGAGTCACTACGAGAGGCGCTTGACCTTTCGTTTGGGCATTATTAGCTTCCCCGCATCCAGCGAGGATTGCTGTAGCCGCCATTAGTGCGACAAGTGGTTTCTTTTGCATGTATTTACCGTCTTTATAGAACAGGATATTGTTGAATTCCTATCAACCTTACTCCTTGCTGCCACTGAAAACTTCACTGAAAAGCGCCCAAGGTGTTTCTAAATGTAAACATGAGAAACAAAAGGAAAATAAAGTAATTTAGTTAACAGTGGTATTCAATGAGCAATATACATACAACTCAATCATAACTATTTAATATACGCCTTAGGAGATCGCGAATTTTAGCGTGTGCTTGGAAACACTAACGGGAGTATTGTATTCGGGCGTAAAGTGAGATTCAGTGCTCAAGATAAGAACGTTTTGTGGCTAAAAAGGTAAAAAGTGACGCCTTCATACTCAAGACCCCGATTTTGACTATTTTTTTAATATAAATGGGTTATCATTCAATTAATTCAACGCCTTCGACAGAGAGGATGACTATGATTTCTAAATGGGCGAAACGCTTTTACCAGATGGCAGAACTAGTGGCGTCTTGGAGTAAGGACCCATCAACACAAGTCGGTGCCGTTATTACTAAACAGAATCGCATTGTATCTGTTGGATTTAATGGCTATCCGCATGGTGTTTCTGACAGTGTCGACACCGATGAGCGCGAGTTGAAATACCTTAAAACACTGCACGCGGAAGAGAACGCAATTTTGTTCTCAAAACGTGACTTAGACGGATGTGATATTTGGGTAACGCATTTTCCTTGCCCTAACTGCGCGGCAAAGATCATTCAAACAGGGATCTCACACGTACACTGCCCTGAGCAGTCTGAAGACTTTTTATCTCGCTGGGGAGATAAAATCCAAGTCAGTCAAGATATGTTCGATCAAGCGGGTGTGAAAGTCGACTGGTTACCACTAGAAGACATTGAAATTGAAGACAAAGACGTGCGCTAGTATTCCATCTTAATATTTAAATAGCCCAGGAAGATCTGGGCTATTTTGTTATTAAATCTGCAAGAGGTCTCGACGTAGTCTTTTAACTGTGTTTTTTCGCTGTGAGCTCAGCAATTTTGACAATAACGAGTACTGATTTTTCCATCATTTCAACAGAAATAAACTCATGAATTCCGTGGAAGTTAAAACCACCGGTGAAGATATTCGGGCACGGCAAACCCATAAAAGATAAACGAGCACCATCTGTACCACCACGAATAGGTTTTATAATCGGTTCCACATCACACGCTTCCATCGCTTGCTTTGCCAGCTCAATGATATGAGGGTAAGGCTCAACCATTTCTCTCATATTGTAATAGCTGTCTTTTATCTTTAGCTCTACAGAACCATGGCGTAAACCCGTGTTCATTTCATCGACGAGTTTCTGCATAAAGGCTTTTCGATCCTCAAGTCTTTGACGGTCAAAGTCTCTAATAATGTAACCTAGCTCGCTTCGTGCAACGCCCATTTCTGCCGATTTTAAATGGAAGAACCCTTCGTAACCTTCGGTTGTTTCCGGAGTTTGATCTTGGGGCATTTGAACTTGAAATTTCGCAGCCAAGTTCATCGCATTGACCATTTTGCCTTTTGCGGTACCTGGATGAACGCTAACTCCATGAAAAATTACATCAGCGTTTGCTGCATTAAAGTTTTCGTATTCCAATTCACCTTGCGGGCCACCATCTATAGTGTATGCCCATTTCGCGCCAAACTTTTTAACGTCAAACAAATCTGCACCACGACCGATTTCTTCATCCGGAGTAAAGCCGATACAAATGTCGCCGTGTGGAATGTCTGGGTTTTCCAGTAGCAGAGCTACCGCGGAAAGAATCTCTGCGATACCGGCTTTGTTATCCGCGCCAAGTAATGTAGTGCCATCGGTAGTAATAAGATTGTGGCCATGTAGGTGATGTAAATCGGGGTATTGCACGGGAGATAGCACTTCATCCCCCAACCCTAATGCAATATCGCCACCTTGGTAATCTTCGATGAATTGCGGCTTTACGTTTTTGCCAGATGCATCCGGCGCGGTATCCATATGGGCAATGAAGCCGATAGGAGGAACCTCATAATCAACATTGGCTGGCAGTTTAGCCATCAAGTAGCCATTTTTATCCAAAATCACGTCACTTAAACCAAGCTCGATCATCTCTTTTTTAAGTAACTCAGCAAACACAAGCTGACCAGGTGAACTTGGGCAAAGCGTCACATGTGGATTGGATTGGGTATCAAACGTGACGTATCGAAGAAATCTTTCAACTAAATGTTTCATATTTATTCTCATTGTTTTGTACGATGAGGCCTTATCACGCATTGATAAGCTGACGTTGCCTCATCAAACCTCACGCTATGTTACGCTCTTAGTTCAATAAGAATTTGCTTTGAATCATTTTTTGATAAGAAAGGCTTCTGCACTTTGCCCTCGCTAATTGAAGCACGAATTTAATCTAAAAGTTCCTCTGCCAGTACTCGCCACTCTTTAACCTTTTCACGAAAATGACGCCATTGCTTATCGGTCATCGAACGAGAAACATCTAATGTCAGTTGATCAACCAATGCAAAGTTAGAGTCAATATTCAGAGAAAGCTGCTCACTATAATAACTCTCTGGCTCGAACAAGAGTCGCATAAATATATCTTGATAAGTCACAACATTAGATTTGTTGTCGAACAAGTATTCGAGCTCTTGATATACCGTGGCTCGATAATCTCTCCATAAAGGGCTGTTTAAAATAACTTGCTGAGAAAATGTTTGAGCTAATTGACGCTGATTTCCTGATAGATTCCCCAGCCATTCTTCCATCCACTCTTCAGTGTTATCCAGAATAATTTCACGCACTTCGTCTTCTGTCTTATCGGCATATTTTGCGTTTCGCTCTTGATAATGTTCTTGTACATTACTCAAAAACTCGCGTTCTTGCTCTTTCGTTAATTGCAAACTTAACGCAAAAAGATCTGGTGCTGCTTTGCTTACCACTCTATCGTAATGCGCTCGCGTTCTATCTCGATTTTGTTGTAAGTAATTTAAGGTGATATCGCTCGCTTTTAATCTCTCAAGGTCTTTTAAATGTTCGATATATAATGGTAACTCCTCTTTCTTGTGCCAGTCTGCCAACAATAATAAGCGCTCTTCCACTAGGACTTCTTGTTCCCCTTGCAACGAGACATAGTCCTCTAAGTAATCGAGCACGAACCAATCGATATTGCTGTATAAAAACTTTTTCGCACAACCGGCAAGCAGAAATACGAAACAAAATAGAAGGCCATAACGAAGCGCCTTATTAGATACATCCTTTAATTTAGTCACTTATTCGTATTCCCTTTTCTGTTGATTAAGTTCTATACTCAACCTGTATCACTTAGTATTGCGGCAAACTTACACCAGTGTGACAAATATTGATTGCCACCTTAATAATATATAGAGTTTGAAATTAACTTTTTGATCACAGCTATCCGCAAAAAAGTGAGTTAGAGCGCAATTATCGGCTAAAAAACGTACCGAACGACGCTCCCTATAACGGCATATAATTTGCATGGATGTTTTTTGGATGGTTTATGGAGGCGAAGTATGTCAGCCGCTGAGCAACTTGATACCAGTGTAGAATATGAGATTCGATATTTTGAACAGGGGAAAATGCACTGCATGAGAGTCATTGCTGAAAGCAAAAAAGTGGCTTATCAGTACTATTTGGAGTGTGGTAAGCACAACAGTGACTTGTACTCTATTCGCCCAGACAAGTAAAAAAACCGCCTAACAGGCGGTTTTTTTATTCGTCAGAATCAATATAACTTTTTGATTTTATTTATTATTACAAATTCAAATCCAACAATGTTATTTGATGTCGCCAAAGCGCTCAAGATAAAGGACGGTTGCTGCAGTACGAGAAGGAACTTGAAGCTTTTTAAGTAAACTCTTCATATGTACTTTAACCGTAGACTCAGAGATAAAAAGACGATCGGCAATTTGCTTGTTGCGGAAACCTCTTGCCACCTCTCTTAAGATCTGCGATTCACGATCGGTCAGTGTATCAAACACGTCCTCTTGCTCTGAACGTTCACTCAAATACTTAGAAACTTCTTGGCTGTATGCCTTGTCCCCTTGGTGCGCTTGTTTTAGCAACTCAACCAACTCATCGGGCTCAGTGTCTTTCAATAAATAGCCATCGGCACCACTTCGAACTATTGCTTCGATATCTGCTGGGCTATCTGAAACGGTTAGAATGACAATTCTGGCTTCACAGCCATCTGCACGCAGTGCTTGCAAAGTATCAAGGCCAGACATGCCTTTCATATTAAGATCAAGAAGTACAAGATCCAGTTCCAGCTCATGCGCTTTCGCAACTGCATCCGCGCCATTACTTGCTTCTGCAATAACCTCAAACTCAGGCTCAAAGCTTAAAAGCTGGTGGATACCTCTTCGCATGAGTGGATGATCATCCACCAGCATTACTTTACACACTGTCACTGTTTACTTCCTTACTATGTTGGAATTCTAATTTTACGGTACAACCTTTGTTTATCGATGCTTCGATGTGAAGATCGGCATGCAGTCTAGCGGCCCGCTCTTGCATGATACTCATACCGTAATGATTTAATTTTTCGTCTTGATGTTCAAAGCCTATTCCATCGTCGCTAACGGTTACTGTGACTTTTCCATCATTATCGAGACATTGAATGTGAATATTATCTGCTTGCGCATGTTTGATAGCATTAATTGCCGCTTCTCTTATCAACTGTAGTAAATGAACCTGCTGATGTGCATCCAGTTCAGTTGATGAAAGTCTATTTTTTAGCGTAATGTCCGCAGCAGTTTGTTCACTGAGCGTTTCAAACATGTCTTGCAATGCTTGGCCAAAACTGCCCTCTTTAATCGTAAGACGAAACGTCGTCAGTAACTCGCGTAACTGCGTATAAGCCGCAGATAAGCCCGTATCTAGCTCAGCAATAACTTGATTAGCCTGCGCGATCGCCTTTTCGTCAGGCAAGTTCTTTACGCTTCTCTTTAACAAAGCGACCTGAATTTTTAAGTAAGAGAGTGCTTGAGCCAATGAATCATGCAACTCCCGAGCAATAGTGGCTCGCTCTTCCATCAGCAGAATTTGTTCTGCTTGGCGCTGCGCCCGATTGTAATACACGGCGCGTGATAAAATCTGCACGAAGTTGTCAATAAGAGCCTCGTTCGGACAAGGTAACCCTGCTTTCCAATATAAATAGCCCAAGTGCTCACCATCTAGCATCAGGGCTTTACCGTGGCAATCTTCATCACAATCTTGGCAGCATTCTTCTCCTTCCATCAATATCCAGCTCGGTTCTCCCAGCTGCTCGATTTCAAGTTTGACCGCTTTAATGCCCTCAAGACTGACGATATGCTGCAAAATCGCCTGGAAATTGTCTTGATTAATACGCGACGCCGTGAGTTCTTTTGACGAGTCATACAGCACTTCTAAAGACTGGTTGGCATGCTGCAATTTACGTGTTTTCTCATCAACCGCTTGTTCTAATCCTCGGTACAACTTACCAAGGTCTGTCGCCATCCGGTTAAAGGTTCGAGTCAGTATTCCCATTTCATTGTCGCTAGATACATTGAGCGATATATTGAATGAGCGATTTTTAATTTGCTCGCTAGCAAAAACTAAGGCACGCAGAGGCCGAACAACTTCGAGGCGCACAAAATGAACGACAAACATACTGACACAAAGGATGCCACCCAACCCTAACCCGCCGATCCAGGCTAAGTTAATCAGTTTTTGCTCCGAAAAGCTTTGCAGCTTAAATACAAACTCATCGATTTGTTCAACAAAACCGGCCACTAGGAGTTGATATTCTGCCGGGTTGTCTCCTCTCAGCACCGCCTTGAGTTCATGCCATCTGATAATAAGACGGTAGTAATCGTGAGTGATGTCTTCTGGCACAGACCAATGCTGAAGCGCTTTCATTGAAGGTGAATATATCGAATGTTCAAATGCGTCAATATGTGAAGAAGAGTCAACAGATTTAACCTGAATATCATTCGCCAGACGGTAGCTTTGCATTCGCATCGAGCCAGCAACATTGACGGCTTCAGCATCGTTCAAACTGGACGCTAACGTAAAAATCGCAAAACCAGTCGTAGCGACTGAGAGCAGCAAAATAAGAAGCATCGCGGATGCAATCGTGCGCGTCACTGACTTTTTCACATTTTTAAACAATCTGAGTTCCTCGCCCATTAACAATCCTATTTGTACGTGCAATGAACCCATTACCTTTCAACTTTATCAATATGTGATCACCTGCGACGGAATTTATTGATCCAAAACAATATTGCATACCATTTACCCCCTAAGAGGTATTTATACAAATATGTCAAAAACTACAATTTCGTTAGTTTAAATGACAGTTTATTAATGAAAATTGTGGACTATGCTTAGTTTGGGTTCCAAGTTTCGAGGTGACTAAGTGGTAGACCTTTCCAGAAGAAGACTCTTTGCAAGAAAAGCGCACCCCGACAACGCCGTACGTTTGCCTTGGTTAACTAAACCGCAACAGTTTACGGACGATTGCACTCGCTGCGGTAAATGCATTGAGGCCTGTGAAACAAAGATTATAACCAAAAGTGATGGCGGATTCCCCTCGGTCGATTTTTCCATCGATGAATGCACATTTTGCTATCAATGTGCAAACGCCTGTCCTGAGCCCCTTTTCTTGCCAGAAACAGAACAACCTTGGCAAGCAAAAGCAAGTATCAACGATAACTGCTTAGCAAAACAAAATGTCGAATGCCGAAGCTGTGGGGATATGTGCGACCCGATGGCAATTCAGTTCAAATTAGAACTGGGGAAAGTAGCACAACCCAATTTAGACCTTGATGAGTGTAACGGCTGCGGCGCCTGTGTTTCAGTTTGCCCGACTTCATCCATCAATGTGAGCAATACAACAGCCTAAGCCGAATGTCGTCGGCCAAAGGCAATAAAAATAAATGAGAGAGCTATATGTCACTAAATGAAGTGCATATTTCAAGTTTGGTAGTACATGTGCTGCCGGAACATTTGGACGAAATCAAACAAAAGATAGAAGCACACGAAAATGCGGAAATCTATGGTGACAGTCCTGAAGGCAAGATTATCGTCGTACTTGAAACTGAGAACCAAGGTTTCATCACAGACACTATCGATGCCATTAACAATTTACCGAACGTCTTAAGCACGGTATTGGTTTATCACCAAATCGAAACTGGGCTTGAAGAAACGGATGAAGAAGACACTGGAACACAACATTCCCAAATCGAGGGTGAAGTATGAAAATGACAAGACGTGCGTTTGTGAAAGCAAACGCGGCTGCATCAGCTGCTGCTGTCGCAGGTGTGACACTACCAGCATCTGCAGCCAACCTGATTGCAAGCTCTGATCAAACCAAAATCACATGGGACAAAGCACCTTGTCGTTTCTGTGGTACAGGCTGTTCTGTTCTTGTTGGCACTCAAAACGGCAAAGTGGTAGCAACACAGGGTGACCCAGAAGCACCAGTAAACAAAGGTCTGAACTGCATCAAAGGTTACTTCCTTTCTAAGATCATGTACGGTCAAGACCGTCTAACTCAACCGATGCTACGAATGAAAGATGGCAAATTCCACAAAGATGGTGAATTTACACCTATCTCTTGGGATGACGCTTTCGACATCATGGCTGAGAAATGGAAAACGTCTCTAGAGAAAAAAGGCCCAACAAGCGTAGGTATGTTTGGCTCAGGCCAATGGACAGTAATGGAAGGCTACGCTGCATCAAAGTTAATGAAAGCAGGCTTCCGATCAAACAACATTGATCCAAACGCTCGTCACTGTATGGCTTCTGCCGTTGTAGGTTTCATGCGCGCATTCGGTATCGATGAGCCAATGGGTTGTTACGATGACTTTGAGAACGCAGACGCTTTCGTTCTTTGGGGCTCAAACATGGCAGAGATGCACCCGGTTCTATGGACTCGCATTACTGACCGCCGCCTAAGCCACCCTCACGTTAAAGTGAACGTGCTTTCTACTTACTACCATCGTTCATTTGAGTTGGCAGACCACGGCTACATTTTCAATCCTCAGTCTGACCTTGCAATTGCTAACTTCATCGCAAACTACATCATCGAAAACGATGCAGTAAACTGGGACTTCGTGAACAAACACACGAACTTCACTCAAGCAGACACTGACATCGGCTACGGTCTACGTGACGATGATCCGCTACAAAAAGCAGCGAAGAACCCGAACTCTGGCAAACTCACTTCTATCTCATTCGAAGAGTACAAGAAATCAGTAGCGCCATACACAGTAGAGAAAGCATCTGAAATCTCTGGTGTTGAGAAAGAGAAGCTTATCGAGCTTGCGAAGCAATACGCGGATCCAAACACGAAAGTGATGTCTCTATGGACAATGGGCATGAACCAGCATACTCGTGGTGTATGGATGAATAACTTGGTTTACAACATCCACCTACTAACCGGTAAGATCTCGACTCCGGGGAACAGCCCATTCTCACTAACGGGCCAACCATCAGCATGTGGTACCGCTCGTGAGGTTGGTACGTTTGCTCACCGCCTACCAGCGGACATGGTGGTTGCTAACCCTAAACACCGTAAGATTGCAGAAGACATCTGGAAACTGCCAGAAGGTACGATTCCACCAAAACCTGGCTTCCACGCCGTATTGCAAGACCGTATGCTGAATGACGGCGTTCTGAACTGTTACTGGGTTCAATGTAACAACAACATGCAAGCCGGTCCAAACATCAACACAGAACGTCTTCCAGGTTACCGCAACCCAGAAAACTTCATCGTTGTGTCTGACCCATACCCGACAGCAACAGCACAAGCAGCAGACCTTATTCTTCCTACCGCAATGTGGATTGAAAAAGAAGGTGCTTACGGTAACGCAGAGCGTCGTACCCAAGCTTGGTACCAACAAGTGGGCACAGTCGGTCAAGCAAAATCGGACCTTTGGCAGCTAATGGAGTTCTCGAAACGCTTCAAAATGGAAGAAGTGTGGCCTGAAGAACTTCTAGCGAAAGCGCCTCAATACCGTGGTAAAACAATGTACGACGTACTTTACCGCAATGGTAACGTCGACAAATTCCCTATCGAAGAAGCTCGTGAACTGAATGACGATGCTCACCACTTCGGTTTCTATGTTCAAAAAGGTCTATTTGAGGAATACGCAACATTTGGCCGTGGTCACGGTCATGATTTGGCTCCATACGACCGCTACCACCAAGTACGTGGTCTACGTTGGCCTGTTGTTGATGGTAAGGAAACACAGTGGCGCTTTAAAGAAGGTTCAGACCCATACGCGAAAGAAGGTTCTGGTTGGGACTTCTACGGCAATGCTGATGGCAAAGCGAAGATCATTTCCGCGCCATACGAAGCGCCACCAGAAGTACCGAACGATGAATTTGATATGTGGTTATGTACTGGTCGTGTTCTTGAGCATTGGCACACAGGCACCATGACTCGTCGTGTACCTGAATTATACAAAGCAGTACCAGACGCAGTGTGTTACATGCACCCAGAAGACGCAAAAGCACGCAATGTTCGTCGTGGTGAAGAAGTACTCATGGCAAACAAACGCGGTGAAGTACGCGTTCGTGTTGAAACTCGCGGTCGTAACCGTCCGCCAAAAGGCTTGGTATTCGTACCGTTCTTTGATGCACGTATTTTGATTAACAAGCTTATCCTAGATGCGACTGATCCACTGTCTAAACAGACAGACTTTAAGAAGTGCCCAGTCAAAATCACTAAGATTGCTTAACCTTCAGATACTGAATGCTACGGCCGTCATTATGGCGGCCTAATAAAGAATTTAAGCCATAAAGGCGGAGATGAAATGATGAAAAAATTACTTGTCGCAGTTTTATCTGTAGGTGCGTTAGTGACAGGCATTGCGCAAGCTGAGTTGGATAATCCAGGTGGTATTGGTGGTCTAGAATCTTTACGTGGAATGTCTCAATTGGAAGATACGCGTCCAGCAGACGAGTTCAAAGACTTCCCTAAAGATCAAATTGTTGAAGACAGCTATGTTTATCAACCACCGTTGATCCCACACAGCATTCGTCACTACGAAATTTCGTTAAATGCTAACAAGTGTCTTGCATGTCATAGCTGGAAAAATGCAAAAGAGTCAGGTGCGACTAAAATTAGCGTAACGCACTATGTAAACAGAGAAGATGCGGTACTGGCAGATATGTCTCCTCGTCGTTACTTCTGTTTGCAATGTCACGTTCCACAAACGGATGCAAAACCACTAGTGGAAAACGAGTTTAAGGCAGTCGATTCGCTTCAGTAATTGAAACGCGAGTACTAAGAGGTTACTTATGAAAATACTTAAAGCGTTTTGGAAGAGACTGTCGAGCCCGAGTAAAGCTGCCGCTGGTGTGGTTTTATTTCTAGGCTTCGCTGGTGGCCTTCTATTTTGGGGCGCATTCAACACAGGTATGGAAGCAACCAACACAGAAGAATTCTGTTCTGGCTGTCACGCGCCGATCGTTGCTGAAATTCAAGAAACAATTCACTACTCCAACCGATCTGGTGTTCGTGCGATTTGTTCAGACTGTCACGTTCCTCATGAATGGACGGATAAGATCGTTCGTAAAGTACAGGCATCTAAAGAGCTATTTGCACACTTCGTAACGAAGACGATCGATACGCCAGAGAAGTTCCAAGAGCGTCGTGGACACCTCGCAGAGCGAGAGTGGGCACGTATGAAAAAGAATGACTCTCTTGAATGTCGTAACTGTCATGAGTTTGATTTCATGGATTACTCTCAGCAAGGATCACGTGCGGCAGAACAGCACTCCACCGCTCTCGCTTCAGGCGAGAAAACATGTGTAGACTGTCACAAAGGTATTGCGCACAAACTACCAGACATGAGCGGCGTTGAAGGCTGGCACTAAGGAGACTTACCATGAGTACATTAGAATCTGTAATTTGGCATATCCTTGGCTACAGTGCTATGCCAGTGATTATTCTTTCCGGCTTTGTGGCGGTAGCAGCAATCTCTCTCTGGCTGCTGTCATTTGGTAAGGATAAAGAGGTGTAACGTAACGCATCTCTACTCGTCAACTAGCCTATTTGTTGACACTGAGCGCCGAGCAAATGCTCGGCGCTTTTTATTTATTAATCAATGGTACTTGCCAACAGCAAACAAGCAATCATACATAAAAAAAGCGACCATAAAGGCCGCTAAGATTTACTGCTATAGGGAGTCGTTTAAGATTCTTTTACTGGCAGAACCTGTTTGACGTATTGTCCTGGCGCCTCATCAATAACCGGATGGTTTTCTGAGCCAATAGGGAAAGGCTCAACTTGCTCTTTAGGGTTGAATTGGAGTAACCACTCGTTCCAGTGTGTCCACCACGATCCCTCTTTGTGTTCCGCGTTATTCAACCACTCATCAGCAGAGTCATCCAAATTATCGTTCAACCAATAACCATACTTATTTTTAGCTGGAGGGTTCACGATGCCCGCAATATGACCAGATTCACCGAGGACAAACGTTTTGTTACCACCCGTGTTCAGCGCACCACGGTAAGTTCCCTGCCATAACGCAATGTGGTCTTCTTTCGTTGACACAAAATAGCTAGGAATTTTGATCTTATTTAGATCAATCCATACTCCACCAATTTTGACGCCTTTATCTTGCACCAGCTTGTTCTCTAAATAGAGCTCGCGAAGCAAGAAATTGTGAGATGCAGCGCTGACGTTGGTGCTATCGCTATTCCAGTACAACAAGTCGAAATCAACCGGACTGTTACCCTTCAAGTAATTGTCGACGTAGTAGTTCCAGTACAAGCTGTTTTCACGCAGTAAACTAAACGTCACGCTTAAGGAACGGCCGTCCATATACCCTTTTGCGTTATTTTGCGCTTCAATTGCACTAACAATGGTGTCATTGATATACGCGCCGACTTCACCTGGTTGAGAGAAGTCGAGCAACGTGGTGAAGAAAGTGGCAGACTTAATGCGCTTCTTCATACGTTTTGCAGCGTAGTAGGCAACCGTGCTTGCTAAAACAGTACCACCGATACAATAACCAGCAGCATTGATTTGCTCTTGTCCTGTTATATCTTCAATTGCAGCGACGGCTTTCACTACGCCTTCTGTCACGTAGTCACCAAACTCTATGTGCGCTTGTGCCTTGCCTGGATTGCGCCAAGACATCATAAATACACTATGCCCCTGCTCTAACAACCATCGAACCATTGAGTTCTTTGCTGTTAAATCAAGGATGTAGTATTTATTGATGAAAGGTGGGACGATGAGCAGCGGCGTCGCATTCACTTTCTCTGTTAGAGGTCGATATTGAATCAACTCAAACAATTCGTTTTGAAAAACCACATTGCCCTGTGTCGTCGCAACGTCATCTCCCACGCGGAATGCATTGTTATTCGTCATACGAATTTTTAAAATGTCTGCGCTCGACTCAACGTCTTCTTTCAACTGCTCTAAGCCTGCCAGTAAGTTTTGACCGTTTTGCTCAAGTGTCAGCTTCAAAAGCTCTGGGTTAGTGGCGATGAAGTTGGAAGGAGAAAGGGCGTTAATGGCTTGGCGAGAGAAAAAAATAATACGTTCTTTCGTCTTTTCATCTAAGCCTTCCAAAGACTCGATGGTGTCCAGATAGGTCTTACTAAATAAAAGGTAGGATTGTTTGATGAAGCTATACATGGCTTCATTTTGCCACGCTTCGTTTGAGAAACGCTTATCCCCTTTTTCAGCTTCGACGATTTGTGCTTGGTTCCCTGCCAATGCAACATTCTGCCAAATTTGCAGCTGCTGTTCCCACCACTGTGCTTGCAGCTTTAAAATCGCAGCAGGCTGATTCGCAGCTTGTTCGAACAGTTTGGCAGTATCCTCAAAGTTCACTTCTTGCATGGCCTTGTTTAAAGGAGAGTTCACGACTGCCTTGTTCACTTCGAAATCATGCCACCACTGATGATTGGTTTCCTGAAGCTTCACAAGATAGTCCGAAAAGAAGTGTTGAAACATAGTCTTACTCCTATATTCGGAAAAAACAACGCCGCCCAAATCTAGGGGCGGCGAGAATCGGACAAATTACGCTGGAGTAACAGTCTTTAGATTTTCCGAAGTCATTTTCTCAACGTCTTCTTTGAACTCTTTTGCAATCGCTTGAAGCTTGTTGCTGTCATCCATCATTTGTTGAGAAAGTTTAGTAAGTACGCTTAGTTGCTGACTGTTGAAAGCAGTCAATGACGTTACGTCTTTGATTTCTGTCGCTGCTTTCATCTGGTTTAGACCCACTTCACTGTATGTGCGAATGGCGTTCAATTGAAGCTCGGTCAACACTTCTACGTTTTTTGTCACTAGCTTGTTGAACTTCAAGTAAGGTTCTAGATTTTTTTCAGTTTGATCGCTAAATGTTTTGAAGAAATCTGTGTACATGGTTTGTCTCCTAGAGAAAGAATTAAAAATGTCCGTTTAAATAATTACTTAACTGTCTTTACAACCACAGCCGTGCCCATGCCGCCGCCCACACAAAGTGAAGCAACGCCATATTGACCATTTTGCTTATGAAGCTCGTGAACCAGCGTGACTAAGATTCGGTTGCCAGAAGCACCAAGCGGGTGTCCTAGCGCGATAGCACCACCGTTAAAGTTCGCTTTATCTTGAATCGCGTTAACTGGAACTTGGTTTGTTTCCGCCAACTGATGAATCACGCCAAGTGCTTGCGCTGCAAATGCTTCGTTTAACTCGTAAACGTCGATGTCGTGTACACTGAGTTCTGCTTTCTCGAGTGCTTTATTGACCGACTCAACAGGACCTAGGCCCATGATCTTCGGATCAAGACCCGATTGCGCATAGCTTACGATCTCAGCAAGCGGCGTTAATCCATGCGCTTTAACTGCGCTTTCAGATGCAACGATAATCGCACTCGCGCCATCGTTAATACCTGATGCATTACCCGCAGTCACAGTGCCTTCGCGGTCAAAAGCAGGACGTAGCTTGCTTAAGGCTTCCATTGTCGCGTTCGCTTTTGGGTATTCATCCGTATCAAACATTACGGTTTCACGGCGTTGCTTTACTTCCACTGGCACAATTTCGTCTTGAAATTTGCCAGCTTCGATAGCGGCTACCGCTTTCTGTTGGCTAGACAGCGCGTATTCGTCTTGCTGCTGGCGAGTTAAGCCGATTTGTTTTGCTACGTTTTCTGCCGTCACACCCATGTGATATTGGTTGTAAACATCGGTTAAACCGTCCGCTACGAGCAGATCTTTTAGCTCCAGATTGCCCATTTTGTTGCCATCACGAATGCTGCTTGGTGCAGCAAACGGAATCTGCGACATGACTTCAACACCCGCTGCAACAACGATCTCAGCATCGCCACTACGGATATGGGACACGGCATCCATGACCGTTTTCATGCCACTACCGCAAACCATGTTTACGCCATATGCAGGAACAGATTCAGGAACCCCCGCAAACAGTGCCGCTTGGCGGCCAACACCCATTCCTTGACCTGCACCAACAACGTTGCCAACAATCACTTCGTCAACCTTGTCGCCAGGCAACTTTGCCGCTTCCAACGCGCCTTTAATCGCTACTGCTGCCAGATCGCCAGCAGAAGTATTTTTCAGGCTGCCACCAAAAGCACCAATTGGAGTACGCTTCGCCGCTACGATAAATACTTTTTCCATCATCTTCTCTCCTTAGTGCATGTATAGGCCGCCGTTCACCGACAAAGTCTCTCCGGTGATGTAGGCGCCCGCATCGCTGACCAAGAAGCTCACTGATGCTGCAATTTCTTCTGGTGTCGCAAGACGTTTCATTGGAATTTGGTTCGTGATGGATTCCAGCACTTCTGGCTTCATTTGCTCAACCATTGGCGTACCCGTGTAACCCGGAGCGATAACATTAACTGTCACACCCGAGCGAGCACCTTCGTATGCTAAGGCTTTAGAGAAACCGATCATCCCAGCTTTCGCCGCCGAGTAGTTTGCTTGACCAAACTGCCCTTTAAGACCATTGACTGAAGAGATATTGATGACACGACCACCGCCTTTTTCGCACATTGCAGCAAAGAGGGGTTGCGTAACGTTGAATAAACTATTGAGGTTAGTATTGATGACATCATTCCAAGCTTGCGCAGTCATCTTTTTAAACACGCCATCACGTGTGATTCCTGCGTTGTTGACAACAACATCAATGGTTCCTTCCTCCCCAAGCAATTGCGCCAATTTCTCTGCACACTCTGTCGTGTTTGTTACATCCAACTCAAAAAGGCGAACCTGATCTTTGGTAAACCCTTTGCTGTTGAACCACTCCAGCGCACATTCGTAGTTACCTGTGAAATAAGTAGCGATTACACGGTAACCGTCATTGACTAATTGAGAGGAAATAGCAGAACCAATTCCGCCTTTTGATCCAGTGATCAAAGCGACTTTCTTCATTGAAGACTCCATTCTTAACGGCATTTAAAAAGCAAACTTAATACACTGATGAAATAGTTCACCAACTGACGTGTTTATTTATTCTTTTGACAACCAATCCCGTGCTGCCTTTATTTTAAGTTAACCTAGAAATATTACATTTCAAATAAAAAACTCACCCGATTGCATAAGATTGATTTAGATCTCATTACCCGTGAAATGTTATAAAATGGTTAATTTTACATAAGTCATTGTTTTAAATCACACTTCCACAAAAGCCACACCAACAGAAATAGAAACATAATTATTAAATATCATGCACTTACATACAGAATGGTAGACGTTACATTATGTCATGATTTAAGATCTGAATTTTAAGCCTATATGATTACAACAAACTTGAGATTAGAATAATAATTCAATTATCAGTAAAAATAATTATCAAACATATCATTTAATTACTGCATTTAATGATAATTTAGTTATCAATTCGATTATTTTAATACAGTGATGATTAATACCGATAAAGTATAATAAATTAAATATATTTAATCTAAAAATGATATAATAGCTTGTCTCATACTGGTGCAATACGCACTATTATGACGCATAGATTAAAATATAATTTCATTTTAAATTTATATATTCGAAGAACATCAACTAGCTACTAGTGAAAGTAATCGTTCGCTTTGTAGTAGCATCCTTTTCCACTTTGCACTATCTTTGTGGCTTCTCTTTAATCACTAAATCATCAACAGATATGAATCTTGCATTGCTCAGTATGTTCATCCCTACTTTCTTTTTTGTCTCAATCACACCTGGTATGTGCATGACTCTCGCCCTAACGTTAGGTATGACTATCGGTTATCGTCGCACGTTATGGATGATGATAGGGGAACTTCTCGGTGTCGCGCTGGTGTCAGTCTCTGCGGTGTTAGGTATCGCTGCGATTATGCTCAATTATCCTTGGATGTTTATCGCGTTAAAGTTCATTGGTGGCGGTTATTTACTCTATCTTGGTGTTGAAATGTGGCGATCGCGAGGGAAACTTGCGATTAATGTCGACAACTTAGAAACACCAAAGAGTGACAATATCGCACTGATCATGCAAGGCTTCGTTACCGCAATCGCAAACCCAAAAGGCTGGGCATTTATGATTTCTCTTTTACCGCCTTTTATAGACCAAAACGCAGCGCTTGCACCGCAACTGATCATACTTGTCTCCATTATTTTACTGTTTGAGTTCATTTGCATGTCTCTGTACGCTACTGGTGGTAAAGGGTTGAAACACGTATTAGGTCAGTCTAAGAATGTACGTCTAATGAACCGTATCGCAGGCACTTTAATGATGGGAGTTGGTGTCTGGTTGCTACTAAGCTAAGGCAAACTGGAAACAATGAAAAATATTCTGAATAAAATCGCTAAAGTCATGGGTGAAGTATTGGACTTTCAAGCCCGAGTTTGGGTTGTGAACGTCTATAGCGGTGAGCATAAAGGCGAGTCTTATGTCGTTAATGAAGATGCTTTCTCTGTACCTCTTCAGTGGATGAAGAAGAAAGGCTACCAAGAGCCAATGTTGAATAAAGTCGAAGCAATGAAGCGCTCACAAGTCTTAGAGTTCGATTTGGGACTTGTGAAACATCGCTTGATGCGCGTGAAATAAGCACAAAAAAGCGCCACTCAAGATGAGTGGCGCAAGCACTTTTACCTTAAAAATAATGCTACGGCGCAGCGTCGATCTCAACTGGAAGATAATGTTTCGGCTCCAGTTTCAACCACTCAGGCAGCACAGTACCAATCGAAATCGAAGACCATGTCCCCGACAGAACGCCAATAAACATGGCGGTTGAGAAACCAGCCAAAGGCGCTCCTCCCATAATCCATAATGCACCAACAGTGATCAATGTCGTACCAGATGTCACCATAGTGCGTGAAAACGTCGCGATAACAGCTTGGTCATTGATGTCTTCTGTTTTCCAACTCTGTTTCGCAATCAACAGCTCACGGATTCGGTCTGCAATGATGATAGAGTCATTCAATGAGTAACCTAAAATTGCTAACACCGCTGCAAAAACGGTTAAGTTGAACTCCATTTGAGTAACTGCAAAAAAACCAAGCACTAAGATCACATCATGGGCCAAAGCAAACAGTGAACCACTGGCCAAACGCCACTCAAAACGGAAACACAAGTAACCGAGAATACTCAACACACAAATCAACAATGCTAAGCCACCTTGTTCAAACAAGTCTTGGCCAACTTGAGCGCCAACTATACTGTTGCTGACAACATCAACTTGGTGAGAGATTGGCTTCAACACCTCTTCTACACTTGGCAACGTTTGTCCATCTTCCGGCGCAGAGTAACGAATCACCCAACGGCCATCTTCACCAGAGCGTGTCACTGACGCAGATTCACCAAGCTTTGGTTGCAGAACGTCAAGCAGATCATGGTTAGTTAGCTGCTTATCTACCTTTACTTCTGTCACCATACCGCCAGTGAAGTCCAAACCTAGGTTCAACCCTTTAAAGCCTAGAGCGACGATCGCGATCACCGTTAAAATGATGGAAACTAGCGTAGTAAAGTAGCGAATTTTACGAATATTTTGTTTTAGCATTTCGACCATGATTAAACCCTCACATCACGACGGGCATCGCGGCCCCAAATTAAATTGATCATTGCTCGAGAGGCAAATACGCCTGTAAACATACTGGTTAACAAACCTAATCCGAGTGTTAAGGCAAAGCCTTGGATTGGGCCATTACCGATGGCGTACAAAATCACGGCGGTGATCATGGTAGTAATGTTGGCATCAAGGATGGTCGAGAATGCGCTGTCAAAGCCAAGGTCAATCGCTTGAGCGAAGCTGCGACCTTCACGCATTTTGTCCTTAATACGTTCGAAAATAATAACGTTGGTGTCCACTGCCATACCGACGGTTAACACTAAACCGGCAATACCCGGAAGCGTTAGAACCGCTCCTGGTAACAAGGCGATTAAGCCAAGCAAACAAAGCATGTTGGCACAAAGCGCCACGTTTGCTACCCAACCTAAGCGGCGGTACCAAAGTGCCATAAAGGTCAGTGTTAAACCCATACCTAAAGCCAGTGCTGCAAAACCGTTTTCAATGTTTTCTGCACCCAGAGAAGCACCGATTGTTCGCTCTTCCACAATAGTAACCGGCGCAGTTAGTGAACCCGCTCGAAGTAATAGCGCTAACTGCTGTGCATCGTCCATGCTACCTGCACCAGTAATACGGAACTGGCTACCAAGTTGAGATTGAATAGTTGCGACGCTGATAACGCGCTCACTACGCTCAGTTACACCGCGATCGTTTGTTTTGTACTCTCGGTAAACGGTCGCCATTGGCTTGCCGATGTGAGTTGCTGAGAAGTCACTCATTTTCTTACCACCAGCGTGGTCAAGAGAAATATTTACCTCTGACATGCCCATTTTGTCGACACCAGCACGAGCGTTCACGATGTGCTCGCCCGTTAGAACTGGTCGTTTTGCCAAAATCACCGTACGACCGTCATTGTCTTGAAGAACAAGATCTTGGCTGCTGTGTGCTTGGCTCGCATCTTTCACTTCATAAAACGCCAAGCTTGCTGTTGCACCAATAACGTTTTTCGCTTGAGCAGGATCTTGTACACCAGGGAGTTCAATTCGAATGCTCTCTTTACCTTGGCGTTGCACTAGTGCTTCTGTGATACCAAGTTCTTCAATACGACCACGCATGATCTTCAGGTTTTGTTGAAGAGTCGACGATTGAAATTCTTGGATATTTTGTTCACTCGGTTCAAGCACAAAGCCACGAGATGAACTTTTTGAAATCCAGCCCGGGTAATTTTGACGCAAGAACTTGTTCACTTCCGACAATGCTTGCTCGCTGTCACTGTTTACCGTAATTCGGTTGCCGCTTTCTGCTCGAACTTGCACACCACGAACACGTTGATCACGTAGGTTCGCTTTGATTTCATCAATCAATGCATCACGTTGTTCTTCAAACGCTTTATTCACATCAACATTCAACAAGAACTGAACGCCACCACGAAGGTCAAGACCGAGCTTAATTGGGCTAAAGCCCATCTCATTCAACCATTCTGGCGCAACCGATACGTATGAGAAAGTGATGCTGTCGTCTTTATTTAGCTCTTTGTTTAACAACGCACGAGCTTTACTTTGCGCATCTTCACCATCGAATACAATGGTTGTTTTGCCGTCTTTTTCGATGATTTTGTCGGCTGAAATATGGTTGGTTTTTAGCAGTTGATTCAGATGAACAACCGACATTTCGCTGTTGTTTTGATCCGCAAACGTCAACTGGATAGAAGGCTGTTCACCAAACCAAGTTGGTATAGCACTTAGGGTTAAAATAATGACTGTCGTGATTAATACGACATATTTCCAAGCTGAGTAGTGATTCATCAGCTTTCTGTTCTTTTGCTGCTTTGGTGTTTTTTTCATGTAAACATCATCCCTTCACAATGAAGTGAAGCTTTTAATAACAAGGCTTAACACACGACAGATGCTCCCAGAATAAATTCAGGGTATGAAATGCTCAGAACGCTCACGTCCTGTCGAATACAATCGTCGTGCTAAGAGTGCACAATGGTGCAAATAGATGGTGTTTAGGCAGAAAACTGACTATTGAGTGCGACGTACATGGCATTGGTCTCTTTCCAACCAGAAATGCGATGATCGCTTGTGAAATGATAAAATGTGGACTGGTTGTGACGCCAGTTAATGTCCATCAAGCTGTATGCGTAACCCGCATCAGCGTAAAACGGAGTAGTGAGATCGCCGACAAAATCTACGTGCTCGTCATCAAGCCCTTCCCGTAAGTAAGACGTCCAGCGCTGAGAGTTAAACAAAGCAACGGAATCGAGACTTGCATGGCCTTCAGATACTGGAGATTGAGAGCTTTCTTCTGAAACTTCAGAAAAATCGACGGAAGAGTTTGGCGATACACTTACGGCTACAAAAGGTTGTAGCTTAGAAAAGTGCGGTACGTGAGCCTTGTGGTCGATTTGCGCAGCAGATACATGCACTGGTAGCAATACCATTGCAAATAGCAGCAAAATCAACTTTCTAAGGTAAATCCAAGGCATAGGAACTCACTAAAAACACAAAGAGCCAAGTTAGGTCACTTGACTCGTTGATAGTATTCCTATTGATTATGGTTCACAACTAAAAAGTTATAAATCTCTGATTTCAGGTTTGCATCGTTATTGCATTTATCAAAACGTCTTTAGAGAACGAGTGTAATTGGTGGTGAGTTATCGATAAAAAATATCGCCCTTATCAACATCTAAGTAGATCTTATTCTCTTGCTCCAAACCGCCACAATAGATGAAGTAAACGTTGCGCTTTTTGAACGTCACAGAACGCACCCAACCCCCGAGCTCCTCAAAATCACTCGGATCACAGGTTTCATCGTCTAACAATTGCTGTGTTTTCTTACGGAAAATATCCAAGTGAACTTTTAAATCATCCGACTTCTGTAGGTATTCATCCAATATCTCTAAGCGCTCTTGCTCTTTAATAACTGGCTCTGCATCCGATAACCCTTCAGCATTCAACCATTCGGCTTTTTCTTCTCCACCCTCTTCATAGACAAGATAGCCGGAGATTCGGTACCACCCATCTACTTTTTCTAACACCGATACTTTTTCTCCCTTATAGAGCGTATCGACAACTAAAGCATTAAGGTTAGGCTTGTTGTAAACATTGACACGACGCTCAATAACGTAGTACTCGGTAACTTCCGGGGGAGCGGCTTCTAAATCCAGAATCGGTTTGGATGTTTCTTTTTGCAGTGACGATTGCTCGACTTGTGTAGCCTTTGGTGCTTCAGGTTCATCTTTCTGCATAAAGAAGAAATAGTATCCAGCCCCCGCTCCGCCGAGCAACAGCATGACAATCAATGCGACGAGAATTTTCTTCATGCCCTTTTCCTTTTCATTCTTTATTCTTATCCCACTAGCAGCACGCATGTCGTAGAAATTTGGGTATATACTCAAAAGAGCAGGTCAACTAACGCGAGCAATAATGGTCAACAGACTCAATTGGATACTACTATTTCTTCTGTTCCCGATAACGGGGCACGCCAATATTCAATGTAACCCATCGTCGTGGAATGACAATCTTACCCAATTCAATCGTTTAGAGTCCAATTACAATCAGCATGTTGAGGTATTCAATACACTTTTAACCGAACATAAACAGCGTCAGTTATTGTCCGAAACCTTTTCACTGCATGAGCTCGTGCTACTTTGGCGTGCCAAGTCGAACCAAAATGTGTTCAAAGCGCAATTAAAAGCATCGATTCAATACAAAGAAGAGCTCACAACTAAAGCGAATCAGCTGCTTAAATTGAGCACACAATCCCAATGGTCAGCAAATGGGTGGGAGATACTGGCCCAAAAGTGCCGCGAGTCAAACAAAATAGCCAATCAAATAACCGCGGAATGGTATAACACCAACGCTTTGGAACTTGCTGAAGATTACAAGAGCCTCTCTTCACAATATCAAACTCTGTCACAAGTCTATGATAAAGAAGCTCGAGCACTCCAATACGCTCAAGATGTTTCGAAGTAAAAACAGAGCCAGTTTTGAATAGACGATGTTGGTTTTTCACTCCAATATTGGACGTTATTCGTGCTTTTTATCTTTCCTTAGTCGTGAATAATATCAAATGTAAATAATGGGATTGTTCCCTTTGACAAACTTGACTAAACCATGACCAAGACAATCAATTTATAGAGACATACGTCACATTAATGCTTTACTTATGGACATTTTTTGGTTAGTTTAGCCATTAATAAAAAGTCACATTTGGCTGGAGATGATGCTACAAACATGGTTATCAATCGATTAAGTAACAGGGAATGTCCTAATGCTACCAAAGCCAAGTTTTTGTCAGTAGTTAGGCACGTAAAAGAGTTCGGTTCAATCAGTGATTTGGATCTTTGTAAAATCTTCGGAGAAACAATATGGAGTGATGGGAGGGAATACCATTCAGCCGCTTTCTCATTCAAGGTTGATAGATACACAGGTAACTGTGAAATCTCACAATACAAAAACCAATAAGGCTTAAGAATTTATAAGGCGGAGTCAGGAAACGGACTCCTCTTTTTTGATCATGGCAATCGTAAAGTCGTGCTCGGAGTACCCCTCAATCAATCGTGTATTCGGACACAGCAACCGACAATAGCGAAAGACACCTTCTTTATTGTGCGACGCTAACATTTTCATGCTGGGTAGTTTGGATTCATCCAACAAGTTAAACACACAACCTTTCTCTGTCGCTCGGTACATTTTATCAATCATTTCAATGGTATGATTTGGGTTGGTGGATTGATAGTTCAATGATCCGGAAGCAAAAACAAAGTCGCAACGAGGCAATACCAACGTTGAAAAGTCGCCACATATAAACTTACTTTGCGTACGAAAATCTCGTTTTCTGGCTTCAGAGATAAACTGTTTTTGCTGATCAATGCCAATATAGCTTTGAGGAAGCCCCCCCGTAAGTTCGATAAACGCTAACAAGTCTCCGTAGCCGCACCCAATATCTAAAATACTTGAACCGTCTAACGTTAACCCTCGGCACAACGCCTCAAAACGGCTGATCTGACTATACTTATCTGCCCATCCCAGAGTTCGGGCTCTGTCTTTACCAAACTGTCTATATCGCTTTCGATGATAGTGGGCAATCTTAAGTCTATCGAAAAATTTCATCTTTCTTATGCATAAATCGGTAAACTGCCATTTCCTTTCACTTGTCTAATCGCCAGGTGGGTATGAATATCTTTCACATTTTCTAATCGCTGTAACTTTCTAGTAAATGTTTCATAACCAGCGAGATCTTTACTGACCACCTCTAACAGGTAATCATAGGCCCCTGATACGACATGGCATGAGATCACTTCATCCATCTCAACAACGGCATGTTCAAACTCATCAATCGAAGAAGCTTGGTGGTTATTTAAACTCACTTCAACAAATACAGTCATCGCGATGCCTACAGTGTCTCTGGACACAATAGCTCGATAACCACTTATTACACCTTCCTGCTCCAAACGCTTAATGCGTCTTGCACAAGGTGATGCCGATAGCCCTACTTGGTCAGCAAGTTCTGCCGTTGTCAGAGTGGCATCCTTCTGCATTAGGTTGATAAGTTGCCTGTCAATTTTATCCATTTATTCTTCCGTGCCTTTAATCACCAACAATTAACACTTATACGCAATTTATCACCAACATCAAGCCTAATTACGTCAAACTTTGCCTCCCTTTGGCAAGAGTTTTATTCAACAATTAACACATCATTTACAAATGGACATGTCGATAATGATCTTGGGATACGCAGCTATATTAACGACCTTACTGCTTTGGTCTGGTTTCTTTATTTCTTTAAAAGGGGGCGCAATTTCTGCCTTGCAGCCAGCCGATATCGCGTTAGTTCGCTTTCTAATCCCAAGTATAATTTTATTACCATTTGTGATTAAGCATAAACAGTCGCTGCGCGTAGTGCCTAAACGCTACCTGGTTGGTGTTGTGGTTGGAAGCGGCCTTCCCTATCTTCTGGTCGTCGGAACGGCTATGCATTTCGCTCCCGTGGCGCACGGCAGTGCATTAGTACCTGGCACTTTGCCATTGTTTGTTTCTGCTATCGCGGTACTTTGTTATCAACAGTCGCTGAGTGCTCACCGCTTAATCGGGCTTTCTACGGTGCTGTTAGGGATTTTCGTATTCCTTCTTTCTAATAGCGGCGCAGAGTACAACTGGTCTCAATTACAAGGGCATATCCTGTTTCTAACTGGCAGCATCATGTGGGCTGCTTTCACCATCAGCGCTCGTGTCGCCAATCTTAATGCACACGTCTGTGCAGGATTCGTTGCAATCGCGTCTTTGGCTCTGCTCATCATCGCCGTTGGTTTCGGGTGGGTAGACAGTTATTTGGTGGTAACACCGTTCAGCCAGTGGCCATGGGAGGAGTTATTTGGCCACGCGATGCTACAAGGTGTTGGCGCAGGTTTAATCGCTTCGTTCACTTTCATTTATGCAATTAGGATCATCGGTGCCGAAGCCAGCGCTGCTTTTGGTTCATTAACTCCAGTCGTCGCGACACTTCTTGCCGTTCCAATTTTTGGTGAACAACCAGATTCTCTCACTTGGTTAGCGCTGATGTTGGTCACATGCGGCAGTATTGTGGCAAGCCAAATCTTTATGAAAGATGGAATGAACCAAACTTATCGCCCACCACTTCACAGATAGCGATGATTTTACAAAAACTTATGCCTTACTATCTTGAATAACAAAATGGCGTTTTGATAGCCTCAGCTTAACTAAAAAATTAAAACGCCAATGTGATGCCAGCCACTCATACTAAAGATGAACTGCATAGGTTTCTCAAACCGGGAATGAAGCTTTCTACTAATTTCGAATTTGGGCCTAAGGATCAATATACGTATTCCACCACCTATCTGGGGATGAAAGAAAATGCTTATTTGATTCTTGATATACCAATGCGTTTGCTTGAAGAGCAAGTGATGAGAAAACTCCCCAACGCCGATGTCATCGTGCGTGGTGTATCAGATACGGAGTTAGGCCATGTCATTGCGTTTAAGTCCAGCGTGCTGACGACGACCGTTCGACCATCCCCCCTTTTGTTTATCCGCATTCCAGGAACATTTGCAACCAAACCAGTTCGGGAACATGAGCGTTACAAGTTGCAAATGGACTGTAACGTTATTCATGCAGGGAATGTCTACGACGGTAGCCTTATCGATTTCTCTCTAGCAGGTGTTGGTATATCAACCTTGATTGAGCCCGAATTCAACGTGGGTGAGAGTGTTACCATCGAATGCCCGTTAAGCCACTATATCGGAGAAGAAAATCGATGTGTCATTGCCAACATTAAGAAATTGGTGAAGGGATGGGTAGTTGGAATTAAGTTTGCTAGTTCCATTGAGATGACTCACGAACTAAAAACAGAGTTACTGGAGCAATCCTTTCTAACCAGTAACGTCTGAACTTACTGCTCGCTAAAGCGCGTCGCCTCAAAGCTGTTGAGTATTCTGTGAACCGTATAGGTCACAAGCAGCGTCGCAACAATAGCAAACAAAATACTGCTCACGCGATACAGCGCACTGAACATTAAGTCACCATCCGGAGTAAGGTATTGGCCGAAAAGAATACCTAACGTGGTTAAGCCGCCAAATCCGGCTCCCGAACCGCTAGACTCTTTCACGTGCATATAACTGAACATCATAGCCCCAATCCAAAGCAATGGAACGATAAACAATAAGGTATCCGACCAATCGTATAATACAAGTTGTCCTACAATACCAAAGGTCACCCCCATCAAGGTCCCCATTGCTCTTTTTCGCGCATACCCTAAAGCACCGTTCCAATGCATAGGAAACAATAAAAGTAAGGTTGTCGCCTGAGCAGACATAGAGTCACTGAGGTCAAATAGCTGGAATACAAGGAAAGACATTGTAGCGATACTCGCCCCCATAAGGGCTTCATGACGCATGCGATGACTCTGTTTAGGCTGCGACGGTTTCGCTGGTGGCTGACGAGGTTCCGCATCGGGAATCAAAAATGTCACCACATAAGCAACGATCACTGAAATAACATTCGCTTGCAGATTGCTAAAGATTAGGTCATTTAAGTCAGTGGTTGGATAACTCGCAAAGTGCAGCATGATGCTTAAGCTCAGTACGCTGTTCGCTCCAAATAAGAATAAGCTCCCTTTTGACATACAGGCGAATTTATACAGGAACAACCCGAATGCAATGATTGTCATCATGCCTGGGTGCCCACCAAATAACCCACCAAGCACACCAACTTCTAATCCACACACAACCGCTGAAAAAATCAGTTGTCGTGCGGCATGTAGACTCATGACTGGCACCATTCCAAGTAACAGCATCGGGGTTACAGTAAAGAATACGCCATAGTTCCAACCAAATACTTTACATAAAGTGAAACCAATGGTCGCACCAGTTGCAATGCGCAAACACTGACGGAAGTCGTTTTCCGACATGGGGTGGTCCCATAACTTCATATCGCCTCCTCGTTAATAAATATAATGAAGAAGACTCAAGAATTGGATCTGGCACCTCGCTAACCAACCAGATAATGAGTTTTCTGGCAACAACTGCACGGTTGCTCGTGCCCCTGCTGGAAATGCGCGCTGCTGAGGTTCATCGATAGCTAAATGTAAACGTAAGCGCTGCGCGTCTCTCACCCAACGGTTTGAGTCAGTTGGTGTTGCTAAGCGACCATCCGCATCGAATTGACCCGAGCTGACCCCGGCATCCACACTCGTAATACGAGCTTCAAATACATCACCAGGTAAGCTATCAAAAGCCACTAACGCACGGCTGTTCTGATTAAAGTGTCGTAAACTCTTTTCACGAAAGTCGGCAATGATATCCACGTCATCGGAGACTAAAGCGACAAGAGGTGTACCAGCTGCCGCATAGGCCCCCGTCTCCAGCTGCAAGTTAGCGACAACGCCATCATGTTCCGCCGAGACTTGAGTGTAAGACAGATTAAGTTCCGCTTGTTTTAGCTGGTTTTGCGCCACGCGGATATTCACATTCGTTGCGCCTAAATCACCGCGGTTTACTTCCAACTCTTTTAAACGAGCACGTGCGGCCAGTAAGTTCGCTTTAGCTGCCGTTGCACTGCTCTGTGCGTCATCGCGCTGCTGTTGCGAAGTACCATTACGGTGAAACAGAGTATTAAGACGTTTTGCTTCGCGAACTTTTTGTTCCGCCACGATTTTGCTCGCTTCAACGTCTGCTTTTGCCGCAGCAATAGAAGCATCAAGTTGTTCGTTGTTTTGAATCACACGCTCAAGGTTAAGTTGAGCCTTTTCTACGGCGAGCTGATAAGGCTGGGGATCAATCTGAAATAGTAGATCGCCTTGGCTTATTTCTTGGTTGTTGGCAACATAAAGATGCGTAATCTGCCCACTCACACGGGGGGCCACTTTAGTTACCACACGCGTTGCCATTGCCTGAGGCGTCAACGGCATGGCGAGATCTGCAACTAGAAAATAGGCAAAGACAAGGACAAACGCGACGCAAGAATATTTGATCCAACGTGCGAATTTTTGATCTGGAGTCATAGGCGTTTACTTCTCTTTTTATTCGGTTTTCTGACTTATTCGCTAAGTGAATCAAGCGCATTGTGAGCAATCTGATCAAGAATCAATGAAAGCTGCTGAAGCTCCTGGTCGTTGATGTCCGTTAGGAGCTTGCTTCGAACTTGAAGAATTCGAGCCTCCATTTGCTTTAGTAGGGTTTTCCCCTCTTCTGTGAGGCTAACAATACGTGCTCGCTTATCGTGTTCACAGCAATGGCGAACGATCAGAGATTGCTCTTCTAATAATTTTAATGTTCGCATCAACGACGCTAACTCGATCTCAAGCGCTTCAGCCAAATGCTTCTGACTGATGTTGTCACCCATTCGATAAAGCTTCCATAACGCAGTCCAACGCGGATACGTTAGGTTTAAAGGCTCTAACTCGCGATCTGCAACCATTTTCCACAAACGAGCAACACGAGATAATTTTTCAGCCAGAGAAAGGTCTCGCAAACTGTTGATGTCTTGAATCATAAGATCTACTTAATTACTTAGCGTGCTAAGTAATATAAAATAGTTAGCACGCTAAGTAAATATCTTTTTGTGATTGAAATCACGTTGGGTGTGTCAGTGAAGGGGCAGAAATCTAAGTAACACAACACTATGTTTGAACTTGAAATGCAGCGATGTACACAACAAACGTCGAGACCAATAAAGTCTGATTTGTATAAGAGTAAAAGGGTCAGATACAAAAAAGCACAACCCACTGTCATGGTGTTGTGCTTTTCAGATAATGAATAATTGGGTTATCTCGTAGTGAGCCAATTCCTTATGTTCGCTCAACTAAGAACCGCTGCTTAAAATCCACAAATGCTTCATGGAGCGCATTTTCTTTAATCGGCTTGAGAAGCACGTAATTCGCACCCGATTCCATAAAGGCGTCACTGGTTTCTTTCGCGGTGTCAGCAGTACACGCATAAATTGGCGTGCCTAGTTTTAGCTTTTGTCGGATCTCTTTGGTCGTTTCAATTCCACCAAGATGCGGAAGTTGGTTGTCCATCAGTATCAAATCGTAAGTATGATCTTTTAAGAATTCCATTGCTTCTAACCCATCTTTCGCCCAATCAACCTGCATTTTGTACTTGTTACAAAACGCTTTTAGAATGAATGCGTTAGTATGGTTATCCTCTACCAACAACACTTTGAGACTCTCTGCAAATAGTTCAGCTGGCTTAACTCGCAAACTCGAATCAAGAGGGGTGAGTACTCGCTCACGATCTTTCACTGGCATTGTAATGACAAAAGTCGTTCCTAAGCCTTTCTGACTGCGGACTTGAACATCACCTTCCAGCATGTCGACGAGGCTCTTCACAATGGTCAGCCCTAAGCCACTGCCGCCGTATTCTCGAGTCGTTGTTGCTTCTTCTTGAACAAAAGGTTCGAACATTTGGTCGAGTTTGTCAGACTCGATGCCGATACCTGTATCCGTAATTTCCACGACCAGCACGCTATTGTCAGCGCCATAGAACTGCTCAAGTTCAGCATGCAAGCGCACGCTACCCGAGGGCGTAAACTTTACTGAGTTACTGACTAGGTTGAATAAAATTTGGTTCAGACGAACTTGGTCAGTAAAGATTTCAACATTGGGATCTATTTTGTTTTCAATGACAAGGTTGACGCCTTTACTTTCACAAATAGGACGATAAATGTTTTCTAACGTTCGAATTGTATCAGTGAAAGAAAACGGGTGCTTTTGGATATTAAACTTACCCTGCTCAATCTTCGAAAAGTCCAAAATATCATTCAAAACAGCAAGTAAGTGCTCACCACTATGTCGAAGTACGTCAATTTGGTTATTCTGCTCTTCTGTTTCCACAGAGTCTTTTAGCAATTGAGCAACCCCTAAAATTCCATTGATTGGTGTTCGGATCTCATGGCTCATTTTAGCCAGAAAGTCGGCACGGGCTTGAGCAGATTTTTCCGCTTCTTTGCGCGCCAAGTTACTCTGTTTTTCCGCCTCAATAAGTGTGGTTATATCCTGACCTTGAACAATAATACCGCTAATATCTCCATCAACTCGAATCGGCGATAAGTTCCAGCGATATACTTTGTCTCCAATTGGCACATTAACGCCTGTCAACGTAGCTCCCTGAGCCGCCATGCGAAGGTGTGGCATCAACTTTTCTTTGAAACCTTTGAACACTGGGTGCATGGTTTCAACATCGTTTTCCATGACTAACTCTTTGCGTGCTGCCGGATTGATTTGGACAAGCACACCCGATTCAGACCACACCATAATAGGAGATAACGCAAAGTTAAACAGGTCGCGGAAAGAGCGCTTTTGTGCTTCAAGCTCTTCAAAAGTGTTTTCTAGTGTCGAACCAATATGATCGAATTCCTCAATATCTGACCCCTCAAAACGCTCAAATCCTTTTTCTTCACGAGCCGAGCGGGTATATGCCATCAGGGATCCTAACTCTTCAACTACTCGATTCTCGATCCATTCTTTAGTCATCAGCGCAATCATGACCATACCGATAACTGAGGCTAGCATTGCTAGCAGGTGTTGGATTTGCAATGTCACCACGCTCTGATTGTCTTGCACAGTAAGCAAGCACAAGTCAGTCTCGGCGGCATTTACCTCAATAGGGGTTTTGATGATCAATAATTGGTCAAGCTTGTGCTGGGACTCTCGTCGTTTGAGTACGTCAAATATTTGATAAGCCTCATCTCCTACTAATGAGCTTGCCAATGGTGTGTTGTTAGCGACCAACACAACATTGTCGACGTTGCCTTCATTTTTTAACCTTTCCATCAACCCAAAGTTATTATCTAAAACAACAACATTGTAAGAGTACCCCATCACTTCACCGGTTTTAGGTTGTAAAACGGGTACACGACGAAGTAAAAGATGGCGAGTTCCCATCGGGGTCTGTGAGGGTAGATAATACCAGTTGTTGCTAAAGGTCACTTGACTGGCAAGTCGGCTAAGTATCAGGTTGTTGATGCCATAGAAATGCGCGTTGCCATCGTCCCAAATAATACCTTGATGATCGGTTAGGAAACGAAACTCCGGTGTATGGGAAGGATCACTCTGGTCAATACTCATGAAAAAGTAATTGAGTGCCTCTTCATCACGTTCTGTATAAAAATCCAATACAACATCACTTTTCGAATTGCTGTTGTGATGAATCTGAATCGCTGCAAAATGGCTATCAAAAATGTTCAGGATCAGGGCAGAGGTCTGCTGCTTGGTTCGGTCGACTTCCTGCCAAATAATCTGCTTCGAGAAGTAATAACTCTGAACAAAGATGCCTAGAATGATCGGAGCAAGTACGAGAATAATTATTTTGGTAATAAGCGTCGACAGTGAGCGACGCTTTCTTATTTTTGATGTAGTTGTCATCAATTATCTGAGTATCTAAATGCACGTTTTCTTAATGCTTCAATTCTTTCTGGAGAGTCCGATTTTGTAACGACTTCAAAATCACCAGAGTAAACAGTGGGAACTGGCTTTCCTTCTAAATCCCACTTAATGGCCTCAGCCATTGCAATACCTGTATCATCGTTCATACGCATAACGGTAACGTCTAACTCCCCTTTAGAAAGCGCCTCTAACTCTGCTGAACCGCCGCCCCAACCATTGATCATGACATCATCACGACCTAACTCTTTAAGAGCGTCAACAGCACCTAATGCTACATCGGTAGAACACGCGTAAATGAAGTCAACGTCCGGATACTTCTCCAAACTGGCTTTTGCAGCTTCATACCCAGATTGCTTTGTTGCTTTGGTGTAGTAAGCAGATTGTAGTTCAAATTGATTATCGCGGTTCACTTGGTTGATAAAAGTGTTGCCTCTGATGTCACTAATGTAGCCCTCTGAGAAGTAGAGAACACTATAGTGGCTATGTTTAGGGAAACGCTTGCCAAACTCAACGGCCAATTCACGACTTCCTTCTGCGTGGTCGAAACCAACATAAAGAAACGGCTGATGATGTTCCCAATCCCTAACAGGTGTGGTGATATTTTGTAAAATTAACTTGGTTTTCTTTGAATCTAAGACATGCTCAACAAACTTACGATGTCTTGTGGTATCTAGAGTAAAGATCAAGTAATCGGAGTTGCTTTTCAGCGCCTCCATTAAAGACAAACTTTGCTGCTTTATATCTGCATTAGGACGAGTAAACACTTGATTTAGTTGATAGTCGATATCAAGCTTATCTAGGCGTTTTTCAAACGCATCGATGTTTCGAATCCAATAATCAGAGATCTGCTGCCCTGGATAAACAACAGAAATTTTCAGTGGACGCTTTTTGTCTTTTGCTACGGGTACAGGGGTTTCTCTTACCACTTCAGCCAACGCACTAGTTAACTGCTTCTGTTGTGGAAACTGGTCTAAAAACTCTTGATATGCCCAATACCCATTAAGAACTTGGGTGGCCTGCACATTCGGCGCAAAAGCGGCCATTGAAATCAGGGAGAATACTAACGCTTTTTTCATCTACTGCTCTTTTAGCTTTTTTATGAGCCTAATTCAGCTCTATTCATTACCTAGCCGAGTCATCCTATACTCTTGTAATCTACCTTCCTCTTAGTGCCTGTTTCAATAGTAAATTAGTTCTTGGTCTGAGTGGATGCAAATGAAAGTACATTGAGTCGCTTCCTTTGTCTCGATGACGTAGAGACATTTCGCGCTTTTCATACTCAGGACCTTTAAACAGAACACCAGCCCATTATGCGTCAGTTTATTCCTACATGGTACTCCAAAAACAAAAAGAAACCGCCAATGTGACATAGGCGGTTTCCGTGTATCTTTGCGTAACAAGGGCTTATCAGAGTGCCACTATCTCTAACATCATTTGTTGATGTTCGTCGACGACAATATTTGCTTTTGACATAACGAGCAGCTCTTTTTTCGCTTTAGTTAGTTGCTTAATATAGTACTCTGCTCGCATGGCAAGCGTCTTTGAGTCAAAATCCGATGACCATTCCAATACCAAAGGGCCTTTTCCCTTCAAAGCTTTCGCTCCTTTTCCGGTTTGGTGCTGATTGAATCTTCGTTCAACATCATTGGTAACACCACAATACAACGCGTTGCGGTTATTTCGTATCAGGTAGACACTCCAACGCTGCGTTGTATTTTCCATCATGAAAGCAGTGACTCAACCTTAGCTTTTAATTCATCCAGCTCTTCTTTCAGCTGAGCGACTTCGAGCTCTAGCTGGCTTACTCGATCGGAGCTCGAGCTTGCAGCAGACACAGGCGCTGCAAGTTCGGACGCATCAACATCACCACAGAACAAATGCATATAACGCGACTCCCGCTTACCAGCCTCACGTGGTAATTTGACCACTAATGGTCCTTTCTCTTCGCTTGCTAAATGCTCAAGGACCGTTTCCACTTCTTTTACATCATGAAATGTCGCGAGACGATTAGTACGAGTACGAATTTCCCCAGGTGTTTGAGCACCGCGCAAAAGCATACAGCATACAATGCCCTTCTCCTGCTCTGTCAGCTTTAAATCACCAAATTCCGTATTACAGAAACGGTGTTGATACTTGCTGACGCGGCTGTTGAACGCACTTTCGTCACTGACGAGCCTGCGCTCAATAAGAGCATCAACGGCATCGAGAACGTCTGACTCAGAGAGTGACATCACGGGATCACGGTTGCTTTTTTGATTACACGCGTTGGTTAATGCGTTTAGGCTGAGGGGGTAAAGATCTGGGGTAGTGACTTCTTTTTCGATCAAGCAACCAATAACTCGTGCTTCAATTGCCGTTAGCTCAACTTTCATAATGCATTTCCTTATTATTTTTGCATTTGACTTTGTACCTAAATCGCTTCGAAATCATACGCCATAAATTCACACAGCAGTGCAAGAAGCGTTAGCGGTTCAGGTGTTGGTGTCAGGCTAAAGCATAGCGTAAGACCTGACACCCCTTACGAATAGGGTCAGGTATCAATGCTCCGAGAGAATCGGCACTCTCGTCAAATTGCCATCTTGGTCGACCATCATTATTTTTGAACGATTAAGCTCAACTTCGATGATTTCGAGTTGCTCACGGGCGTTGATATACGCCGTTTTTAACTTTTCAGCCACAGAGCGAGTGACTTGCTCATTATCTTGACTATTTACTTGCTCCGCAGTGTTACCAGAGTCCATATCAAGTTCATCATTTTGCATTCAATGGTGTTGATAATATAGTGAAGGCCACGTTATGACAATGAATCGATGGATTCTACGATGTTGGCCAAAACTCGAAGAAAGCAGCACGATTATATGTACACAGCGCAATTGGTTGAGAAATGTTCAACTCTGCATTGCTATTGATCTAAAGACTGTTATGCCACTGGATGTTGTGCTTTAATCGAGGAAGATATTCATAAAATTAGGAAAGAGAACTATGAGTAGCGTATTTGAAATCGTTAACCAAGCTCGTCGTAAAAACAAACTAAAACGTGAGCTTCTTGATAACGAAAAGAAAGTTCGTGATAACCGCAAACGTGTTGATCTTCTAGAAAACCTTCTAGACTACATCAAACCAGAAATGACTCACGATGAAATCGTCGCAATCATCAAAAATATGAAAGCAGACTATGAAGATCGTGTAGATGACCACATCATTAAAAGCGCTGAGATCTCTAAAGCACGTCGTGACATCAGCCGTCGCATTCGTGAGCTGACTGAAGAAGACAAGCAAACTAGCGGCAAAAAATAAACGCGTAAGCTAGATTTTCGAACCCCGAGCAAGAATATCTTCCTCGGGGTTTATTTTTGTCTCTAAACTAACCGCCGTGTACAATCAATCTAACTCTTATTCCTAACGCATTCAGCTTTCTATGTCTTCAACTACGACAAGTACACAACCAACGCTTGCAAAACAATTATTTACGATGACCTGGCCAATGCTTTTTGGCGTTCTGTCTTTAATGAGCTTTCAGCTTGTGGATAGCGCGTTTATCGGTCAGCTCGGCGTTTTACCGTTAGCCGCTCAAGGTTTCACTCTGCCTTTGCAAATGGTCATTATCGGCATTCAAGTTGGTTTAGGGATCGCAACGACAGCGGTCATTTCTAAAGCTCTTGGGGCGAATGAAAGTCGGTATGCCAAACAACTTGGCGGATTGGTATTGATGATCGGCTCAATCGGTGTCGCTATTTTTGGCGGGCTAATTTGGCTTTTGCGCTACCCCATTTTAGCTCTATTAAGCGCTCCAGAATCTGTTATGCCGATAATCGACAGTTACTGGCCTTGGTGGTTATTAAGCTCATGGACTGGTGCGGTTTTGTATTTTTACTACAGTATCTGCCGAGCTAATGGCAATACAATGTTACCTGGCACAATGATGATGATAACCAGCGGCGTGAACCTTGTGCTCGATCCGCTATTTATTTTCACGTTTGACTTGGGTATTAACGGAGCGGCAATAGCAACCATCGTCGCTTTTGGGTTTGGTATTTTAGTCGTCGCTCCTCGCGTGAAGAAGAATCACTGGGCAACGACACAATGGCAAGATCTTAACGTAGCCAAAAGTGTTGCATCTATCGGTAACATTATGGGCCCTGCGATGATTAGCCAACTGCTGCCACCGTTGTCTTCCATGCTAGCAACAAAATTATTGGCAAGCTTTGGAACCGCAGCAGTCGCCGCTTGGGCGCTTGGTTCACGCTATGAGTTCTTTGCTATCGTTTCGGTCTTGGCGCTGACAATGTCTATGCCTCCAATGGTTGGACGCTTACTTGGAGCAAAGAACTATGAAGATATCCAAAGGCTCGTCAGTATTGCCGTAAAATTCATTCTAGGTTTCCAACTTTTGATTGCTGCCATTACATTTGCCGTCGCAAACCCACTCGCATTATTGATGACAAGTGATGTGCAAGTGGAGCAAGTCTTGGAAATGCATTTACTGATAGTGCCGATCAGTTTGGGTTCATTAGGGGTTTGTATGCTAATGGTTTCTCTTTGTAATGCATTAGGCAAATCTTACACCGCGCTCACCATTTCAGCGCTGCGCTTGTTTGTCTTTTTCCTACCGTGCTTGTGGGTTGGCGCTCAAATGGATGGAATCCGAGGTTTACTCTTAGGCGCTTGTATCGGCAACCTGTTAGCTGGTGTTTCCGCATACCTAACCTATCGCCAAACCATACGCAAACTCGCAGGCGCGCAAGCCAACGCACAACAATGAATAATCAGAACTAAGCCCCTGAAGTGGGGCTTTATCGTTTTGACGCCTTGTCTAAGTTGAAATGTTAGCTAGGCGAGTTTTAATTCACTAAAGAGCTCAAATAACTGGTTCGATTTATACGGCTTAGGTAAATAAGCATCCATGCCTGCCGCAAAACAGTTGTGGATGTCTTCTTCCAAAACACTCGCAGTGAGTGCGATAATCATCGTTTTTTAAGTCCTGCTTTCTTTTCCCAACGACGAATTTCTTTCGTCGCGGTCAGTCCATCCATCACGGGCATCATGCAGTCCATTAAAATTGCATCGAATTCTTCTCCCTTTGTGATGGCTTCTAACGCTTCTTGACCGTTGCTTGTTATCAAATAGTCATAACCTGCTTTATCCAGAAAGAAACTCGCTATTTTCTGGTTCATCAAGTTATCCTCCGCAATTAAGATCCTCCGATGAGAGCGCGACGCTCGATATTCAGAGCTGACAACATTATTGGTGACATTGTCACTTGATATAGTCTTTTCAACCTTAGCTAAATCATCAATGACATGCTTAAATCGATTGCCAAGGAAAGGTAATGTGAGTACGGCATGTACTTTTTCTGCATTTTCGTAGGGAGTGGATAAATGATGCTGGCAAATAATCACACGGCGAAGATCGTAATTAAATGATAGATTATCCAAGATTTCATCGGTATTAGCGTCGTTACTGTGGCACAGAAATATGACATCAAAGTCATCATTTATCGCTTGCACTTCATTCACATTATTAACACCAAAGAGATTGATTTTCGCTAAGCGACACTCTTTTAATACTTGGTCGGCGTAGTCGTAATTTGAGCAGATCAAAAGCCCTTTATTAATCACCTCAGAACGCCAGCCAAACACAGGAATTGCTTCAACCTCAATCGAGAATTCAAAGCATGTGCCCACTCCTTTTGTAGATGTTGCTACGAGCTTGCCCCCCATCATCGACACAAGCTGACAACAAATTGCCAAACCCAACCCTGTGCCGCCAAATTGCCTCGACACTCCTTCATCTTCCTGAGTAAAGGGTTCAAAAATCGTGGTTAACTTATCTTGATCAATGCCTATTCCGGTATCTTCTACTTTAAACGTCAGCACTCCACGTTCTTTCTCAAGTAACTCCTCATAACTAACATCAACGCATACATGCCCACTTTCGGTAAACTTAACCGCATTCGATACCAGATTCGTAACTACCTGTTTGACACGATGATCATCGACCATCACGCGAATGGGGATATTTTCAGCTAAATTAATACCTAACTTTAGCTGTTTAGATGTTGCTTTGGATTGGAATAAAATCATCGACTGATACACGACTTCTCGGATATCCGCTTCTACTAGTGACAGCTCCAATCGTCCAGACTCGATTTTAGAGAGATCCAATATATCGTTAAGTAAAGTAAGCAGTGTTTGAGATGAGGAGTCAATGTCATCAACAACTTCTTGTTGATGCGAAGACAACTCACTTTGAGAGAGTATTTCTGTCATGCCCATGATCCCGTTAAGGGGCGTGCGTATTTCATGTGACATGTTGGCAAGAAACACAGATTTTGCACGATTAGCCGATACTGCTGACTCTTTTGCATGCAGTATTTCTTCAGTTTGTCTCTGCATTTCTTCAACCACTCGATTCACTTGCTGAGCAAAAATGGTCAGTTCATCACTTCCATCAACTTTGACTTTTGTTTGCTTCTCTTCGGAGTTGATCAACGCGTTTAAAGTATGAATGATCGCATCGAGTTTGCTGTTAACTCGGAACCAAGTACTAAATCCGAGCCAACAAAGCAGGATAACCACTAAGGCAACGCCAAAACTGATCATCGCTATATTGGCCTTTTGTTCATGAACCTGCGTGAGAAGCGACTGCTCAGTTTGTTTGGTGAACCCATCAATGAGCACTTGTAAGCGCTGCACACGAAAATCGAGTTCTTTTAAATACGCGGCGTAGTCACTTTGTGACATGTCTCCTGACATTAATTGTCCGCGAGACGCCAAGTTTCTCTGATATCTCGGCGAAGTAAACAAGCCAAGCAATTTATCCACTTGCTCGTATGACCCACCTAAGTTTAAAAACGCATCCAAATTTTGCTGCTGTCGGTCAATCGCCTGATAAAACATGCTTTGACTTAGCCGACTCTTAGGGTCTTGGACTAAACGGTTCGTCAGCCAAGCTTCTTTCTGTGTCCAAAAAGAGAGCTGAGCAAGGTAGGCAATAAAATTTTGCATGCGAATGCCATCGTCGCTGCCATACCATTGATGATTTTGCAACAAAGAGCGCGACATATTTTGGAGCTGTTTAAATGCCCAATCACCCAGGTCGTTCATCTCACTCAATCTACCTGACAATACCCCCAGCATGGCTTCTTTCAGTTCATCAGCATACTCAGCAGTATTAGGGTTACTCACAAACTTTTGATGCAAAGAAGAAATAACTTCACCTTGTTCTTCAATATTAATGGCTGCAGAGACTTGAAGATCAGGCTGTCGGCGTACTTTCTCTATGGAGTAAATAAAGTGGGAGGCCTTGGATATCAATTGGAAACCTTGAATATTGCTAACCGTTTGATTGAGACGGCTCACGCGCAACGCATTATCAGAAAACTGCTGAACTGCAAATACCACTATTACCACAGCGGGTAATAGTGCGAGGAGTGCTAAGCGTGTTTTTATTGATAATCTCAACATCCATCAGCCTAATGGTTGATTTCATCCGTTTATTTAATATTAGACTAGTTTCTTGCATTGAAAGGCATATACGACATTGTTACTTTCAAACAACATTCACCTACCTAGACTATGGTTATTGTGAGTGTTTTATCATCGGCTAATGCAGTAAAAATTGTGATTTAAGTCATATTTTTTGATCTTAAAGTTGGATGCAAACAATAAAGTTTCACTCACAACTAAGAGTCGCATCACTTTTCAGGAAATCATCTATTGTATGTTTACCTATTGAGTTGCCTTATCGAGTTAAATCACACAAAAATGCAAAATATCCATTTTTGTCAACAAAACTAATTTGAAAGCAAACGTTATCATCGCAAAAAAAGTAAGTTACTTTCTAAATGTCAATACGTGAAAACCACTGCTTTAGTCACATTAATCCACCACTAACGTCCCCTTAAGTAGTGTTTTACACTGGATTTAATTTTCCTAGCAGAATAAGGACTCCGACCTTAGAATCCGCACACACAACTATTACAACCCGATTACATAACCCACCACACTCTTGCACGCTGCCGAAGAGGCAACAGCAGAGAGTATGGTTAGCCCCCAAAACGTGAAAGGTCTAATACAACAATGAGTCCAGAGAAATATCTCCAAGACTGGCAAACTAGCCAAACGATTGCTGAATCTATTTCCCCTCTAATTGGTAAGCTATATCGTCAAAAAGGAATCGAAGTGGTTCTGTTTGGTAAAACGCTTATTAATGCTACTACTATAGACATTCTCAAAACTCATCGCGTTGCAAGACGTTATACCGGTAACCCACTTTCGCTTGAGCACACGATGCCTATTATTCAAGCGCTTTGTGAAATGAGCATTTCTTCATGCCGTGTCGATGTTGGCCAATTGGCAACTATGTACTGGAATGAACATGACGATACAAGCTCTCTAAACGATTTCCTTATCACTGCACTTGATGGCGCTCGCGACGCAGATTCTTCATTGAAAGCGCGTGATGTGGTTCTTTACGGGTTCGGTCGCATTGGTCGACTACTTACTCGCCTTCTCATTGAGAAAAGTGGTCCAGGTTACCCACTAAGACTACGTGCGATTGTGGTTCGTGGCGGTAAAAAAGGCGATTTGGAGAAGCGTGCTAGCTTGCTGCGTCGTGACTCAGTTCACGGTCAGTTCAACGGTAGCATTGTTATCGATGAAGAGCGTAAAGCACTGATCGTTAACGGCAACTACATCCAAATCATCTACGCAAATAACCCAAGCGAAGTGGATTACTCAGCTTTCGGTATCAATAACGCGCTAGTTGTTGATAACACAGGTGTTTGGCGTGATTCTGAAGGCCTGAGCCAACACTTAGCGTGTAAAGGCGCAGAGAAAGTACTGCTAACAGCACCAGGTAAAGGTGACATCAAAAACGTTGTATTCGGTGTAAATGAGTCGGTAATTAAAGAAGATGACACCATCATCTCTGCGGCAAGCTGTACAACAAATGCAATCACGCCAGTCCTTAAGGCTCTGAACGATAAATATGGTGTTCTTTCTGGCCATATTGAAACCGTGCACTCATACACAAACGACCAAAATTTGATCGACAACTTCCACTCTGGTGACCGTCGCGGACGTAGTGCTTCACTAAACATGGTTCTGACTTCAACAGGTGCGGCAAAAGCAGTTGCTAAAGCATTGCCAGAGCTTGCAGGCAAGCTAACAGGCAACGCGATACGCGTACCGACACCAAACGTTTCTATGGCAGTCGCTAATCTAAACTTAGGTGAAGACGTAGACCGTGATTCACTGAACGATTACTTGCGTGAAATGGCGTTGAACTCTGAGCTTTCGGCACAGATTGACTACACCGATTCAACAGAAATTGTATCAACTGACTTAGTTGGTTCTCGTCATGCAGGCGTCGTAGATGGTCAAGCGACTATCGCACAAGACAAGCGTTGTGTACTTTACATCTGGTACGACAACGAATTCGGTTACAGCTGCCAAGTTGTGCACTGTATGGAACAAATGATGGGTGTTCGTTACCAAACATTCCCTCGATAGGTGAACTTTGCTCCACAACGTTAACCACATAGCGTAGCGGACAATATCTCATATTTGTTCTAAATAATAAGCGCCATGCGCATTACTAATATTTTTCCCCGTTTATACGCCTGATCACCCTCAGGCGTTTTTTCGTTTCATTCATTTGACACTCTCCGGACAAAGTGAACGTCAGCATTCATGTTTTGTTCATGTTCACAGCATTAATCTGAGCACATAAATTACAGAGAGGTCATGATTATGAATCGGATTATTGTAACTGCACTAGCACTGATTACCGGCTTTTTTACGTTAGTATTTAGCTTGATCATTGCGATTCCGTTGACCATCGCAGCATTAATTACCGGTAAACGTATTGAAAAGCGCGTCAAGAAAATGCAGAGAGAAATGCACGAAGAGTATGAGTTTAATACAGGTAAAGCAGATGCGATTGAAGGTGAATTTGAAGAGGTTCGCCGGTAAGTAAATAAGATTTAGATGAGTTTCTCTCCCCCAACCGCTCCTGAGAAACTTCTTGCTTTCACCCTGTCCTTAAAATGGCAGGGTGCTTTTTTGAAAAGCACAATATTGAATAAGCACCTAGCGGTTTATTGCTTTATCTTTTTGTTGTAGGAGGCTGTGTAACCAGCCTCCCATAAATCACCATCGACACCAGAGTATGGGTTGGATTCTTTCGGAGCGCCGCTTTGGCAAGCATCTTTGCCTTCCTTCTTAATTTCATCGATGTGGTTTAAAACAAAGTCAAAGTGTTTAGGATCAGCCTTTTGTAGTAACCCGTACAAAAGGCCAAAGCCAAGCATCGTAAATACAAACAGTTCAAAAAACACCCAAATGCTCTTTGTTGAAAAGAATATCCAAGCAACGCTGCAAACACTGGTCAAAATTACTACTGGAGCTAAATCTACTATTCTTTGCATATTGCTCTCACCTTCTAAACGGTCATGGAGTCTCTACCCCTTTCATAGGGTAAGTAAGAGGAAAGTCCGTTTTTATCCAATAAAGCACTCTCGACTTAATATGCGACACTGTTAGTATTAACGTTAAGTGGCTATCGTTCTCATTATAACAATGCGTTGGAAAGTAGCTTTCACAGCAAATGAGAATATGAACCAAAGTAACACTATTGATAATATTAATTTTAGCAACGTTTAGCGTCAGAGTTACGTAAATTGTGTAAGGTTTACTGAGAGTAGACAAAAAAGCAGCCACACGGGCTGCTTTTAGTATTTCTGTCTTGCGAGCTTGTCTATACCGTTACGACCACTCTAAGAGCCAGCAGCATGAGTACTACCCCTGACAAACGATCAATCAACACTGCCTTAGAGCGAATTCTGTCAACGACTTTAGAGCTCGATAGCACTAGGGTAATAAAGGTGTACCAAAGCCCATCCACAACAAACGGCGTGGCAACAATGATCATCTGATTACTCAAATCATTACCGAGCGCGACAAACTGACTGAATAATGCGATAAAAAACAAAGCAATTTTGGGACTTAAAATCGAGATAAAAAAGCCTTCTCGCGCAGACTGGATTACCGTTGTCTCCTCACCTGACTCCAACTTCGCAGCCACACCACCTTTTGAACGCAAAGCATTAAACCCTAAATACGCAAGATATGCCGCACCCACAAGGCTAATCGTCTTGAACAGCATCGGGCTTTGCTGCAAAACAACAGCGAGACCAATCAAGGTAATAAGCGCATATATACCAATGCCAAACGCATGAGCCCAAGCCGTAGCTAATCCATTGATACGTCCACCAGCCAACGAGTGCTTAGCGACAATAGCTAAACTGGGACCTGGTGACATAGCCCCTAATAAACACACGGTAAAAAGTGATAACCAAACTGTTAGTGTCATAAGAATCTCCCCTCTTTGACGCTCACTCTATCAACGGAAGAGGTATAATTAGAAATCAAAGTTATTCATACTAATCATGACTTCAAGTCATGGCTAAACGGTGTACGTATTAGCGAATGGAATATTCAGAGATTTGCATTACTGAGCGAATCTCTTCTCGCACCCATTTATGCGCAGGATCCGTGTCGTATTTGGGGTGCCACATTAACCAATATTGATGAATAGGTGTTTCGAGTGGTAATGCTTTATGGGTTAAGTCCCAATGCTTAGCGAGGTTAACGGCAATATGTTCAGGAGCCACCATCAGGTGCTCACTTGCAACTAAGCGATTGATCGCAGCAGAGAAGAATGGAACCTTAAAGGTAACGTGGCGGGTGTGCCCTAGCTCTTTCAATGCTAAATCAGTGTAGGAATCTTTGTCTCCGCCGCCAGTCACTTTGATGTGTGAATATGAAATCAAGTCTTCAATACTGATCTGGTCCTGCTTTGCTAACGGATGAGAAGATTTCATCAAACAAACTGATGAATCCTCACCAATTTTAACGCTCGACACACTCTGTGGTTTTTCTGGATACATAGAAGACGCGATATGGATGCCCGTCTCATGAAGTTTATCAAGAAAGTTGGGTTGCCACAGTCGGTACGCCATATCTAGCTGTGGCGCTTGTTCACCCAAGTGAGAGGCAATATCGGGCAATACGTATTGCGCCACGTAGTCACTAGAAGCAATAACAAGCTCACCTTGCCACTGCCGCGGCTCAAAAGGTTGGTCATCGAGTAAATGGTCAAACTCAGCCAGTAATGCATCAAGCTTTGATTTTAACGCTATTGCTCGTGGCGTTGGTATCAGTTGATTACCTTGACGAATAAGCAGTGGGTCACCACACAGATCGCGCAATTGTGCAAGCTGTCGACTGACGGCAGACTGCGTAATGTGCAAACGTTCTGCGGTCCGGCTGACATGACACTCCTCTAAAAGTACATGCAAGGATCTAAGTAGATTCAAATTAATGTTGTTTAACATATTCGCTCAGAAGGGTTTTCAACATGGCATCCATTCATGGTCACTTCACAAACAGGTTCCCAGTCGTGTTAAAGAATTCAGCTAAGACGGTATGAGTCATCAGGTTTCGAAGCTCTGGATATCGTTGAATTTGATCTCTGATTTCGTTCAAGCGAGCCATCGTAGGCACTTCGACAAAAACCATCATGTCCGTCTCACCGCTGATCGCATGACACCATTTTACGCCATCAATTTTGTATAACTCGTCCGCGTATGATTCGCAATAATACGTAGAGGTTGATTTATCGAACTTTAAGGCAAAATAGGCGCAAATCGAATCCCCACCCGAAGGCGCAATTTCAGCGTGATACCCTAGAATCACTTTGTCATGCTCTAGCTTGCGAATACGGGCCGTTACCGCAGAACGAGAAAGGTTTACTTTATCCGCAATTTCAGTCACCGACAGCCGAGCGTTGTGCCTGAGCAGATCCACAATCTTATGATCAAACTTGTCCATACCGTTACCAAGCTTTCCTTATTTTTCTCATTCTATACCGATTCTAACTGCATAAGAAACCAACATTTTGTTGGAATTATTTAAAACAACCGTCATATTGACGGTTTAGTAAATCATTTTGTTATTAACATTTTGGATATGCTATTTGGCGGGCATGAGATGAGTGCTGTTATCCATTTCAACAGAAAATAGATAACACATTGAAATCAAATTCCCACCTTATACACTCAACACATAAATAGCATCGCTTAAACACATAAAACGAAATAACCAGAAGCCACAAGCTTTTTCGTAATAAGCCTCATAACATTGGATGAATCAATTCGCATGGAAGAGCTCAAAAAAGACATTTCACTCACATCAGGTATCGCACAGTTATCCACCACATTAATGGGAACGGGGCTGTTTATGATCCCGGCTATCGCAGCAGGTATAGCTGGCCATTTTTCACTATGGGCTTGGATTTTATTGTTCATCGCGATTTGTCCTATTGCGCTGACTTTTGCTCAACTGGGTAAACGATACCCCAACGCGGGCGGAACAGCCTTTTTTGTACGCAAAGCCTTTAACGCCAAGCTGGAAAGTAGTGTCGCTTGGCTATTTGTTAGTGTCATTCCGGTAGGGGTTCCGGCCGCGATTGCACTCGCCGCAGGCTTTCTACAACAAATATTGCCAGAGCCTATTAGTAACAATCTGTTTGCACAAGTTCTCACAGTAGTACTTCTTGTGTTCGTCAACTTGATGGGCACGAAATCATCAGGTCATTTACAAACTCTTATTGCTTTGAGTGTCTTCGCACTTGTTGGCGCATTTTTATGGAAAGGCGACGTTAACAGCGCCGATCTTGTGATGCCCGCCATCACACAAGAGTCAATTTGGCCTATTACCGCAGCGTTAGGCGTGATGTTCTGGTGTTTTGTTGGCATAGAGGCTTTTGCCCATATGGGGGAAGAGTTCAAAAACCCTCAAAGAGATTTCCCTATTGCCATTGTGGTCGGTTGTTTTGTAGCAGGGGCTACCTATTGGGCATGCTCTGTCGTTATTTTAAAATTTGGCGCGTATGGTAACGCTCAATTTGATAACGCATCCATCCCCTGGCTTAGTGCCCAACTACTAGGCGATGGAGCCAAATGGATAATCAGCTTGATAGGTTTCTCCGCTTGTTTCGCGAGCGTTAACTTATACACACAGAGCCTAGCGCGAATGGTCTGGGCTCAAGCTCGTGAACATCGTCCTTCTAGTCCACTAGCCAAGATTTCACGTCGTGGTGTCCCTTTCTCAGCCACCATATTAGTTGGCGGCATATTATTGATATCTTGTGTGATAGGAACCCTATCACAGCTCGATCTGGAGTTTTTCCTAAAACTCGCAAACAGTGTATTCGTTCTGGTTTACATGTTGGCGATGTTAGCCGCTTTCAAATTGCTTCGAGGATTTGGTAAAACACTTGCGGGACTGTCCCTACTGCTTTGTACCGGTGTTTTTATATGTTTAGGCTGGTCAATGTTTTATGCACTTGGCATTTTTACTCTACTTTTACTGCCTTGGAAACAGTGGCGACATAAGCGACAAACACGTGTAGTTGAATAGTCATCGCTTCCCATTTCGAAATATGTGAGCTAAACGTTGGATACCAGCGTCTATGTTCTCTAACGCGATATTGCCGTAACCAAGCACGGCACCATGCCAGTGACGTGCTTGAAAATCTGGGTGTTCATAATAGCTCAAAGGTCGCAAGATGATCCCTTCATGCTCTGCTAGTTTTATAAAACGCTGCTCATCCATACCGCCTTGCCATTTCAACGTAACATGAAGCCCCGCCGCTTGGCTAACGACGCAAACACGGTCGCCAAAATGCTGTTGAATGGATACATGCATCTGTTCATGCTTAGTTTTGTACAGTCGACGCATTTTTCGAATATGACGTAATAACCCACCTTCAGTAATAAAGTCTGCCAATGCTTCTTGTGTATGCGTCGGCGAATCACCACTTAACGCATCCTTAACCACTAAGCATTGCTCTACTAAGCGTTCAGGAACTACAAGGTAGCCAAGCCGCAATCCGTTAAACATCACTTTACTGAAGGAACCCACATACAACACACGATCATCTCGACCCATTTGAGCTGCTAGCCCCTGTAAGCTGGTATAGGGACGATGAGCAAACTGAAATTCGCTGTCATAATCATCCTCGATGATCCAACTTGATTGTTCGACCGCCCAGTTGATGATCTTTCCTCTTTGCTCGGTATTGAGTGTGGTACCCATCGGATATTGATTACTTGGTGTAATATACAGCGCATCGGCATCGCTTGAGGTCACCGCTTCCACATCAAAACCTAATTTCTCTGTTACGAACAAAGGCTCAAATTGATAGTTTTGGAACTGAATCAACTTCCGCATTTGCGCGTAACCTGGTTGCTCCATCAGAACCTTATCACCTTGTTTGAGCACTACCATCGTCGCAATCGACAACGCTTGCTGCGCCCCAGAGGTAATAATAATGCGCTCTGGAGAACAATTCACTGAACGGCTTGATGCGAGGTAGTCAGCTAAAGCACAGCGCAATGCCCAACTACCCTGAATATCTTGATTCCCCAACAAGCAAGTACGAGACATATGGCGAGTGAGTAACTTTTGCCATTGCGCCATCGGAAATGCGTCCAAATCCGGCACACCCGGTGCAAATGCGCGGTTGATATCAAAGTGAGCTTTCGGTGATGAGTCTCTCTGAACTGAACTAGGTTCAGGCAAGTACTGCTCTGGCAGTTCTACGGCAACATAAAAACCAGAACCTTTTTGGCTGTTCAAGTACCCTTCCGCCACTAACTGTTCGTAGGCAGAAATCACGGTGTTCCTACTTAGATTAAGCTCTTGTGAAAGCTTCCGCGTAGAAGGCAGCTTCCCATTCTTCATCCACAGTCCTTGAACAATTTTCTTGCGAATAGCAAAAAACAACGCTTGCTGACGCGTTCCATCACTGTCTTTTAAATGCAGGTCACCGATATCAATCAAAGACAAACTGGATCCATCCATTAGTTAAAACTGGCTCTCTTTAAGCTACCAGTTAAACGCTACATTGCAATCAAAGAATGAGGATCAATCGCTCGTAATCGTGAGCAAATAAGGAGAGAAAATGCTATCCAACACCAATAGAACGGAAATTAAGAAAGGCGCACATAAAGCCGTCTCTGATGTTAGCAAACTGCACGCCATCATAGATGAAAGCCTAATCGCTCATATTGCGATAACCAACGAGTCAGGCCCTGTGGTCATCCCTATGCTGGCATGGCGCGTCGATGATTACGTGTATATCCATGGTGCCAACAACAGTCGACTGTTACGCTCACTCAAACAAGGAGTGCAAACGTGCTTAACCTTTACTTTGTTTGATGGTTGGGTATTGGCTCGAAGTGCGTTTCACCACAGTGCGCATTATCGCAGTGCTGTGGTCTTTGGCCAGTTTGAGGTGGTGGAAGATAACCAAGAGAAAGACAGGTTGCTGAATCACTTTATTGAACAGATCGCTCCGGGGAGAACAGAACAAGTCCGTTTGAGTAATGAAAAAGAACTCAAAGCCACCATGCTACTGCGTATCCCGCTCACGGAGGCATCAGTGAAAATCAGCAATTTTGGCGTCAACGACGATGCGGAAGACATGGACATCCCTGTTTGGGCAGGTGTCCTACCCTACCGAACCGTCGTAGGTCCACTGCAAGCTTGTGACGATTTGTATGAAGGTATCGCAGAGCCAGACTACCGCAGTGCCTACTCTAACCGTTGGCAGGAATAAGCACCGTAAAACGTGCGCCGCCTAAGTGACTCTCGCCGACAGAAAGCTCCCACCCCAGTTGCCGCGCTGCACTGGTAGCGATGGCAAGCCCTAAACCAAAGCCTTTCATGTCGGCGTTGCGGCTTTTGTCTAAGCGCGAAAATGGCATAAATACTTCTTCTCGCATCGCCTCAGGGATGCCCGGACCATCGTCCTCAATATCGATGCTCCAGCAATCCGCTACCGTTCGAATCGTCACCTCAACGCAGGATTCACCATAACGCTTGGCGTTTTGCAGTAAATTATCGAGGACGAGGTTACCCAAAGTAGGCTGAAAGTGAATCAATTGGTTCGCGAGTTCATTCTCTGCTCTCAACATGGCGGACTCTAAGCCTAGGTAACTCATGCGGCTTTTACACCAAAGTGGCAGTTCCATGGTTTCAACAGAATCGATCCATGAGTGGTTTTTCACACTCAAGCGAGACAGCATGACGATGTCGGATGTTAAATCCGTCACTACATCAACGTATCGTTCAATATCGTCATGTAACTCTGCCTGCATTTCACCACTCGTTCGTCGAGCTAAATCCGTCGCTAGCTGAATACGACTCAGCGGAGTGCGCACTTCATGAGGAATAGCTTGAGTAAAGATGTGTGTTTGGCGTACTCGTCTCTCAATCTCTTCAGACATGCAGTTGAAGCCTTGGGCGAGCTCTTTCACGGGTTGCGAAAATTGCTTTAGATCGACTCGCGTATTCAACTCACCAGAACCAAATTGTTGTTGCGCAGCCGTTAGTTGCCGAATTTGGCGGTCAAGACGTCGTACAGGTATGTAAACCATAATGCCTAAACTGCATACAACAACCAAAAGCAGAGTAAGTATAAATACAATCTCAGAATCTTCATTCCAATCAACGTGTGGGCTAAAGAAGTCCGTTTTTTCTTTGAAAACTAAACTCTTCGAAGTGTTAGGCAAAGGGAATACCGCAGCATAGGTACTGCCGTCAATAAGATAAACAGGTATCCCTTGCATTCGGTACAGCAGATTACAATCTCGACAAGGCGGTGATCCGTCCCAGTTTTCAACCAATGTTAAATCAAAGATAAAGAAATCTTGCTTGCCGTTTTCGGTTAACTTCTTGTAGAGAGAATCCGGAGTACCTCGTTGCTCAATGTATTGATCGACAAAATAAGCACCATCGTTCAAAAAAACACCGACTTCTGTTTTGCGCATGTACTCTTCCCCTATAAAGAGAAACAAAGCAACTGTCAGCGCAAGGCCGGTTACTAACCCCACATATAGACGAGTAAACAGGGAAAACACGCGTCATTTACCTGTCAGCATGTAGCCGTGGTGACGTATGGTTTTAATGGTAGCCGTATGGATATGAGCCTTGGAGAATTTCTTCCTTAGCGAGGATATACGCATATCAATCGAACGATCAGTAATGCAGTATTCAATGCCTCGGGCAAGACGACAACATGATTCACGAGATACTGGCTTATCGACATTCAGCATCAGGAGCTCTAAAATTTCAAACTCAGAACTCGTTAAACCAATATCTTTTTGCAAATAAAATGCTTGGGAGCGACGAAGACAAAGACTAATGCCATATCGACTCAGCTTTTCTTCTTCAACGATATCAACTTGACGACAATAGCGACGCAACGCTGCTTCAATACGGGCGAGAAGGATATTGCCTTTTATCGGTTTGGTAAGGTAATCATCAGCACCGAACTTAAATAAGCTCACCTCGCTCATTTCATCATCGGTCGCAGTCAAAACAATGATAACACCATGATAAAACTTACGCGCCTCTTGGCATATTTCTGCGCCATTCTTTCCTGGTAACATCAAATCTAACAGCACTAGGTCAGGCTTGAGTCCCCTAATCGTTTCTAATGCATTTTGACCGTTATCGATGACAGTTACCGTATACCCCTCGGCTTCGAGGTACATTTTGGTTAATCGAGCAATCTCAGAGTCGTCTTCTATCAGTAAGATTGTATTACCCACCATGAATCATTTACTCCACCAATATGATGGAGGGAGTATATCGCTCGTCCTATACTGCGCAACCTACTTAAATGATAATTTTAATAAAACGCAGGCTTACATACGCTTACAAACCATACATATACGATAATCCTAATCATTCTATACCCCTAAAGCCATGCAATAACCTGAGGTTTTATTCATTATCAGAATATAGCTTCACATAGAAAATAAAATTCGGAATAAAAATCCACTATATTTTTAAATATATCGAATAATAGGTCTTACCAAAAAACAATATCAACATATATGACTTAGTTTGCTTATATAGACAGGACTTTATGTTGCTTCTAAGTTTCTTGCTCTAATAAAGTCTACGAGTAACATGAAATGAGATATTCCAAATTAACACCTTTAGCCATATTTTGCGCGATAAGTCTAACTGCTTGTGGCGGCAGTGAATCTAATTCGAAACCATCGACAACGACACCTCCAACACCACCAATGCCAACATTGAGCACTGTCACAATCCCAACTGTCGTTTCTACAAAGTTTCCAGCCAAGTTAAAAGTGGCTGCTGATTCGGGCTTCACCCACTATGTGAAAATCTCCCTTTCCGAAGCAAACAACAACGATACATTTCACATTGTGGCTGTTGATGACGGTGCGAATAATGAAAAAATCTTTCGTGCAGCCAAAATCATCCAACACCTTCTCACAAACCAACCAGACTCTAAGTACGGTGCTGACAAGTCTCGTATCGCTAAGACATTAGCCGAGCGTGATGCCACACTAATGCTGACCGAAAACGACGAACAGAATGATGAGATGTTAACCAAAATCTTTATCAACGAACTGATTCGCCAAGACAAACTGAACGACGCAGTTACAAACTCGGGCTTAGCACACTCTTTTGATACGAGTTCTCTAGAAAAGTTTGTTGTAAGCATGATGGTACTTAACGAAGATGATATGGATACACTTGTCACATCTATCGCGTCAACATTAGTAACTAGTAAAGAAACACCAAACTGGCTAAGGAATAGCCAATCTTTAATGTATCGAGAACTGACAGTTGAAGGCGATTGCCATTACATGAGTAATTTTGCCGATTACTGCGCCAATCTTGGCAAAAAAGCCGAACGAGACGCCGCTTTTGAAGAAATTTTACACTTGGTCCAAGCGCAAGGTATTGCACCTAACACGGCGACTGCGGCACTGCAAAATGACATTCAAGCTCATGCGTTAAGCATCTATAACGATATTCAATCGGGCAAACCGACGGTGTGGCGCCCTACTCAGTATGACTGGGACGATTGGAAATCAGACGACTTCGATCCTGAAAGTGTTAAACAAACGGGCCCTTCATATTCTCACGAATATTTTGCTGCCGCTTTTGAAGCTTACATGGGTGTAGCAAAAGCAAACGGACATGGTTTAGATGGCTACCAAGCGTTAACGCGTGAAGAAATGCAAACCCAAGATCCACAAGCCGTTGATTGGATCAGTGGCTTATTCCACGGATACTTGCAATATACCGCGAATATCGACTCTGCGGGCGTCAAGCTCTACACAGAAAAGACAAATCCAGGCACAGTACCTACCTTCCGTATGGCTCCCAACAAAGACGGTTTGATAGAAGCGTACACCTACAAATCTCAGTGGTTAACAAAAGTGAAGATCATTGGCGACGACGCGATGAATGTGATCGGTAATGATCAAAACAATACTTTTGAAGGCAACAGCAAAGACAACAGCATTTATGGTGAAGGCGGTATCAACACCTATATCGTGCCACACAAACTGGCGGAATGTACTGTTATCAAAGCAAAGAGCGTTTCTGTTGAGTGCCCAAATACAGGCACTGACGAGTTGTACGACATTCAGAACATCCAATTCACCGACCAAACCCTAGATGTAACCAAGCTATAAACAATGAAAAACATGAAGAAACTTATTCTATTCGCTCCCTTGCTCCTTGCTGGTTGTGGTGGCCTAGCCGTCATGGATCGTACTGATGCCGTAAAAGCACAACCAGAAATGCTGATCAAAACCGACGGTGATTTTTGGGGATTCGGTGCAGATGGCCATTTTGATTTTGCTGGTAAGTACAAAGGCAAGTATTCACGCAGTGCTTCTAACTCAAGTTGGTTTAACCGTATCTCTTTCAAAGAAGGTTCAATGGGCGCAGAAGTGACTCGTATCGACAGCGGAGAAACTTGGCTTTTGAACTGCACCGGAGGCGGTATGTCGGTTAACTACATGGGCGTCGATTTTGGTGGGAATGATCCTTACACCTGTGACATTACTCAAGATGGTAAAAAAGTCGGTGAGTTTGCGATGGAGCCAAAATCGGCTCTCATCGACATCAGCTTTGAAAAAAAAGAGACAGGCGTAGTGCGTATTGGTAGCACCCACTTTAATGTAGAAACTGTACATACTAGTCCTGACGCCATGATGGCGGTAGACATTCCATTGGGTTATAGCTTTAAGGAGGGCACACAAGAAATTGCCGCAGTGCAGACGAACGGTACCATTGCGGTACAGATGCTCCCTGAACTTAGCGAACAAAAAAAGGATGTAATTGCCATCGGCGCTGTTGCAAGTGCACTAAGTTGGCGTCCTAAGAAATAGCCACCACATAAAACGACACAAAAAAATAACAAAGCCCTCAACTTTGAGGGCTTTTATTGCTTGTACTCATAGAGATAAGTGGAGCACTACTTCTCTAATCTTCCCGTATACTGCTTGGGCGTTAATCCACGATGTTTCTTAAACATACGATTGAAGCTCGCCACATTGGTGTAACCAAGGCGCGTGGCAATGTCATCAATACTCACGCGCTTACTCAACAAACCAGCTGCAATATTACTCAATACATAGCCAGAAACCGTCGAAAAATTGAGCCCTAATTTATGCAAACGACGTTGAAACTGCTGTTCAGATAAATCAAGCAGAGAAGACACGCGCTCTAACGTTGGCAATCCATAATGGCTGCTGTAATTCACCACTTCATAAATCACTTTCAACTCATCTTCTGGGTCGGGCATATTAAGCAAATCATCCAAATCGGAAAAACTCATCGCTAGACGGCTGTCTTCTCGATGGCTCACTTGGCGAGAAGCTAGTCGGTCATCTCCCGGGATCCATATCTCTGTTTTTGGCTGACTCCATTCCACCTCGCAGCCGAAATATTCCCGGTATCGCTCAGTATTTTTTCTCGAGCCTGAAACCTTGACACGTAAAGGCTGGTAATCTTTGCCAAGAAATTCGCGTAACACCTTAATCATAAATACCGCACAGCGGATACTATCGTGCACCTTTACTGACGTTTCTATAAACGGGTTGTGGTAAGTCCATTTGATGATTTTACCCGACTGTTCGCCAGCAAAAAACGCCCCTGATTGTAGGTTGCTCACACCATAATTCACTCGCCGAATGGTACTGGCTAAATCATTGCCGGAGAATAACCAGCGTCCCACTGGCCCTAGCTTTTGCAGTTCAATACCTCGGCTGAGACTCAACACCACATCCGGGTCACCACTGGCTTGTTCAACACAACGGTACCATTCCGCAACGGCTTTTAGCGGGATCAGTGTCATTGGGTTGCGAAACACCGATGCTGGGATCCCTAACTCATCCGAGTCCAAATTGTATTTAGATAACGCGAGGTTATGCATGTTTAGAATGCCCATCGCACGAATAAACCGAACCGTTTTCATAACCAATCACATCAAATTTAATCCTATAGTGATTGAATCTGTCACAAAGAAAGCCGCAAATCAAATTCAGATCACAATACGCCAACAGTTTGATAGAGGAGTGTTTAATGAGTTTACTGAGTGTCCCATTTGTCGGTACAGGCGCAGATACGGCGTTACATGTTGTCGCTGCTGTCGTTTTAATCGCGAGTGTCGCGGGCGCGTGTTACGGCTTTTGGAAAATCCATGAATTACCTATCAATAAAGCACACAGCAAAGACCATCATCAGATAGGGCTCATCACTGCGCTGACCTGGATAGGGTTTGTCTGGCACTGGGTTTGGGTGCTAGCCGTGATCTTTGCATTCGTTGATATGGAAAAAGCCATCATCAATCTGCGTGATACATGGAAAAGTAAACCGCAAACAGAAACACAGCCAAAAGAGGAAGCATAATGTTAGAAGGTTTAGCGGTATGGGCACTCTTCATCTATCTGTTGCGTTTGGTTGGCATGCCTTGGAACAAAGCAACCAAATCGTTCGCTTATCTTGGCGGCTTGGGTTGGCTAATGTTCGTCTGGGTAGGTTTGATTAACTTCACCCCGATGGATTTATCCGGCGGTTCTGTCGTGCAGTCACCACACATCCAATTGCGTCCAGATTCAACCAATGTAAAAGGTAAAGTTGACCACATTTACATTGAGCCGAATCAGCAAGTTAAAGAAGGTCAGCTCATTTATGAACTTGACCCAACGCAATACAAAATCGCATTAAATCAAGCGAACGTATCCGCTGATTCTGCTCGCGTTGCATTAGCTACAGCAAAAGGCGACATCGAGATTGAAGAAGCTAACCACGAAGCGCTAGTGCAAGATCTAGAAACATCAAAGAGCCAGTTGGAAGCGGCGAAAGTTGACTACAAATTGCAGAAAAAAATGCTAGATCGTTATGTTGAGCAAAACCGAGTGGTGCACAACACCATCACGGAAAGCGATATCGACAAACAATCGAGTGCGGTTGATATGGCACGTCACAACGTGTTGACCCTTGAGTCTCAAATCAAGAAGAAACAAGTCGATATTTCCCGTGCAAAACTGGCGATTCATAAAGCGGAACTTGCAGTTGAAACCAAACAAGCCGAACTGCGCCAAGCGAAAGAGCAAATTGCAAAAGCGCAATGGGATTTGAATAGCACAAAAGTTCATGCCCCAACAGATGGCTTTGTCACCAACTTTATCCTGCGTGAAGGTCAGCGTGTATCGATGATGCCGCGTATCAACATGTACACTAACGAGAAGTACGTGCTGATGCGAGTCAACCACCAGGCGATTCGTAACATCAAACCGGGTCAGCCAGCGGAATTCTCTTCGTCCGTTTACCCAGGTAAGATCTTCTCAGCGACCGTCGAAGGCATTGTTGAAGCAACAGGTGAGTCACAAGGTAATCTACTGGGTTTCGATGATTCCGTACGTGTCACCACTGGAAAGAACTTACAGAACAAACACCACTTTGTTCGTCTTAAGATTGATGAGCCAGAAGGCTACGACATCCCTGTTGGCTCTGTTGGCCTCGCATGGGTCAGCGGTGAAAAACCGATAGGCTTCATGGCCTTCTTGGATGTGATTCGCGGGATCATCATCCGAATGAAGTCTCAACTGTACTTCTTCTACTCTATCTAAACTCGCAAACCGCCAGTTACGCTGGCGGTTTTCTTTTCATTTGTATCCAAACATATCCTTTTCCCGTATAACAATTAGTTAGTAAATAGCGGAGAAGATTCATGTCGGCAAAGGAAAGAAGCCTACCTACCCATCGCATCTCAAGATTCAGCAAGTTCGCTTCACTTGCTACCCGTGTCGCAGGCAATGTGATTACAGAAGGCACGAAGCAGATAGCCAAAGGCAACAAACCAAAAGCGAAAGACCTCTTGCTGACGCCACAGAACATCGCGCGTTTAACTGACCAACTTGCTCACCTACGTGGCGCTGCAATGAAGCTTGGTCAAATGCTGTCAATGGATGCTGGTGATGTTTTAGAACCTGAACTTGCCGATATTCTTTCCCGTCTTCGTTCCAACGCAGACCCAATGCCTGCAAAACAACTCAACGCAGTAATGGAAAGTTCGCTAGGAACGAATTGGAAAGCTGAGTTTCTGTCATTTAACTTCAAACCAATCGCCAGTGCATCAATAGGACAAGTGCACCAAGCTTACAGCGATGCGGGCGATAACCTAGCCGTCAAAGTGCAATATCCGGGCATACGGAAAAGTATCGATAGCGACGTCGATAATGTCGGTACACTGCTCAAGGTCGTTGGGTTGATTCCCGAGTCTGTCGACTACAAAGGATTGCTCGAAGAAGCGAAAAAGCAGCTACATGACGAGGCCGATTACGCACGAGAGGCACAATTTGCCATTCGTTATCATGACGCTTTGAAGGAGCACCCTCATTTTGTGGTGCCCAAGATTCATACTGAAAGTTGCTCAGACTCCGTTCTCGCGATGGAATTCATTGATGGCAGTCCGATTGAGCAAATCGAACATTATGATCAGAGTACGCGAGATTTTGTCATGCACAGCCTACTCGAATTACTGTTTCGAGAGCTGTTCGAATTTAAGATGGTACAAACCGACCCAAATTTCGCCAACTACTTATATATCGAAAACACTCGTCAAATCGGCTTGCTAGATTTCGGGGCCACTCGCGAGTACAACGAACGGTTCAGTACCGGCTATCGCCAAGCTTTTGCATCTGTCGTGAATAATGACGAACAAGGCTTGAATGATGCGCTTGAACAAATAGGCTTCTTCAGCCAAACCATCCTTCCAGACCAACGCCAAGCGATTCTCGACTTAGTAAAAATGGCATGTGAACCGATGTTAGTTGATGAGCCTTATGACTTTAAAGCCAGCGACTTAGCACAAAAGCTTCGCGAGGCTGGCACCATTCTAAGCATGGAGCAAGAATACTGGCATACTCCACCAGCAGATGCCCTATTTTTACACAGAAAAATCGGCGGAATGTACTTGCTGGCAGCCCGTATTGGCGCAAAAGTGAACATTCGCCAATTGGTACAGCCATATCTCACCATCAACAGCGAATAGCCTATTGTTTTTCTGTTACTTTCAAGTACCTTGAGCAAGGTTAAGATGCATAGTTGTGCATCTCAATAACATGCCATACTTCCATAAAACGAATTCACTATCGGGGTACTCGGTGAGCAAGTTTCAAGATCTCTCCACTCTAATCCAGCAAATTGGCCAAGCCGAAGAAGCGGATCAAGTCGCAACGCTCAATGAATCTATTGAAGCGGGCCTCGAGCCCGGCGCGGTTGCCCTGATTCTAGAAGCCTTTCCAATCGACGATCGTGTTCGCTTATGGCGAGCTTTACCACTAGAGCTACATATCGACGTGTTAACGGAAATGCGTGCGGACGTACGTTTCTCTATCATCAATGCGTTATCTGAAGTCGAGCTAAAGCTCACTCTCGCTAAACTCGACAACTTGTCGCTCATCGAATGGGCCGATTCGTTGCCAGAGTCGATCATCAACGAAGCGCTCTCGTTGATAGAAAAAGATGAGTTGGAACTTTACGATCAAGCAAACGAGTATGCTGATGAAGAACTCGGCCACTGGGCTGAACGTAAGATCATCACCCTGCCCTTCAACATTACGATTGGGACAGCTAAGCAGTTAATGGAGCGCTATAGCTACGACACGCCTCAACAGGTGTATCTGATTAATCGTAATAAACAGTATCGTGGAACGGTCAACTACTTCGATATCTTACGTGGTGAGCCCGATACTCGCTTAAAAACACTCGTTATTGAGGCTGTGACGGTTCTAGACAGTAAAATGATGCTTCCTGAAGCGGTAGAGGCATTAGAACACAGCACACTGCCCGCTCTCCCTGTAACTGATGCAGACCAAACACTGATCGGTGAAGTCGATTGGCAGTTTGCATTGAGTACACAGCGTGAAATCTACGAAGCACGTTTGATGGCCGGTACAGGTATGGATGAAGGCGATGACTTGTTTGCGCCAGTATTAAAAAGCTCGCAAAAGCGCGGGGTTTGGTTAGGCATCAATTTGCTTACTGCTATTTTGGCGTCTGTCACTATCGGACTGTTTGAAGATGTAATTGCTCAGGTAGTGGCTTTGGCGGTGCTCATGCCAATTGTTGCATCCATGGGGGGCATTGCTGGCAGCCAAACGCTCACTCTAATGATTCGTGCGATGGCGCTTAATCAGATCACCCCAGGTAACCGCTTCAAGCTTTTGAAAAATGAGTTGGGTATTGGCTCTCTGAACGGCATTGCTTGGGCGTTAATCATCGGCGGGCTCGCCGGATTGTGGTTTCAATCTCCGGTTCTAGGGGGAACCATCGCGCTCGCCATTATCGTCAATATTATTACCGCAGCTTTATTTGGTGTGCTGATTCCCATTATTCTGGATAAGTTTAAATTGGACCCCGCTTTGGCTGGCTCGGTGATTCTAACAACAGTGACAGATGTAGTTGGTTTTTTCGCCTTTTTAGGAACGGCGAGTTTAGTCATGCTTTAAAAGGTTCATTGTTTATTAATCAATCATTAGCATAATAGAGTCAAATTGCATAACGCAGTTGCAAATTGCAAACATACTCAAACTTTAAGCAACGCATGTCACAGAAACTACGTATTTTAGGGCATATTAAAGTTGGCACAGTAACTGCATTATATAAATCGACCCTTCTTAAGCCGAGGGTCACCTAGCCAACTGACGTTGTTAGTGAACTTGATTTTGTTCACATGTATATAAGCCAATCGCACTCTTTGCGGTTGGTTATTTTTTTATGTGGCTATTGCCCTCTTATCCTCTGACCGAGCTCGGTTGTACTTTTCTTACCCACAACAGATTGTTTACTGTTTATAAAATTCAAATATTCGCCCACTAAACCATTAGAAATGCCAGCTTCAACAAAAATAAATCACCTACATAAAATAAAACCAAGAAAACACACCCAAGAAAAGAACAAATAACGTCCAAACCAAAAACCTCATCATGAAATCGTTTTCCTTTAATAGAAATCGACTGAACAATCCAGAGTTATAGATAAATTTAATCCATAAAAACAAATAGCAATTCAAAACATTAATTTCACATAGAAAACCTGTCTATAAATCATAGAAAATACGTAAAAACAAACTTTCCACTTTTAGAATTTAAAAACCAAACCATTGTTATTAAAAGAAAAAATACACATAAAAAACCAAGCAAACGTTTAAATTTCAATTTTATCATTGACTATTAAATTTACATCACGATAATACGCGCCGTTTGCCTGAAAATCAGGTGCTATAATTTAATATTTCAATGTGCGGAGGCAATAATGGCTGGAGACAATAACTACAGTCTTGGACCAGTTCCCAACACGGCCAGAAAAGGCGTGGCGTCACTAACCATGGTGATGTTAGGACTCACTTTTTTCTCCGCAAGTATGTGGACAGGTGGTTCTCTCGGTACTGGGCTCTCCTTTAATGATTTTTTCCTCGCTGTTCTCATCGGTAACCTAATCCTCGGTATTTACACTTCTTTCCTCGGTTACATCGGCGCTTCTACTGGTCTCTCTACCCACCTTCTTGCTCGTTTCTCTTTTGGTTCTAAAGGCTCTTGGCTTCCTTCTGCTCTTCTTGGCGGAACTCAAGTTGGGTGGTTTGGAGTTGGTGTCGCGATGTTTGCGATTCCGGTGCATAAAGCAACGGGCATCGATACCAATACTTTGATCCTTGTCTCCGGTTTGCTCATGACCGTGACCGTTTACTTTGGAATCTCAGCACTGATGGTGCTGTCAGCAATCGCCGTTCCCGCGATTGCACTACTTGGCGGCTACTCTGTCATCGAGGCAGTAAAGAGCGTTGGCGGTATTGGCGAACTACAACAAGTTCAACCAAGCGAGCCACTCGATTTTTCAATAGCTCTCGCGATGGTTGTCGGCTCTTTTGTCAGTGCTGGTACATTAACGGCGGATTTCGTACGCTTTGGTAAAAAGCCGCGCAGCGCCGTGATGATCACCATGGTGGCATTTTTCATCGGTAACTCGTTAATGTTTATCTTTGGCGCGGCAGGTGCGTCGGTGACGGGTCAATCAGACATTTCTGAAGTGATGATCGCGCAAGGTCTTCTTATTCCAGCTATCATCGTTCTTGGCTTGAACATCTGGACGACCAACGACAACGCGCTCTACGCATCGGGTCTTGGATTTTCCAACATCACAGGCTTACCAAGTAAATACATCTCAATGGCGAACGGTCTTGTTGGCACACTTTGCGCTCTCTGGCTCTACAATAACTTTGTTGGCTGGCTGACCTTCTTATCTTTGGCAATTCCACCGATTGGCGGTGTGATCATCGCTGACTTCTTCACGAACCGTAAACGCTACGCAAACTTTGAAGCCGCCCAATTCCAAAACGTTAACTGGGCTGGCATTATCGCTGTCGTGATTGGCGTTGGTGCGGGACACTTCCTGCCTGGCGTAGTGCCGATTAACGCTGTACTTGGCGGCGCAATTAGCTTCCTGATTCTTAATCCTATTCTTAACAAAAAAGCACTGGCTACACAGCCAGCGTAAGGAACCATCATGACAACACTACTGATCAAAAACGTAAAGCTAAAAGGACAAGAAGGTCTGCAGCAAATTTTGATTGAAGATGGTCAATTCAAGCGCATTGAAAGCAACGATGTGGAGCTTAGTCATAACGGTGACATCATCGATGCTGAAGGCGGTATGGCGGTTGCGCCTTTCTGCGAGCCACACATTCACTTAGATACAACTCAAACCGCAGGCGAGCCTAGCTGGAACATCTCTGGCACATTGTTTGAAGGTATTGAACGTTGGGCTGAGCGCAAAGAAATGCTGTCGATTGAAGACGTGAAAGCGCGCGCAAAACAAACCTTAAAATGGCAGATAGCAAACGGCGTACAACACGTTCGTACCCACGTCGATGTTTCAGACCCTACCCTAATTGCCCTAAAAGCGATGGTAGAAGTGCGTGAAGAGATGAAAGAGTGGGTAGATATCCAAATCGTCGCCTTCCCGCAGGAAGGAATTCTCTCTTACCCAAATGGCAAAGAGCTGCTAGAAGAAGCCGTCAAATTAGGTGCGGACGTGATTGGCGCGATTCCACACTTTGAATTCACACGCGAATATGGCATTGAATCGCTGCACTACGTATTCGAGTTAGCGCAAAAATACGACCGCCTGATCGACGTGCATTGTGATGAAATCGATGACGAACAATCTCGCTTCGTTGAAACACTGGCAGCATTAGCGCACAAGTTTGATATGGGGAATAAAGTCACGGCCAGTCACACCACAGCGATGGGTTCCTACAACGGTGCATACGCATCTCGCCTGTTCCGTTTATTACGCATGTCCGGTATCAACTTCGTGGCAAATCCATTGGTGAACATTCACTTACAAGGCCGTTTTGATGATTACCCAAAACGTCGCGGCGTAACACGAGTGAAAGAGATGCTGAATGCCAACATCAACGTCTGCTTTGGACACGATGATGTATTTGACCCTTGGTACCCACTAGGCACTGCAAACATGCTGCAAGTGCTGCATATGGGTCTGCACGTGTGTCAGGTGATGGGTTACGACCAAATCAACAACTCACTGGATCTGATCAGCACCAATTCAGCACGTACACTGAACATTCAAGACAAGCACGGCATTGAAGAAGGCAAACCAGGTAGTTTACTGATTCTTCCCGCAGAAAATGGTTTTGACGCAGTACGTCGCCAAGTGCCGGTTCGCTACTCTGTTCGTCACGGTAAAGTGATCGCAGAAACACAGCCTGCGACAACTCATATTCATCTTGAACAAGCAGAGCAAGTAACGTTCAAACGCTAAAAAGATCGGCGTGACGAAAAAGGCCTGACGACATCGTCAGGCCTTTTTTCTACTGGTAAACATCACTGCTCGCTCTGTCTATTCTTGTCTCATAAACCGCTGAACACATTGAAAGGCCATATAAAACGGCTCAGTACCAAACGTTGCACAAGGTTCTGGTGGCTGAATCTCAATTACACCATCGCACTTGGAAATTATTCTAAGCGTTGGGCATACTTCTGACTTCATTTTAGTTGTAGATATGAACCATGACGTCATTAAGCCAGATAGAACCGCAATTTTTGGAATTTATGCAGCAAGAGATGCAAGTGGATGCAGCTCATGATCTTAAACACGTAAAACGCGTGGTCAAAACAGCGAAACAGCTCTGCAAAGAAGAAAGTGCAGACATCGCGATTGTATTACCGGCTGCCTATTTGCATGATTGCTTTACTTATCCGAAAGATCACCCAAATCGCAAAGAGAGCTCAATCATCGCAGCCAAAAAAGCGGTCGCATTTTTAGAGAGTATCGATTATCCGCAGCGATATCATGATGCCATTGCTCATGCGATAGAGGCACACAGCTTTAGCGCAAACATCAGGCCAAATACGTTGGAAGCCAAAATCGTCCAAGATGCCGACCGTCTGGACGCTTTAGGCGCAATTGGCGTGACGCGATGCATTCAAGTCAGCACTCAATTTAACGCGCAACTTTACAACGACAGCGATATATTTGCCGAAGAACGTGAACTTAACGATAAACAATTCACTCTGGATCACTTTCAGACCAAGTTATTCAAAATCGCTGAAACTATGAACACAGAGTCAGCAAGACGCGAAGCGCAAAAACGCAAAACCTTTATGCAAACGTACCTAGAGCAGTTACACGACGAGGTAACAGCGTAAATGTCAGAAAGCTATACGTTAATTAAAGAGCTTAAACGCCAACTAAAGTTAGCTGGGCTGCATTATGCCGATGTTGCACAACACCTTGATTTAAGTGAAGGAAGCGTCAAACGTTTACTCGCTGAAGGTCAACACATTAGTCTTGAACGCTTAGAACGCATTTGCCAATTGATTGGTTTAGAAATGGCGGAACTGTTTAAGCTTGCGGCTGCGCACAATAAAGGTCTAGAGTCGCTAACGTTAGAGCAAGAAAAGCAGTTGGTTAACGATAAAGCCCTGCTACTCGTGGCAATCTGTGTTGTAAATGGCTATCAGTTTGAACAAATCGTTCAGCAATACACCTTCAATGAGTTGGAACTGGTGCAAAAGCTTGCTCATTTGGATCGTCTGAACATCATCAACTTGCAGCCAAATAACAAAATTCGTTTGCGTATATCTCCGACATTTAAGTGGCAGATGGGCGGCCCTATTCAACGGTTCTTCCAACAGCAAGTTCAAGACGCCTTTTTCCAAAGCTACTTTTCTGGTGAAGATGAAAAGTTCTCCATGGCAACAGGATTGATGAGTGTACCAACCAACAAGAAGCTACAACAGAAGCTGCAAAAGGTCATCGATGAGTTTTATCAGGCTTGCCAAAGTGATAGCTCTCTCGATATGGACGAAAAACACGGCACCTCTCTGATTATTGCGATGCGTCGCTGGACGTTCCCTTTATTTGAACCATGGGAAAGAAAACTCACCAATAAGTCTCGCAATTAGTAACTCAATAAACAAATGGAAATAAAAGTAACGAATTTCGTTACTTTTGGTGGCATACAACGTCACTAGAAAGAGAAAGCTGGTTTAATCGTTCATTGAGCATAAAGTGCTCCCATCTCATTCGACTTTGTTTAATCGGGGCCCGTATGTTTTTCTCAAAACGCTTTTTTCCTTACTTTGTGACGCAATGCCTTGGCGCACTCAATGACAACATCTACAAAAACGTTCTGTTATTGATGGTGACATACAGCCAAATTGATAACCTACCAATATCTGTCAATCTATTCGTTAATTTGGCGGCAGGCTTAGTCATCCTACCTTTCTTTCTATTCTCAGCGCATGCTGGTGCCGTCGCTGACAGCATGGACAAAGCCAAATTAATCCGACGTCTAAAGCTCATCGAACTAGCTATCATGTCTTGCGCAGCAACCGCTATTGCCACCCAAAGTGCCATGCTGATGCTGGTTCTGCTGTTTATGACAGGCACTCAATCGGCCTATTTTGGTCCCGTGAAATACGCCTTGCTACCACAAGCGCTCAAACCAAATGAGCTTGTTAAAGGAAATGCTTGGGTTGAAATGGGCACGTTTCTTTCGATTCTTATAGGTACGCTTAGCGCAGGCCTGCTGCTAGCCATTCCTAATGGTACCTTGATTGCTTCTTGTACCGTGATTGCCTTGTCTTTGCTTGGGTTCATGAGCAGCGTGAATATTCCAGCGATGCCTAGCCAATCAAATGACAAAGCGAAATTTGAACCGATTTCTGGTTTAAAGAACACGTTAAAAGTGGCAAAAAAGCAGAGAGGCATTTGGATGTCTATTCTTGCCATCAGTTGGTTCTGGTTCATGGGTGCGACTTACCTAACTCAATTCCCTAACTTCGCACGCGAACATTTGTTCGCAGATAGCACTGTCGTTTCTTTACTGTTGGCATTGTTTTCCATTGGTATCGCGACAGGCTCTTGGTTGTGTGAAAAGCTCTCTTTCAACCACGTTGAGCTTGGTATTTTGCCATTCGGTATCCTTGGTCTGACAGTCTTTGGCGTCGACTCGCTATGGGCAGTCCCAAGTTATCCATCACTTCCGGTGCACTTTTATGATGTGCAAAGCTTCGTTGCTGAATCAAAACATCTGCGCGTCATGATTGACCTGTTCCTTGTTGGTGTAAGCGGCGGTGTCTTTATTGTTCCTCTTTATGCGTTCATCCAATCGCGTTCAAACAAAGGGGAGTGTGCACGTGCCATTGCTGCTAACAACATCATGAATGCGTTGTTTATGGTGGTGTCTGCTTTGGTTTCGATCGTTGTACTCAGCGTACTAGAGCTTTCTATTGTGGAACTGTTTGCCATGATGGCAATAGGTAACTTCTTCGTGGCGATCTATGTCTATCGCCAAGTACCGGAATTTACACAACGCTTTATCAGTTATTTACTCAGCCATTGTATGTATCGTGTGTCCGTAAAGGGGCGCCAACATATTCCTGAACAAGGCGCTGCGTTAATCGTGGCTAACCATGTTAGCTATGTCGATGCATTGATTTTGATGGGAACCTCTACTCGCCCGGTTCGTTTTGTGATGGACAAGTCCATCAGCGAGCTACCTGTTCTTAAATATGTATTCCGTCATGCCGGTGTTATCCCGATCTGTTCTCCACGTAAGTGTGCCGACACTTACCGACGAGCATTTGAGCAGATTGAACAAGCACTTAACGACGGTGAGGTTGTCTGTATCTTCCCTGAGGGTCGTTTAACGTCTAACGGTCAATTGGGTGAGTTTCGCCCTGGTGTAGAGAAAATCCTCGAACGTAACCCTGTACTTGTCATCCCTATGGCGTTAAAAGGGCTTTGGGGTTCTTTTTTCAGCCACAAAGGCGGACATGCTCTCACAAAACGACCGACTCGTTTTTGGTCAAAAGTGGATGTTGTTATCGGTGAAGTGTTAAGTCCTGCGTCTTTAAATCGTCATCAATTGCAACAACAAGTACAGGATTTACTGGGCTGAGTCGCTTGCTACAGCAGTCAAACTTTGCAGCAAAACGTAAATATGCACCACAAAGCACAAGTAGTTCTTTGTTAATTAGAGTAGGATATCTACGACGTCATAAATCTAGGAGGTATTATGAAAATCATCATCTTACATGGTCTTTATATGCATGGGCTGGTCATGCAGCCTCTTAGCCAAAAGCTGAGAAAACTCGGATACGAAACGCAAGTACTCAGCTATAACACTGTTGCTATCGATGAGTCTTCACTGTTTGATTCTATTGATCATTCGCTTAATCCACTGACCACAAACGTGCTCGTGGGACACAGCTTGGGAGGCTTGATGATTAAGCGCTATCTCGCCAACAGAAAACCGAGTACTAACTTAATCTCTCATGTTGTCGCTATCGGTTCGCCTCTTAAAGGCGCGTCCATTGTAGGTCGAATTCAAGATCTCGGATTGGGTGCAATTTTAGGCAATTCGCCACACCACGGATTAAACAAACATGATGACGCCTGGGATTTCCCTCAAAAACTCGGCAGTATCGCAGGAACGATGCCGATTGGCGCTCGCCCATTGTTGATCCGTAATGACAACACCATGTCGGACGGTACCGTTACCGTAGAAGAGACAAGACTGGACGGTATGCAAGATCATATCGAAGTGAAGCAAACGCATACGAGCCTGATTTACAACACCTTCGTGCCGCAGCAGATTGATCACTTTATTCGCACAGATTATTTCCGTCGATAGCACACTTTTCCATCATACAGATGGAATCGACTTTCCAAGCTATTCAGTTCGCAGTACTATCCTAGCTCCACTTCTTCACAACTTGGATGAAGTGGTACATTTTTAATTGTTCTCAGGGCGGGGCGAAATTCCCCACCGGCGGTATACTTTTTCAAGTGAGCCCGCGAGCGCTCGATTCGTCGAGGTCAGCAGATCTGGTGAGATGCCAGAGCCGACGGTTATAGTCCGGATGAAAGAGAATAAGAATACACCAGCATAGCGAGTCAGATCGCTAAGAATGCTGGTGCACTTCTTTTTGATCGTATTTTACGGCGATCTCTCATACCGCCCTGATTCTGGTGAAATTTAGGAGTTAACCATGAATCAGTCATCACTACTTGCCGAATTCGGCGACCCAATTACTCGCGTTGAAAACGCACTTATCGCTTTAAAAGAAGGCCGTGGCGTACTGCTTCTTGATGATGAAGATCGCGAAAACGAAGGCGATATCATTTATTCAGTCGAGCACCTCACTAACGAGCAAATGGCATTGATGATCCGCGAATGTAGCGGCATCGTTTGTTTGTGCTTAACAGATGCTCAAGCAGACAAACTGGAACTGCCTCCAATGGTGGTAAACAACAACAGCGCAAACCAAACCGCATTTACGGTTTCTATTGAAGCGAAAGTTGGTGTAACAACGGGTGTTTCAGCAGCAGACCGCGTAACGACCATTAAAACGGCGGCAAACCCGCACGCAAAACCGGAAGATCTTGCTCGCCCGGGTCACGTATTCCCTCTGCGCGCACGTCCAGGTGGTGTAATGACTCGCCGTGGTCACACAGAAGGTACGATTGATCTGATGCAAATGGCAGGGCTTCAACCCGCTGGCGTACTGTGTGAAGTGACCAATCCAGATGGCACGATGGCAAAGGCACCGGAGATCGTAGCATTCGGTCGCCTGCACAACATGCCGGTACTGACGATTGAAGACATGGTAATGTACCTGAACCAGTTCGAGTTGAAACTGGCATAGTCAGATCTCAGCTCTTGAAAAAGCCGCGCATTTGTGCGGCTTTTTTGATCGATCCTCTTTGCACTTAAGTAGTTATACTTATTGAAAACAAGGGGAACAACACCATGAAAGGATTACTGAACTTCGCCGCTCTCGTTAGCTTTCTCTCCATGAATTCGCTTGCTCTTGCATCTGAGTGCCCTGATATTCTTCAAGGTAAGCAAAGGTTGTTAAACTCAACGGAAGAAGTCGATCTATGCGAAAGCTTTAAGGGAAAGACACTACTAATCGTCAATACAGCAAGCCAGTGCGGCTTCACTCCTCAGTTTGAACAGTTAGAAACCCTCTATCAAACTTACAAAGACCAAAACTTCACCGTTATCGGTTTCCCGAGCAATGACTTTCGACAAGATAGAGGAAGCGAAACAAACACAGCGAAAGTCTGTTATCTCGATTACGGGGTCACCTTTCCAATGATGGCTCGCTCTTCAGTATTAGGTGTAGATGCGAACCCAGTCTTCAACCAGATTACTAACCAAGCAGGCATAAAACCAAAATGGAACTTCTACAAGTTTCTAATTAGCTCTGAAGGTAAAGTTATTGCTACTTTTCCAAGCTCCACATCACCGACAAGTACTACGCTTACCAATATGATAGAGCAACAATTATAAGGTGACGACCATGACAACACGCTCAACCATGCTACAACTCGGTTACTTAGGCCTGGTTCCATTTGTGTTTAGTTTAGGGCTGCTTTCACTGACATCTCATTCTTCAATTTAAGTGGTCAGCAATTTTTCATCGCATATAGCGCCGTTATATTAAGTTTTTTATCCGGCATCCTTTGGGGTAATGGCATTGAGCATTACTACCATCGCCTTAGCCGAAATATATTAATTCTCAGCAACCTTTTTGTCTTACTGGCTTGGGGCGCATTACTGCAGGGCCACAAACATTACGCAGTCGCAACCCTACTCTTAGCAATTGGGTACCTTGCTGTTTGGTATGCAGAAAAGCTCGTGAGGAAAGTCGAACAAGACGCCGAGCCCAAGGGATATCAAGGAATGAGGAGCAAACTGACCTTCGGCGTAATCGTAATGCACGGATTGGCTTTAGTTTCATAACCTGGTCTGTCCAGTACTAAGATCACAAAAAAACGTCTTTTTATAAAACAATGTTTATTTCGTGAATGCACACATATTTTGAACACTGTTTTGTTTCATTTATGAATCAATCCACATATAAGTAATTCAAAGCATTCACAAAGGATATGAATATGTTTTTTCGCAAACTTTTGTTTAGCACTGCGATGATCAATGCAACGACAGGTTGCGTGTCTTACCAGGCACAACAAGCCGCCGCTCAAACAGTAAATAATACAGGCGCTGTGCTTACCAATGTGATTAAAACCACGATTGCTCAGCCATGTAATGTTGCAATCACTGCTGCTAGCTTGTTTTATCCGCATGCCATATTTATGACTAGTGTTCCGACTCAAGCATGTACAAGCGTTCTTAGATAATACGAAAGTGATAAGCATAAAAATGGCGACTCTACCGTCGCCATTTTTAAGCTTCAATGCTATTTACAGTTACAGCGTCAATAAGTAATTAACTAATTGATTGTACTCGTCGTAAGTACGAATTTCGTTGGCCAAAACAATGTATTTATTGTTCACAACCACACCCGGAACCCCTCTTAACGTGCTGGCAGAGAATTGCTTATCAAAACCTTTCTGCATTGAGTTTACGGCGAAACTGTTGTACGCCGCATCAAACTTCTTACCTTCTACGCCATTATCAACGAAGAGTTGTTTCAGCTCAGCTTCGTCTTTTGGCGCTTGTCGCTTTTGATGAATTTGGGCAAACATGGCAGGAATCATTGTATCTTCAACTCCTAGCGACACCATCGTCGCGTAGGACTTGGCCATCGGAATCGCCATATCTCCGCCCATGAACCCCACATGCACCTTTTCAAACTTTGCCTCTTTTGGCAGAGCAGGTTTTAAACGCTCAATAAGCGACTCAAACTTGTAGCAATGTGGGCAATAAAAAGAAAAGAATTCCGTCACAACAGGTTTCGATGCTTTCTTTACATCCAGAACTTTGTAGTGCTTCCCTTCTTCAAATTGCGCTGCATGAGCGGTAAAAGTCAGTAAAAGTGCACTACATAAGGCAAGTAGTTTTTTCATTGTTTATTTCCTTGTGGCATTCAAATGCCAAATCATTTCATTTGGTAAAAAGGGGTAAACCCCAAGTAATTTGAGATGAGGAATTAAACAATCGGAGGACGATAAAGCTTGGTGATCACTGTCACTACTTTTTCGACTAGAGGCCTATCAATCAAAGCAAGGCTATAAGGAAGAAGCAGTAAGTCGTTTTGAGATAAGTTGGCGGGAATTTTGACCATGCAGGAAGAGCTACAACTCGTGTGAGATTGTTGTGCCTTATTGATGGCTGACTCATCGTGATGTGATTCTACGCAGTCGTCATTGACGCCAAGTTGTTTGTGCAGAGCAGCCTGTTGAACAATAAGATCGCGTACTTCAATTGTTTTCATCGGAGCGGAAGCCTCCGCCACAGGAGCGACACTACTCAAAAGCATAGCAACTAAGCAAACTATCGCAGTCAACAATGTACGGTTAAACTTCAACATAGCTACATCAAGGAAAATGGTGATTTAAGATAATACATGATAACGATTTGACTTCAAGATACGGACTCTCGGCTCGCTAACAAACTCTGTTCTTTGACCATTTTAGGCTAGTGAATTTTCTCTCTAACGCTCCCTCAGTACACGAAACCAGCACAACGAGCTATTCACCGTTCGGATACTCCCCTCATCAGATACCAGCAACAATTCGATAAAACTTGAAATCATTATGAAACACGAGTAATAGTTAGAACGGTTTTTGTACGAACAAGGAAAGATCAATGCTTAAAAAAAGATTCTTTAAGACAAAAGATGAAGTCGAAGTCACGTTCGAGCTAGATAAAGATCAGTGGGACTCTGTCCAAATTGCTGGAGACTTCAACAACTGGCAGCCAGAACCGATGAAATTAGTGAAGAAAAGTCGTCAGTTTAAATTTAAAACCCGCTTACCTAAAGCGCAGAATGTTCAGTTCCGTTACTTGCTCGATGACGCGAAGTGGGAAAATGACCCACAAGCTGATGCTTACGTTCCAAATGCATTTGGCAGCGACAACAGCGTCGTATGTACCACCGAATAAGCGGTAATTTCGCTTTAAGATTCCATACCTAGGCGCAAACGTTGCGCCTTTTTACATCTCTCGAAATGTGATTGGTGATTAGATTTAAATCATTAATTGGCAATTTTATCCAGTTAACTCATCCGATAACCTTATTCTGAGAAAGCTTTATTTGAAATAATTCGTAAATTTGTTTAAGTTCCATTGATATTAAATATTGTATACATCACTTAAATGAACGCACAACAAATCAAACCATCTCTAATCATTGTGGAAGACGATCCCAAATTACAAACTATGTTGGGAGAGTATTTTGTTGAACAAGGTTTTCAGGTCAAATGTATCGACAATGGGACGGACGCACCCAATGCGATTATTGACACACAACCAGACGTGGTGCTGTTAGATTTGATGCTACCCGGGCAAGATGGTCTGAGTGTATGTCGTCAAATCCGAGAATGCTACAAAGGCAAAGTGTTGATGCTGACAGCAAGTGATGATGACTTCGATCATGTCGCCGCATTAGAAATAGGCGCAGATGACTTTGTTACTAAACCCATCAAACCTCGCGTATTGCTGGCTCGTATTCGCATGCTATTAAGAAGAAAAGAGGCGGCGCCTACCGAGTCCGAAAACGGCCTACAAATTGGTGTTCTGTGTTTAAACCGATTGCGTAAATCGTGCGTAATGAACCAAGAAGAAATTGCGCTGACAGACGGCGAGTTCGATTTGTTGTGGGTTCTTGCAACGCATGCTGAAAAAACACTATCACGCGAGTGGCTGACCAAAACACTGCGTGGTATTGAATACGATGGAACAGACCGCACCATTGATAATCGCATAGTGACACTGAGAAAGAAGCTAGGCGATGCTTCTTGCTCACCACAAAAAATCATTACCGTTCGCGGCAAAGGCTACCTATTTATGCCTGATGCATGGAATGAATAATGAGACGGATTTATCTGGAAAGCTTTGTTGGCCTTATCATTCTGTTTATGGCTAGCTTGTGGGGATACGAGTTCTTAGTTTATGAGATCAACACAGATTATGACTACCTGTTACAAGAGCATGAGGGTCAAGCTTTTCACGATCTGATCTACCCTATCTATAAAGAACACGGATTAGAATATACTCAACAACAGTTGGAACAATTTGCCACATCAAGCCATCGTTTGTTGGTGCCTCATACGCTTGAAGAGCTTCCAACAGACATCAAAAAGGCGTTTGAAAGTGATACCTCCGTTAACGTCGCTTACGATGAAGAAAGGGATATCTGGTTCCGCCTAGATGCGAGCACGCCTATCTTTAAAATGAGCGATAATCCGAATAGCCCTGTGGTTAAAGCTGCCAACTTTGATGACAATATCGTTTGGTTGTTCTTTTTAGCTGGATTTGCTCTGTATTGCATATTGTTGATCTGGTTCTTAAGCCGTCGGATTCGAGAGCTAGAGAGAGTGACCGTTGAGTTTGCCTCAGGTAACTTCAAGGCTCGAGCTAGTACCTCAAGCGCTAAGTCTGTTGGGACGTTAAACAAAAGCTTTAACACGATGGCCGATAAAGTATCTCGCTTGATCACTAGCAATAAAATGCTAACTAACGCCGTTGCACATGAATTGCGTACCCCAATCTTCCGCTTACAATGGCAAGCAGATTTGTTATCGGATTCAACCTTAACTGAACAACAGAAAAAGTATGTTTACAGTATCGTCGAAGACATTGACGAGATGGAAGAAATGGTTGAAGAATTGCTTTACTACGCAAAGATGGAGCGTCCTGACACAGCATTACAAACTCAAGAAGAAGTCGTCCTAGTCAACTTAGTCAACTTAGTCAAAGAATTACGACAGAGATGGCAAAAAGAGACTACGCTCGCTATCTCGCTTCAAGAAGTAAACTCAGAAAACGTTCTCGCGTTTGCTGACCCAAAATTGTTAAAGCGAGCCTTAGATAACTTGCTGCGCAATGCAATGCGGTACGCGGATAAGCAGATTTTAGTAGAGATAAAACACGATCAGCACCGCTGCTTCATCAATGTTCATGATGATGGCATAGGTATTGAAGAAAAGCATTGGCCTCATCTATTCGAACCATTTTACAGCGCGGATGAATCTCGCAACAAAAAGACGAGCGGGTTTGGGCTCGGTTTGGCGATTGTCAGACAGATAATGGAGCTTCAACGTGGAGAAGTTTCGATTTGCCATAGCCCACTTGGAGGAGCTTGCTTCACACTTAGCCTCAAAAAATCAGACAGTTAACTTAACCTTCCTACCCCATTTACAGAAGACGACACTTCAATACACTCAAGCGACAGATACCAACAATAAAACAGTGTACATTTAATCCATAAGATTCACACACTAAATGGATAGTACTCATGTATAAATCTTTTATCCTGATTATGGCGCTTACTTCTACGCTTACAGCTTGCGCCTACAACCAAAAACCTGTCGTCGACATGACCAATGTTGACCCTAGTACATATGAACAAGACTTTCTTTACTGCCAAGGCTATGCAGAAAATGTCGACAAATCAGAGGCAGCGAAATCTGAAGCCACTAATGGGGCAGTTACAGGCGCATTGATCGGCGCAGCTGCTGGCGCGCTAGAAGACGGATTAGGTGGAGCGGCTGTCGGTGCTGCTGCCGGCGGTGCTGTAGGAGCTGGAGCTGGTGCTTTGAGTGGAACAAATGATTCAACCAAAACCCAATCTCTCGTATTGCGTAAATGTCTCCAGCACAAAGGCTATACCGTCTACGATCTTGATTAAATAAGCACTTTTCTTAAATTATCGCGCGAAGGATTCTATTCACAAATGTTTCACGCTGTAACGATTAATCTCGTTACCTCTCTGGGATATGTGTTCCATCCCAATGCTTAAATAGTAAGGTCATATTTTGAAGCCAGGTAAAACAGGTATACGCCGTGTCATGGATGCGACCGGCTATTCATTTCAAGGATTGAAAGCCGCATGGACACACGAAGCCGCTTTTAGACAAGAATTGATTCTCGCCTTGGTGCTTTCCGTCTGTGCTTTTTTCCTTCCTGTCACCACATACGAAAGAGTGCTGATGATCAGTAGCCTGTTCTTGGTATTGATCGTCGAACTCATTAATTCCGCCGTAGAAGCGGTTGTCGACCGTGTTAGCGATGACTGGCACGAGCTCAGTGGTAGAGCCAAAGATATTGGCTCAGCAGCAGTATTTGTTGCGTTAACTCTTGCCCTTTTTATTTGGGCTTCGTTCTTGCTCTAATTTTTATTCAAGACACTCATTATGAAGACACATGATTTACAACAGAGAGGTATCTCTTACGTTACCTTTACTTTCCTGTTGGCGCTGTATTTCGCTCTCGTCGTAAATATCCCTATTTATAAAGAACTGATCGGCATCTTTACACACTTAGATAATGTCAAGATTGGATTTATTATCACAATACCAATTTTCTTTCTTGCCGCGCTCAATTTCCTTTTTAATTTATTTAGTTGGCCTTGGATCGGCAAGCCGTTCTTTATAATTTTAATCATTGTTTCAAGTATGGTGAGCTACGCAAGCTATAACTATGGCACACTTTTCGATTCTGGAATGATTGCCAATATTGTTGAAACCGATTCGAGCGAGGCGAGTTCTTACCTGAGTGCTCACTCTGTAATTTGGACGCTGATTATGGGAGTTATCCCAGCGATAATTGTCTTTAAGGTCAAGCTGCAATCTCAACGTCACCAATTACTGTACTTCTCTGTTACCAAATTAGTATCGATGCTGTCGTCGCTAGCTGTCATCGCCGTCATTGCCAGCGTGTACTATCAAGACTACGCATCTGTAGGGCGCAACAATAGCCACCTGAAAAAAATCATCATACCCACCCAGTTCGTTTACAGCGCGACCGGGTATGTGAAGGAAAAATATTTCACCACGCCAGAGCCATATCGAGAAATCGGCACAGATGCAAAGCAGTCAAATAGCGCCGTACAGCAAGCACAGAGCAAACCAACACTACTGGTTTTTGTCGTAGGAGAAACCGCTCGAACTCAGAACTACCAACTCAATGGCTATACACGAGAGACAAACCCTTATACTAGTAAACTGGATGTTATCTCATTTCAAGACGTCGCGTCTTGTGGCACCGCGACTGCTGTATCTGTGCCTTGTATGTTTTCACAGCTCACGCGAAACGAGTTTGAACGCGCCAAAGCGGATAATCAGGACAATGCTCTCGATATAATGCAGCGCGCCGGGGTTGACCTCATTTGGAAAGAAAATGACGGTGGGGATAAAGAAGTAGCCCACAAGATCAAGAAAATCGAAGTTGATCGAAAGCAAGTAAGCCCTATGTGTAATGGCCAAACTTGTTACGACATGGCGCTATTAGATCATTTTGATCAGGAAGTCGCGGATATGCACGGTAACCGAGTGGTCGCCATGCACCTTATAGGAAGCCACGGTCCGACCTACTTTCAGCGTTACCCAAGAGACAACGCCTCCTTTAAACCAGACTGTCCACGTGCAGATATCGAAAACTGTAGCATCGAACAAATAGTGAACACATATGACAATACAATACGCTACACCGATCTTGTATTGGCAGAAACCATCAAAAAACTTAAAGCGTTAGAGTCTGAGTATAATACTGCGCTAATTTACATATCGGATCACGGTGAGTCACTAGGCGAAAACGGATTGTTCTTACATGGTATGCCTTATGGCCTTGCACCAGATTTCCAAAAACGCGTTCCTTTGATTATGTGGCTGTCTTCGGGCTTTAAACAAGCGAAGCAGATCAATACCGACTGTTTGTATAAACAAGCACAGAATGCAGGCCAATACTCACATGATAACGTGTTCCACTCTTTATTAGGCATTATGGATGTACAAACTCAAGCCTACGATAGCAAGTTAGATATATTCAAAGCCTGCCGAGCCGTTTCCTAAACCATTCAATAAAGCCTGGCTCAAAGTGTGAATCAGGCTTTTTCTAACAAGGTATTTAAACTCATCGCCGCGCCAAGCGTTATACTGACAGTCCGCGATCCATACATCGAGATAAGGACTAGGATGAAAATTGGTATTATTGGTCTAGGGGATATCGCTCAGAAAGCATACCTTCCTGTTATCACTCAGCTTCCAAATATCGAACTTGTATTTTGTACCCGCAACCCAAACACACTTGAGAGCCTGGCTAAGCAGTATCGAATCTCAGAGATCTGCCAAGACTACCAGCAACTTCTGCACTTTGGCGTCGATGCCGTCATGATTCATGCGGCAACAAGCGTACACCCTCAAATAGCGGCATTTTTTCTGCAGCATGGAATTCCAACCTTTGTCGACAAACCATTAGCGAATAGTGCTGATGACGTAGAAAAGCTGTACGACATTGCCGAAAAAGAGAGACAGCCACTCTATGTGGGCTTTAACCGTCGTCACATTCCACTTTACAACCAACATATGCCACAAGTGCAGCAAGGCAACATATCTGACTTAAAGTCGCTACGCTGGGAAAAGAACCGTCACCAACTACCGGGGGATGTTCGTACCTTTATATTTGATGATTTTATTCACCCATTAGACAGCGTTAACGTCACAGCCAAAGCCGATCTAAAAGATGCTTATGTAACTCATCAACTTGAAGGTAGTCAGTTGGCGCGTTTAGATATTCAGTGGCAACATGGAGATACTTTGCTCCACGCCTCGATGAATCGCCACTTCGGTATCACTACAGAGCGCGTTCAAGCTTGTTATGCAAACAAGGCAGTTGAGTTCGACTCCTTCGTTGAAGGCAAACTATGGCAAGCTAACCAAGAGCAAAAAATCAATTTGAAAGACTGGACGCCAATGCTAACGAGTAAAGGTTTCCATTCGATGTTGCTCGACTGGTTTGGCGTCGTTGAGTCTGGAAATATTGCTAATGAAGTAGTAAAACGCAACATTGCCAGCCATCGATTGGCAGAGCAAATTTGTCAATATATCGAGAAAGTTGTCTCTAGATAATGCGATTCTTGGCTATATGCTTGATTGAGTATTACGCTCTATACTAAAAAGACTTGCCTTAGGGAAGGCATTCATTCTCTGTTAAGACTACAGCGATTATTCTATCAATCAGGTGAATGAGGGCACAAAAGCACACATCGACAAAACAGACGGTTTAGATTTGTTTTACGCTGCTCTCAGGTATCTGAATCATCACATTCAAGAATAAAGGAAATAGAATGAGAACACTTGGTAACATCATTTGGTTTGTATTTGGTGGCGTATTTATGGGGTTGCTATGGTGGTTTTTTGGTATTTTGGCCTTTATTAGCATCATCGGAATACCTTGGGGGCGTGCGTGTATCGTTATGGGTAATTTTTCCTTTTTCCCATTCGGTAAAGAGGCCATCTCACGCGATGAATTGACCAATGAAATGGACATTGGCACGAGTCCGCTCGGCGTTATTGGTAACGTCCTTTGGTTTGTATTTGCAGGCCTTTGGTTAGCTATCGGTCACGTACTTTCTGCAGCAGCATGCTTTGTCACCATAATCGGCATTCCGTTTGCGCTCCAACACCTCAAGCTAGCGGTTATTTCACTCGCACCAATTGGTAAAACGGTTGTATCGTCAGAAGAAGCTGCAATGGCTCGATACAACATCAATCGTTAGCAAAAAGCTAATGCGCTTTCTATCCTCTGGGCAGTCATGCTCAGAGGGTAACGCCCGTCAAAAGTAAGCCTATAATCGCTATCGCATATTCAATAATGGCTGATTGTATATTCATACCGTCACCTTTACGTTGAAGTTTATCCTAGCTCAGCACTGCTTTACTTTTATAATTAATTAATACACCCAAGTGAGTTCAAGATGCTAGACTCATAGCGTCGTCACTGATTCAAACTCCAAGAACGACGTAACGAAAAAGCGAGCTATCCTATGCTCGAAATATGGGTTCTTTCCCCCTCGAAGTAGAGTTCAACAACAAAAAAGACGAACTATAAGCGTAGCCAAAATTAATGCTTTTCGACCTAAAATATCTCACATCAATCAAAGAAAGCTTCTAAGATTTTCTCTTTTTGAGTAAATATAGACAGTTACAGTAGCGAAATTCTTCTCGGTAAAAATCCCCACTCAATCTCATGATCAGTTTTAAAAAAAAACAACAAAAATTCGTTGTTATCTAGAGTAATTATTTTATTTGTCGCAGAGCAATTCCATCAATATCATTTGCGACATCGGAGTGCTAGAGCATTGAAATTTTTAGCATTTATCACAGGTATAGAACGTAAAAAACCTTTTATTACTTATTTTTCTTTTTTACATATGTTCTAACTCAACGTCTATTCAGACAGGAATATACCGTGGATAAATATCAAGCAGCTTATGCTAAACGTCTAGAGAAACTAAATGGGGATCCATCTCCTAAAACGATAGCCCGCCTTTCGGCTTGGGATGCGTTTTTTAACAAGGAGTACGAGCTCCAAGACTTGGAATACCAGCTATCGGACGCTGCGCACCAGCACTATGAACAGTCGCATGCGAAGAGCGACATTAGCTTCAAAGAATTCAAACGAGCGTTCTATAATGAATCCATCAAAATTTACAATTTAACTGATGGCGCTTCTATCCAGAAAGTATTCACCCCATTACTTTTGCTTACAACGCTCTGGATAGTGTTTGTATGCCTATTTAACAAGTGATCATCAAACTATTCCAACAACGATCAGTATGGGACTACAGGTATGGCTCTATGTAAGGGGGCTAATTGGCTCGGTCTCCTTCACTAAATTAGCGACTCAATTACCCGCAATTCCATAGGCTAAAAGTGACAAGGGCATCCGTTGATGCCCTTTTTATTCAAAGGAACGCAACCTAGACCTTTGGCCCACTTGGGTATAAAACCATTATGCGTTAAGCTGCACGCTATTATCCGATTGATAAAGAGTGGAGCGAAGTGATGGAAAAAGTAGGCTCTCGAGCATTGATTGTCGAAGGTGGAGCCATGCGAGGCGTATTTTCATGCGGCATACTCGATCATTTTCTTGCTAGCGAGTTCTCTCCATTTGATAGCTTTTGGGGAGTGTCTGCGGGTGCTAGCAACTTGGCTGCCTACTTAGCTAAAATGCCCGGACGTAACTTAAAAATCTACCTCGATTACAGCTTAAGAAAAGAATTTATCTCTCCATCTCAACTTCTACGTGGTGGTGATATGATGAACTTAGACTGGATGTGGAATGTCACCCTCGAAGAACTTGGCATCGATAAATCTGCGCTCAAAGCTGATTCACGACCTTTCTTTTTAGGCGTGACGCGTCAAGACAATGGGCAAGCGGAGTACCACCTTCCTGATGTCGACGACTTGGCAGAAACAATGAAAGCCAGCAGCGCACTGCCTGTACTTTACCGAAATGGCGTATCACTGAACGGAATTCAATACGTTGATGGTGGCGTCTCAGACGCACTTCCTGTTGCAGAAGCAATAAAGCGAGGAGCCAAAAAGATTATGGTTTTACGCAGCCAGCCCGCAAGCTATCAAAAGCCAAGAGGAAGATTCAGCGCCCTAACTAGGAGGATGTTGAAAGAAACGCCCGGATTAATTGAACCGATGTTGACACGTGAAGTTCGCTACAATCAGACCTTAGCGCTGATCAACAACCCACCACCTGGTATCGAAATCATTCAAGTGTGTCCTCCTGAAACATTCAAGTTGAAACGGCTGAGTCGATCGCCAGCACCACTGCGTCATGCTTATGAGTTAGGAATTGAAGCAGGAAAGGAAGCCATCATACGATGGAGTCAGAAGTAGAAAAAAGCCACGTGGATTAAACGTGGCTAACGCAAATTCGATGGCAGTGGATTATCGTATTTGCTTCTGGTCGAGCCCAATATTCAGGCTCAAAACTGTTTTAATTTGCTCGCTAACTGAAAAAGCGAGTAGGCAGTCCAAACTAGTAAGTTTCAAACAACCCAGAGTTGTAATCTTGGATGGCTTGTTCTATCTCTTCCATGCTATTCATGACAAAAGGGCCATAATGCACCACGGGTTCATTAATTGGCTCACCAATAAAGATCAGTGCACCACTCTCTTTTTCGGCCTGCAATTCAACCCATTCACCTTTCGATAAAATGGCCATTTCGCCTTGATTGATCTCACGACCTTTTAATTGAATACGACCTTTATAGACATAGAGCATCATGTTGTTGTCTTGATCCGTGTTCAAATTCAAAGCTTGCCCCCCCATCGCTCTCCAATCGGCTACCGTGGCAGCAACACCTGTCTCTGTTAGCGGCCCCTGAATTCGTTCGTTGTTTATAGTCATATGACCCGCAATCAAACGTACAACCCCCGTATTCGGAGTATCAAACTCAGTGATCGTTTCAGGTTGAAAGTCATGATATTGAGCTGGCTGCATCTTATTTTTCGCAGGCTGGTTAATCCAAATTTGGAAACCATGCAATTCGCCTTCCTTCATAATAGGCATTTCGCTATGGATGACGCCTCTTCCTGCCGCCATCCACTGTGCACCACCGGAACGAAGCTCACCAACATTATCCATATGATCACGATGCTGGAAATGACCTTTCAACATATAAGTAAGCGTCTCAATACCGCGGTGCGGATGCGGAGGGAAACCGCCGATATAGTCAGCGCGGTCTTCTGATTTGAGTTCATCCATCATCAAAAATGGAGAAAAGCTAGCATGATTGAAACCCGCTACACGGCGAATTTTCACTCCATCACCATCAGCAGTAGGTTGTGCAGGAATAAGCTGACGAATTTCTCTGAATGTACTCATACTAGTTCTCCTAGTTTATCTTTGTGACCGCTTGCAAGTCGCATGTTCAATCTATGGCTATCGATAAGGTTCTATTTTAGGTTGATGAGCTAAAATTATGAGCCATACTATTCGTTCTACTTATTCAACTTTTTCGAACAATACAATTTATCGAGTTAATAATGAGCACATTTAATTTATCTAAAATAAATGTAGCTATTTTCTAAACAAGGTGTATAGTGTGCCTTGGCTCTTAGAAGAGAGCTGTTAATGCAACATTTAGTTTAAGTTTCCTCTCAGTAAAATCTTGAATCCCCAATTCAGACACCTGCGTACAACTTCCTCTTGATTGAACATTCAATAGCTTAGAAAAGATCCACAAAACAAATCATAATTTTAATGTTTAATTCAAAGGTATTTTTATGTCTAAAGTAACTGGTTCAGTAAAATGGTTTAACGAAACTAAAGGCTTCGGTTTTCTATCTCAAGACAACGGCGGCCAAGATGTATTCGTACACTTTAACGCTATCGTTTCTGACGGTTTCAAAACACTGACTGAAGGTCAGAAAGTAAGCTTCAATGTAGAGCAAGGTAAAAAAGGTCCTCAAGCGACTGAAGTAACTCCTCTATAAGACTGCTTTTCTTGGTGTAGCATGCCCATGCTGCACCAAACCTCTCTCCTTCAAAAATATTCTTTCATCAATCACTCAGCCTAATTTTAGGCATTGCTTTGTGCTATCTAAAATAAACTGAATAGTACTGCTTAATTTATTATTTATAGGAAAAATCATGTCCTCAAAAAGAACTGGCCGTCAAAGGCATTGGTATCAATTACTTAACAAAGAGAAAATCACTAAAAAACAGGAGAATAAATGTTAGAAATTGAATTTAATTTAGAACAACCTCAAACCTCTTGGAACGCTAAAATACATCAATTAAATGGTGATATTTTACGAAGGCACGTATTACCGAAACTTCTTTCTCATAGCTTCATGATCGATTTTGAATATTGTGAGAAAACGCAATCTGGAACTATTCTCTGTGATTCAGGTTCAAAGTTAGGAAGTTTTACTGTTAACTGATTCAGTTTTCATGCATTAATGGATAATGCAACTAATTTGGAAGGTATCCAATGGCTAGAAAAAGTAAGAAGCAGTCAGAAAAAGACAAAAAAGAGTCTGAACAAAACGCGGCGGCGGTAAAGCAGAAAACTCGACGCCGCATAGAAGACATTATGGAACAAAGAGAATTTGATAAGTTATTCGATCTATAAATGCTCTCTAGTGCTTTCTCTGCCTTTATCGTTGTGCAAGGTACCGCCACCTACCTTTGCTCAAACGAATCTCCACTCTTTTAGACTACTCTTCTAATTACACGTGCCTCTCACACACGCAAAAACAACTGGCTCCTCTATACTCAAGTGACTTGCAAATAGTCGTTTCGCTCACAGGAAAACCCGTGACTAATGACAGTTAGGTTATTTGCGTATAGCCAAAGCGATATTTTTGCGTATAATCCCTCTCGTTTGCTTCGTATAACCCCAATGATATGGTTTGGGGGTCTCTACCAGTTCCCGCAAAGTGCTGATTACGAAGAGTTGAGATCATCGTGGGTCTTACTCTTTGTGATAGCGTTCGATTTATTTCTATCTATACCTATTCTTAGAGTAACTGCATCCACAATACACATAAGGTGGAATATGAACGCATTTATTCAAGGTCTTCCAAAAGTAGAGCTGCACTTACATATCGAAGGTTCACTTGAGCCGGAACTCTTATTCAAATTAGCAAAACGAAACGGCATCGAGATCCCTTACTCTTCTCCGAGTGAACTACGCAGCGCATATCAGTTTACAGACTTACAATCATTTCTCGACCTCTATTACCAAGGAGCGGGAGTTCTGCGTACGGAGCAAGATTTTTACGATCTCACTTGGGAATACTTACTGCACTGTAAAGAAGACAACGTTATTCATACCGAAATCTTTTTTGACCCTCAAACACACACAGAACGCGGCATAGACTTTGACACTGTTATCAATGGAATCGCTCGTGCGCTAAAAGATGGTCACGAAAAACTTGGCATTACCTCGCAAATTATTGCGTGTTTTCTCCGTCACCTTTCAGAAGAGAGCGCCATAGAGACCCTACAGGCTATTCTGAAACACCGTGATAAGATCATTGGTGTTGGACTAGATTCTTCAGAACAAGGTCATCCGCCAGCTAAATTCAAGCGCGTATTTAAACAAGCAGTAGAAGAAGGCTTACTTACCGTTGCTCACGCAGGTGAAGAAGGCCCCGCACAAAATATTAGCGATGCAATTGAAATGCTTTACGTGAGCCGCGTGGATCACGGTGTTCGCTGTGTTGATGATGAAGCATTAGTTGAATCCTTAATCGAAAGCCAAATGCCACTGACAGTGTGTCCGTTATCGAATCTTAAGCTATGTGTATTCGACGATATGAAAGATCACAATATTGTGGATTTGCTACGAAAAGGTGTCGCTGTAACGATTAACTCAGACGATCCTGTGTACTTTGGTGGCTACATGACGGATAACTTTCTGGCCGTCAACAACGCACATCCAATGAGTAAGAGTGAACTTGCCCAATTTACAATGAACGCGATTGATGCCAGCTTTATCGATAACGAGTTAAAGGCGAAATATCGTCACCTTGTTAGCCAATACGTAAACCAGCACGAAGCTTTGCAATAAAGGCATCAGTTCCACGCCTTAGGCCAAACGCGTAGGTATTAAAACCCTACAAAAACTCTGTGGTTAACCGCATTTATAAACGCTAGACTGAGAAAGCTAAACTAGCACACAAAAAGGAATAGAATCATGATTCAACAAGGCCAAGCTCTACCAGTTGCAACTCTAAGTGAGTTGACTGCCGATGGTATGGTGAACCACGACGTTACAGAACTGTTTGCGAACAAGAAAGTCGTACTCTTTGCTGTACCTGGCGCATTCACCCCTACCTGTTCAGAAGCCCATCTACCAGGCTATGTGGTATTAGCTGATGAGCTAAAGGCAAAAGGTGTTGATTTTATTGCGTGCGTTTCTGTAAACGATGCATTTGTGATGCAAGCGTGGGGCGAAGCTCAAAACGCTTCTGAGATTTTGATGTTGGGTGATGGCGACGCTAGCTTTACTAAAGCATTAGGTCTTGAAATGGATACAGGCGGCTTTGGTGGTATTCGCTCACAACGTTACGCAATGATCATTGAAAACGGCACAGTGACTAAGCTAAACGTTGAAGAGCCAAAAGAGTTTGAAGCAAGCAAAGCAGAAACGATTTTAGCGGCGCTTTAAGCTTACTCCTAAATACAAAAACGGAAGCCATCGCTTCCGTTTTTTGTTGGTTAACGCATTCTCACAACACTCGTTTGTTGCTTACGCTGCATTTCCGCAAAAGTCAGCACAAACGGGGATGACTGCTTTACACGGCTTGGTAATGAAGAAAGCGCATTGTAGGCATCCTGCTTCGTTTTAAAATCACCAACAGTTACCGTATACCAACGCGTGCCTCGGCTGTTTTTCCAGTTAACCCAAACCGGATGCTTAGGATCGATATAGCGAATATAATCTTTCACATCTTTTTCTTGCTTTAGCGCGAGTACCTGCATCGTGTAATGGTTTGGGTTTAAATAACCATATGCATCCTGAGAGGTCATGACTCCAACACATTGGCCGCTATCGACCTCCTGCTGGTAAGGCATAGCGCAGCCCATGAGCGATAAAATCAATGTCAAAGATAAAATCTTGTGCACGTGTCACTCCATTCTTGTTCTAGTTTCTTTTCTCTCGCACCCAAAAACACAAAACGCTCTTGGTCAGGTAAAAACACACCCTTACAAGAGGGCCTGTGTTTTAACGCAACGAGTATTCCAAAAACGTAAGGCGACCACGTTGGTCGCCTTAGTAAATTGATTTAATAGAACATTAACAAGATAGAGTGATATAGACAGAAGTTCGCTACTGTTTAGAACCAGCTAGCGACCAATTGCTTAAACCAGTCTAAAATTCGCTTGAATAAACTGCCTTCCTCCACGGACTCCAATGCAACGAGCTCGGCTTCATTTACGACCTTACCGTCGACTTTGTAAAGCACTTTACCAACCACTTGTTGCTCAGAAATTGGCGCAACTAAATCACCGTTGTATTCAACTTCCGCTTGCAGATTTTTTACATCTCCTTTTGGCAAAGTGAGATAAACATCGTTAGCTACGCCGACAGTAAGCTCGTCTTTTTCGCCCATCCAAACTCGAGCTTTCGCAAGTTCCGCACCCGCCTCAGTCGGCATTACCGTATCGTAAAAGCGGAAGCCATAACTCAACAGCTGCTTGCTTTCTGATTCACGAACATTCTCACTCTTCGCTCCCATCACTACGGCAATCAAACGCATATCACCTTGTGTTGCAGAAGTCGCTAGACTATAACCCGCGCCGCTTGTATAACCAGTTTTCATGCCATCGACATTCATACTACGATCACGAAGCAAGCCATTACGGTTGTATTGAGTGATGCCATTGTAAGTAAACGAGGTTTCGCTATACAGCGGATAGATATCAGGTAAGTCACGAATAATCGCTTGGCCCAACTTGGCAATATCATAAGGTGTCGAATATAAACCGTCACTGTCTAGGCCGTGAGGGTTGGTGAATGCCGTGTTAGACAATTCAAGCTTGGCGGCCCAACTATTCATCAAACTCACAAACCCTGATTCACTTCCCGCAACATGCTCAGCAATAGCGACACTGGCATCGTTACCAGATTGAACAATCAGACCACGGTATAAGTCAGACAAAGAAACGGAAGTATTGACTTCAATAAACATTTTTGAAGAATCTGGGAAATTTTTTGCCCAAGCATTTCGGCTGATGACAACCTCATCATTCAACGTAATATTGCCTGTATTAATTTCTTGACCAGCTACATAAGCAGTCATCAACTTCGTTAAACTCGCGGGGTTTAAACGTTTGTGGGCATCACGTTCAACCAGTACTTTCCCCGTATGGAAGTCCATCAAAACATAACCACGAGAACTGAGTTCCGGCGCATTTGGCACAACTGAAGGCGCAGCATAAGCCAACGAGGATACAGCAGCGAACCCTGTAATTAACACTGTGTGTAATATAGTACTTTTTCTCATCATGACATCTTATCTTAGTAGCATTTAAGGCTTACAAACGGTACCCGAATGAATTCAAAGCGCGGGATTACCTAGTTAAAAAACGAGTATATTGAAACGGCGCTCAGTTACAGCCACCTTGTTACGATTGGTTACTTTTACTCAATGTTTGTCGAAAATAATGAGAGGTAGGTAGAGCTTTCGTCTTGAAGAATGAAACAGGAGCGAAAATAATTCCGTAACGCTATGTTTTTTTAGAGGGGAGAAAAAGCGCGCAAGCCAATTCAGGGAGTAAGCTGGTATAGGAAAAGTAGTTGAGCTTTTATCCATATCTAAATAGGAAACAACAAAAACAATCAACAATAAGCCCAGCTAATTATTTACCAAGAAAACATATTGAAAACGCATCATAAAATCGTAATTAATTATCGATAAATTTAAAAACCTAATATTATAATTTATGCAAATTTCATTTATTATTAAACTGGAGAAAAATACAGCTTTCCTTTTTTAAAACTAAGAGACGATTTTTTCGATGTTTTTAGGTTTATCTCATCAGAGAACTTGGTATAACAGTGAGGAATAAGGCATCCGGACTTAGCGCGAAAGGATAACCCACTGTTATTTAAGTTCACACGCTGCTTTTTAATGACTAGAGACTTTAAACTGCGGTTACCTTCGGTTTGTGCGGCTATTCTTTGACGTATCCCAACCCAGTACGACTCAAACGACGACATCATACATATCCTCTTTCATGATATAAGCATTAATAATTAAACATCGCTAAAAGCTAAGCTTGTCTTAAATAAAAGTACTAGAAATTGATTTTATTTCTTCAAAACAAATCAACCCGCATATTCCACATAAATTTAGTGGTTATGTCAAATATTAATTATCATTAATTTTATTTATAATGGATATAAAATCAGTTTATAATTTTTAAATAATTTAATTATTAGAAAGCAGTATGACCAGTCCATATTTAACATGGAAATATGAGCTTTGTTTTGCATCATAATATATAAATACATTAAAGATTCATCTACGAACTAAATGCTCTTCAAGAGGTGATATAAATTAGCATTTCGAGACTAAATGAGAATAAAAATAGCGCACCGTATATGGTGCGCTATAGATTTGATTAAGGTCACTGTATAAGCATAGATAAAACTAAACTCATTTGACGTAGCTAGGCCAAGATTGCTTATGGTTTAAGTTTCAATACTTTATCAATATCTTCTGCGCTGTGGCGCTCAGGTAACTGCTCCCATTCTTCACCCCATGAACGGTTCACAATTCGACCACGTTTTACCGCTTCACGCTCATCAATTACTTTTGCCCAACGCACAACGTTTTTGTAGCTTTCTACGTCTAAGAATTCAGCCGCATCGTAAGCACGACCCAACACAAGGTTGCCGTACCATGGCCATGTTGCGATATCAGCGATGCTGTACTCATCGCCACCTAGGAATTCATTGTTCGCAAGACGCTTGTCTAATACATCTAACTGACGTTTTGCTTCCATTGTAAAGCGGTTGATTGGGTACTCGAACTTCTCTGTTGCGTACGCGTAGAAGTGACCAAAACCACCGCCTAGGTATGGCGCAGAACCTTGCAGCCAGAATAACCAGTTCATTACCTCAGCACGCTTAGCGCCTTCTTTTGGTAAGAAATGATCAAATTTCTCTGCTAGATAAAACAAGATGTTGCCAGATTCAAACACGTTCACTGGCTCAGAACCCGAACGGTCAACCAATGCCGGAATTTTTGAGTTTGGGTTAACAGCTACAAAGCCAGAGCCAAACTGGTCGCCATCGCCAATCTTAATCAGGTATGCATCGTATTCTGCTGCCGTTACGCCAGCCGCCAAAAGCTCTTCAAACATGATCGTCACTTTCTGACCATTTGGGGTACCCATTGAGTAAAGTTGGAATGGGTGCTCACCAACTGGAAGCTCTTGCTCATGACGTGCGCCAGAATCCGGACGGTTGATGCTCGCCCACTGACCGCCGTTTTCATTATCGTTTGTCCAAACTTTTGGTGGAATGTATTCGTTAGCCATTGTTTTCCCTTATTGTGTTTGAATGCATCTTCAAACTGACGGGTCTTACGCGCCAGCAAGCATTATTAACATCACCTCTTCGCCAACTGCGATTAGGCATACTCAAGATATTAGGTCGAATTCGCTAAATAAAAGTCCTGTAATCTCTTTTAGTTAGAACCTTTGGTTATGGGATTTTCTTTCACGCTATAAGTAAAAACGTCACGGTAATGTAAACTAGGTTCGAGATGCCAACGATGAGTAAGCTACACTCGGCGGCGCACCTCTATTTGGGGATTTAGAACAACCGCTAAACTTCAAAGTCACCAAGAATGAAGTTGTTCTGGATACCTTAGTTCAAACAACTTACGTGCGTGATAGGCAGTTAAGTTAGATAGTTAGAAAGAAAAACGCCCTTCACTAAATCAATGAAGGGCGTTTTAATGTATTCGAAACCGTTACTTAGCTGATTCAAACAAACCAGTTATACCTTTCAAAGGGAAAAGCCTTGCTTGTTCCAAACCTATCAACGTTACTTTACTAAGGTCATCAATAAAGAAACGACTGGTCATCGTGTGTTTGCCACCATTAATGAAAATCTCGATGACAGAATTGTCGATATATATATCAATCGTCTGCTTAGCGTCCAATCTTGGTGCTTTTCGAATGCTACCAAATTCTTCTGCGTACAAATGAGACATGTGACGACGGTCCAGCATAAACTCGTGCTTTGTCGCACTAAAGACGATGTTGTCACCTTTGAGGTTACTCAGCTCAAGTTCAAAGCCATCGCCCTCAAGGTCTAGTTGGATCAAACAACTGGTGCTTTCCAGTGTATGGGATTGTGCAAAGACCACCTCTTCTTTTCTTAAATTCTTCAGCTCAGGGAGCGGAGTTTGAACAAGAAAACCATCTTTCAACGTTAGTTCTCTAGGAAGAGACAACATTCCTGCCCACTGGTGTGTGACCGATGGTGTATCGATTTCTGGCAACCCTATCCATGCAATAAGAATGCGACGCCCATTCTCATCTAAATAGGTTTGTGGGGCGTAGAAATCAAACCCATAATCTGGCTGCAAAATATCTTGGTGGTTTTCTAAAGTCATCGACTCTAGGTTCAACTGATCACCCACGATATATGCGACAGAATAGATGTTTTTGAAATCATAAGGATTACTACTGCTCACGCCCTGTGGAGAAAACAGCATCACCGATTGACCATTAATCTCAAAGAAATCAGGACACTCCCACATGTACCCAAGGTCAGAAAACTTGGTCTTAATTGGACCTTTATGCTGCCACGTTTTCAAATCTTTGCTTTGATAGAGCGCCATTGAACCATGCTCGGTTTTGGTTTGAGCTCCCACCACCATCAAATAGTCGTCGCCTTTCTTCCAAACTTTTGGATCACGAAAGTGCTCCGTGTAATGTTCGTTCTCAATGACCACACCGTGCTTTTCAATGTTGCCGTCTGAATCCATGGTGGCAAAGCACTGTGTTGGAATTCGATTCCAGTTTTGGTCACGCTTATTACCAGTAAAAAACAGCAAAGCCTTGTTGTTTTCCACCAAAGCACCGCCCGAATAGACACCATGTGAATCGTAGTCTTGGTCGGGATGAAGACCCACACCATGATCAGTAAAATGGATGAAGTCTTTAGTAGAAAGGTGGTACCAATACTTCATTCCATGGACTGGTCCCACAGGCGTCCACTGGTAAAAGATGTGGTGCTCACCATTGAAATAGCACAACCCATTTGGGTCATTTAACAGCCCAAATCTAGGGGCGATATGAAAACTAGGAAAGCCTTTATCTTGCTGACGTAAAAGTGTCATTTCCTCGATATCACACTGAGGGATTTGCTCAAGTCGGCGATATCTTTGCTCTACAGTCCAACGGTTGTTTAAGCTCATAATTTTTCTCAACTGAAATTGGATCTGAAGATCATTGCCCAATAAATTGCAGCAACTCTGTCTGGGTCGGAAGCGCGGTCATTGCGCCTTTTTGCGTCGTCGCTAATGCACCACAGCCATTTGCCCATTGAATCGCAGAGCTAACAACAGGATGATTTTTCCAATCGTCATGCCGAGACAGGCATGCCAGTAGCCCTCCGACAAAAGCATCACCCGCACCTGTGGTATCAATCGGACTAACGACTTGACCAGTGATCAGCTCACTCTGATTTTCAAAGACGCGCCAAACGCCTTTAGCACCTTGTGTCACCAAGACCAAAGCAATATTCAAAGCGGCTATTTGTTGTAAACCTTGCGCCATCGATGTTGAGTCAGTTAAGAACAAAAGCTCCTCTTCAGAGAACTTAACCACATCGGCCATCGCTACAGCCTTCATCACGACAGCTTGGATTTCTGATTGGTCTTGCCACACTTCATCGCGCAAGTTAGGGTCAAAGCTAATGAAACCACCAGCGACTTTTGCTCTTTTGATCGCCTCAAATGTGCTGCTTCTACTTGGCTCATTTGCCAGTGAAATTGAGCAAACGTGTAGCCAGTCACCTTGCTTAAAGTTTGGGATGTCTTCAACAGACATAAACTGATCAGCGCTCGGTTTTACCATAAACGTAAAGCTGCGCTCACCTTGCTCGTCTAAATCCACCACCACTGTTGATGTTCTTTGCTCTGGGTCTTTAACGAGAAACTCAGTGCTCACGCCCTCTTGATCGAGCGTTGATTGCATGAAGCGACCAAATGGGTCATCACCTACACGTCCAAAAAACGCACTCTTACCAGATAGACGAGCAATTGCTACGGCGACATTCGCTGGTGCACCACCGGGACATTTGAGTAAAGAAGTCTCAGATTCCGGTATTAGATCGACAACAGCATCACCAGTTACCCACACTTGATTCATCTTGCTTACCTTGAAATTAAAGCCCTGATAGTCCAACGTGTTGAACACCTTCACTACCAAGTAAAAATTGAAAAAGGCTAGCCAAGCCATTAGTGCTTGGCTAGCACCCCAAACATTTAGGAAAAGAAGTGGATTTTGGGGGACTCCACCCCTAAGGAGTTCAGATTAAGCCGCTGCTTTTCTACCGACTTTAGCGCGGTCACGCATACCAAGAACAATGGTGAGAACAAATGCGGTCAAGAACGCGATCACCATACCCGCGATGTAGTACCCAATCTTCTCTGGCGTAATGGAAATGATGCCTGGAAGACCAGCTGCGCCCAATGCCTGAGCTTTCACATTAAACATTGTGATGAACGCACTTGATAACGCCGCAGCGCAAACTGCCGCAATAAATGGGTAACGTAGTTTTAAGTTAACACCAAACATAGCCGGTTCTGTAATACCCAGCAAACCCGTAACACCAGATGGAATCGCAATACCTTTCATCTTCTTATCTTTGCTCATCACGCCCACCGCCAACGCTGCCGCTCCTTGAGAAACGTTAGACATCGCCGCAATAGGAAAGATAAAGGTGCCGCCCGTCGTCGCAATATCCGCAAGAAGTTGAGTTTCAATCGCAATGAAGCTGTGATGCATACCAGTAATAACAAACGGAGCATAAATAAGACCAAATACCGCACCACCAACAAAGCCAGCAGTGTTGTATAGCCAGTTCAGACCATCACCCAATAGGAAACCGATATCACGCGTGAACGGACCGACGACAGTAAACGTCAGCAAACCCGCTATGAAAATCGCCAGTAATGGCGTTAAAAGGTTGTCTAAAACAGAAGGTATGACTTTACGTAAGCCTAGCTCAACCTTCGCAAGAATGAATGCCGATACCAAAACCGGTAACACCGAACCTTGGTAACCCACTTTTTGGATTTCAAAGCCAAGAATATTCCAAACCGGAATGTTGCCAGACACAGATGCGCCGCCGAATCCCCAACCATTCAGCAAGTCAGGGTGAACCATCAACATACCTAGCGCCGCCCCTAAATATGGGTTACCGCCAAACTTCTTACTGGCTGAAAATGCCAGCAGAATAGGCAGGTAAACAAACGGCGCGTTCGCAAACGTGTTGATCATGTTCGCCAAGTCTGTCAGTCCTGGGTTGACATCAATCAAAGATTTTCCATCAATGAACAAGCCTTGGGCAGTCAATAGGTTATAGATACCCATCAACAAACCGCCAGCGACGATTGCTGGAATGATTGGAACGAAAATATCAGACAGCCCTTTCACCGCGCGCTGAACAATGTTTTGTTTCTCTGCGCCAGCAGACGCAACGTCGTTGGTGGACATTTCACTCATCCCCGTCAACTTCGCCATTTCTGCATAAACTTGGTTTACGATGCCAGATCCAAAAATGATTTGGTACTGACCCGCAACTTTGAACTGCCCTTTTACTCCTTCAAGGCTATCAATCGCTTGTTCATCTATTTTTTGCTCATCTGCAACGGCAAGGCGTAAGCGTGTCGCACAATGCGCAAGTGCGGTGATGTTGCTTTTACCACCTAATAGAGTTACCAACTCTTTTGCTACTGCCGGATAATTCATTTCATACCCCATTGGATTATTATCTGAGCTTGCGAAATTTTCGGGAACGTTTGCAAAACAGATTTTTGCTCAATAGAACCAAATGTTCAAAGATAAAGCAGAGAGAATGTGAGAATGATCGTCAAATTCTCTCCCTAAGAGCAGTATAGGAGGTTAGAATCGCTACTTATCAAAGAGCTTTTCATCTTCTCTTTGCAAACAATCCCAAAAACGAAAAACAGAATGGATAGGAACAATGGCGAGTCTGCATGATGTCGCCCGTCTGGCTGGCGTATCAAAATCAACAGTGTCACGGGTTATAAACGATGAATATGGCGTAAAAGAAGCGACAAAACTGAAAGTCCGCCAAGCAGTAGCGGAGTGTGGCTATGTGCCAAACCAAGTCGCTAAAGATCTAAAATCTCAAAAGACCAATCTGGTTGGTGTCATTGTTCCTCGGGTTTCCTCTCATGCCACATCCCAAGGTGTCGATGGATTAACCGATGTCCTTGAAAAAGCAGGGAAACATGTCTTACTTGCTAGCACTCACCAAGCCCACGAAAAAGAACTGGAATACATTCAGATCTTTAACCAAAAACGGGTTGAAGGGATCATTCTTTACGCCACCCACCTCGATTCCAAGCTGGTAAAAGCAATTCAAAACTCAGCCGTTCCAGTTGTGCTCGTCGGTCAAGATGGTTCCATGTTTAATATTCCAAGCATCATTCATGATGACGCACGAGTAGGGTTTGAAGCGGGAAATAGACTGGTTGCAAAAGGTTGCCAAACCATGGGTTTTATTGGCGTGCAAGGTGACGATATCGCGGTAGATAAGCAACGCTCTGAAGGATTTGTTCAAGCGCTGCAACACCATGGTTTTGAGATCGCCTTCCATGCTCGTGGTGACTTTACAATCGATTCTGGCTATTCATTGGCAAAACAACACTTAACAAAGAACCCTAAGCTAGATGGCTTGTTCTGTGCGACAGACCGTATTGCTATCGGTGCGATGAGAGCGATTCAAGAGCTCGGGTTAACACCGGGTAAAGACGTTTTAGTGCTAGGAGTTGGTGATGATGAGCTCGCATCAGTGTGCACCCCAACCTTATCAACATTTAACTATGCATTTGATAAAGCGGGTGAAAATGGTGCGAAACTGCTACTAGATAGAATTGCCAACAGAAGTTTTGAAATGAGTAAGATGGTACTAACCTTCAAAACAATTGAGCGTCAGTCCTGTTAATGAAAAAGCGCCAACTGAAATCAGTTGGCGCTTTTCTTATTACTCTTTGTCGGTTAGATCCCTTTAGAACCAAGTTTCCATTTGCAGTGCAAACAGAACTTCACCACCATCACCCATCGTTGCAGCACCCGCATCCTGGCTAATCGAGTAGCCATTCAAGTCTTCGCTCCAATCAACGTAGCTAACTGCAAAACGTAGCTCCGGACGGTCAAAGAAACCTGCAGCGGTAGACATCTTAAGCGTTGGTGCGATTGTCGCTTTGTAAAAACTGCCACTTGCTTTATCAATCGCATTGTCTAGGTCCATGTATTGGTATGAGCCTTCATAAACCATCTCAAAGTTCTGCGTAAACTCTTGCGCTAAGCGGATGTTGAACGATGCCCACGTAAATTCATCATTTTCAGCAAAGCGATCTTGGCTGTGTTCTGCTAGCAACGCAGGTGCTACACGCCAGTTGTCGCCGATGCGTGTTACACCATAGCTGAACAAGCGTACGGCTTTTGCGTCTTCTAACAAATCTCCGTTTGAACCGATGCCTTTAAGTTCCGCACCCAGTCCATCACCCATCAAAATACCGGTTTTAGAGAAGCCTTCACTCATGCCAAAGAAGTTATCGCCATGGTAGGCAAACATCGCATGTAAACCTTTGTCCGCTGCTCCTTCTACGCGATCATTGTTATCAGCTGACGTCATGCCGCTCAGCATCAATTGCCAATTACCGAAGCGGTTGTTCATTGTCGCGATATAGTTTTCAACATCCGTTGACGAGCTATCAATCTCACCAAAATCACGACCATAGATCGAGAAGTTTGCTTTCCATGATTCGCTCATTTGGACGTCATACACACCAGCACCAGTGCCAGATAAGAAAACAATATCCGAGTCAAAGAAGTGAATGTCAAAGTTATCACGGTCAAATCGTTTACCAGCCCAAAACGTCGCGTCAGCAAACGCACTTGATTCAGAGAACATACTCAACTTGTTTAGCTCAGCATATACCTGACGAACGTTTAATTGACTCTCGCTCGCCGTCCATTCGTTATTGGTTTCCGTACTATCTGCCAACATGATTCGGAACAATGCGCTGGAACCATCATCTGCAAAACGTTTGTGAATAAGGTTTGCTTCCACATAATGATCATCCTCTACCCCTAATCGCCCAACTGGAGCGCCAATAGCACCAGCTGCCGTCATGTAAGGACCAGTACCCACTGCACCATTCAGATCGTCATTAATCAGTAGCCCGGAACGAGCGTAGCCATGAAACTCAAAGCTTGAGGCTTTCTCATTTGCTTCTGTGGATGCTTTTTCTGTCTGTTCAAGTCTCTGTTCTAATTCATTAATTCGCTTTTCAAGAGCGTCAACATCTGTTGTTGCGAATGCAGGTGCTGTAACCAGCCCAAGCGCTACTGCCATCGTCAAAGTGTGTAGTTTCATTTCCATAGTCTCACGTAAATTTATACTTAGGTTACTTGCAAACGTTCCCAAGTAAAATTGCAAACTTATGGTGACTTTAAATACCCATCTAAAGTCTGAATTTCAGAGCGCTCAGACTCAGAGCGTCTCTACCACTTGTATCAATGAGGGCGATAATATATAAACTTTTCGGGAACGTTACCGTTAAGAGGCCATTTTGTTACTTCTATCACGTTCAATTGTGTTACTTACAGAAAAATCATTAACCAGCGCACATTTGAATAGTAATGAGAAAGAGGCATTGAAAGCCTTATTAACAGGTGGCATTGTGGCAAAGACGTTGGCTCAACGTCTTTTATAGATTGTCTTGTGGTTAGAGCGCACAAAAACTTCATAGAATCAGTGAGAGAATTTGGCTCCATGCATTTTAATATCTACAAAACTCATTTTTTGAACATAAATGAGTTTTGTAAAATCTAATAATCTTGCTCATGGTCACTTCGGCTTCGAAAAGCCACTCATTACCAAAAAGTAATCAAGCTAATGCATCTCAACGTTATTCTCTTCGACTAGTAAGTATTTAATTTGATGTTGAAAATCTGCCTCAATTATATCTTCTCGACCTTTGGACATAACGGTGTCGTAAACCATGTTTACATATTCATACGACAGATATTTATCAAAAACATGAACTATATCGTCGTTAATTAAAATTTCACCGTAACAAGCTAAGTCTTCATCAAACGTATTTTGGTAACAAGATATTTTAGAACTATCCCATCCAGAGTAAAATTCGACACTCTTGACATCGTCATACATCGCAATTACTAACTTTTCGATTCCAAGCTGTCCTTCAGCCTCAAACCTCGACTCAAAGTTAACATAACCGATAGCAATACCTTCATTAGAAGCTGAGTAATCTTTATTAACTCCGTAGTGGACTTGATTTTCTCTAAGTTTAGCATTGCCAATAGCTTTCCAAGTTAGGCGGTTCCCGTCAATATTTTCACCAAATGTAAGCTCTTCTTTGACCTCAATAATTTGGTTCGCTAGTTGGTAAGTTAAAGGCAGGTCAAGATCCGGAACGTTAGTGGCAAGACTTAGACCTTTCCTGCTATGTTTTTCGTAAATTACCTGATGCTTTCTTGGCTCGGAGTGAGAGCTTACAACTATCCATCCGCTTTCTTCAGTAGATGGGTTAGTTGATTCGGAGTTACAACCCAAAATAAGAAGAGTTGACGCGCTAAACAGTACAGTTTTTAAGTACATAGTGAGTATTCAAAGTTAATTATTTCTTGGCATTATCATTTAAATTAATACCATGGGCAACAAAATCATACTTTAATACCTCAACAGCTATTCTATTTCGAAGTTAATATTTTTGATTAGCTACATATCTAGGTTAATAACAGAGAACGATGTAAAAGTGAATTATGTGTACTCACTCTATACTTAATCATACAAGTCCGGCAGTGCGAAACGAATAAAGTGAAAGTGTCAAAAGCCCGAATAACATTCCTCAAACAAAAAAGCCCTTCATATAAGTAAAGGGCGTTTGTTATTTGACGTTTTGATTAGCGAGCTATAATACCAACCCACCGTCAATCTTGAGCACTTGGCCTGTAATGTAGGCGCTCTTGTCTGAGGTTAGGAAAGAGACGCCATTGGCAATATCTTGAACTGAGCCCATGCGCCCTAATGGGGTTTTGCCTTCCATCATTTGAATGACTTTCTCTGGCAGGTTCTTGGTCATGTCGGTGGCGATAAAGCCTGGCGCGACACAGTTGACGCGTATCTGTGCACCCTTTCTTGAAAGTTCTTTCGCCCAGCCTTTGCTCATTGAGATGACGCCGCCTTTACTTGCGCCGTAGTTGCTCTGGCCGATATTACCATCCGTTCCCACTATAGAAGAAATGCTGACAATACTACCTGCACCCTGCTCTAGCATGACAGGAGCAACGCGCTGGGTGAGTAAGAACACCGCTTTTAGGTTCACGTCGATCACGCAGTCCCAATCTTGCTCTAACATGTCTGGCAACAGTGCATCTCGAGTGATGCCCGCGTTGTTAACCAGAGCATCGATTCTTCCGTGCTGCTCTACAACACTTTCTACTACTTCACTGACGGCTTCGGCATCACACAAGTTGACTTGATAACTGCTTAGCTGCGCCGACTGACTCCATTCCACGGGAGATATGTCTAGCCCGATTACGTGGAATCCATCCTCCAGTAATTGCTCACAAATCGCTTGGCCAATACCACGAGCCGCACCAGTGACTACTGCTACTTTTTCCGGTTTCATCTTGGTCTTCCTTAAATGTTGAGATTACAAATTCGCTTGTATCCCTAGCGTTTTTTGTTTTTATGCCTAGTCGCGTTACAGCTGCGCTTCTCATACGCAGGGTCTTTTATATCTTATAAAAACTATAGAAACAGTCTGGGAGTCGAATGTGAACTAATCAAGGCAACTTGATGACTATGGCAAGATCAACGTAAGAAAGTGTGTTGGAAGGCGCAAAGTTACACGATTGGAGGACTTGGATAGAAAAGTATTGGTCTGATTAATCAAATACTACTTCATCAGACCAATATTACTTGTCTCTTAATCTCTTACAAAAGCTGGTTTTGTTACTTTCACCAGAAAAGGCTGAAGCAAGAGATTAAAGAACATGCCAGCAATAAACAGGGTGATCACAATACTCGCACCACTCGGTAAGTCATAGCGAGCCGATGCGGCAATACCCGATAAGATCCCAACAATACCAATGCTGATACTAGCGACAAAGAATCGAGTTCCCTTCAATGCTGCCGCACATAAAGCTGGAATAACCAACAAAGCAAATTCTAAATAAATGCCGGTTAACTTGACCGTAATGGGCATCAGGATTGCAAAGATCAGATAAAAACCACTACCGCGCATAAACGCAGGTTTTAACCAAACCAATAGCAACATCGCAGCGGTAATGAGTGCCAGAGGCCAAACGTCTGCCCAAGTCGCCCATAACAATTGCCCATTAAGAATGCCTTGAATAAAGTCTCCGCCGTGTGGGTCTTTACTCACCAGCAGGATCGCCAGCGATGCAGACACGACAAACAAGCTGCCAATCATGGGCTCTAAATGTTGCTGGTATCGTTTCTCCATTAAGGCAATCAAACCGCAAAGCATCAAAGACATCACCCAAGGGCCAATCATTTCGCCAAAGAATGAGCCTGAGAACAGCGCGTATTGGCTCAACCAGTAGTGGCTTAGTGCTGCCCCCAATGCCGCAACTTGCGCCACCGCCAAATCTATAAAGATGATCTGACGATTAAGAACTTGTTGCCCCAGAACGATGTTGCCGACCAACGCAATTAAACCACACAAAACCGCAGGTAAAAGCCATGCATAATCCGCCATACTTAGATCCTCACAGGAACGGGCGGCACTAACACATCCAGTAAATCATCAATGACCTGATCGTACATCTCATCCAAGCTTTCACCCTCAGAAACGGTCAATGGCAGTTGAATCACAGGTTTGTCAGTATGATCTTGCAACCAGTTCGCTGGACGCTGATCCTGATGAGAGGAGTAAACAATCGCATCAAAACTGTCGGCATTTAACTTGGTGAGTGATTGCAGGTGAGATGTGGTCGGTGAAATGCCCGGTTTAGGTTCGAGATCGGCAATCTGCTTCATTCCGAGCCAATCGTACAAATAACGATACGTCGCGTGATAACCGACAACTTGCTTACCCTTTAAAGCAGCCCCTTTCTCATTCCATTCTTTAAGCTTTTTACGCCAATGAGCACGAAACTTCATACCATTCACTTGGTAACTTGGTGCGTTGTCGGGATCAATCGCTTTTAGGCGCTCTGTGACTTTACGAGATAACGGAATCATGTCATTTGCCGCAAATTGAACATGTGGGTTACCGTGAGCATGTATATCTCCCATGCTACGGTCAACGTGAGCATGAGTATCTAACATGCGCACGAAGTCCGTCGCGTAGATCATGCTCGGCGCACCATTTTGCACCGCCGCATTGCTGCTACGAACTTGCAGCATAGGTAACCACCCCACCTCTAGCTCTGCGCCCGAACACATTGCCATGTCCGCTTGGCGCATCTTCGCAATCAAAGAAGGACGAGCTTGTACGTAATGTGGGTCTTGCTTAGCCGTTGTCGCTGAATAAATACTGGCATCTGGCGCGTGGCTTTCAAGAAAGGCTTTCCATTCTGGCTCACAAACGAAAATGTTTAGAGCCAAAGCAGGCGAAGAGATGATGGCAGCTCCTGCTGCCATCATCACCAAGCTGCATTTATTCAATGTCAGCTTAGAACGCATGAGCACCGTGCGCTCCAAATGTCATCACATATTGCAGAGTGAACACGTTGTCTGTCTCGCTGTCTTGGTTATCAATGCGAGTGTATTGCGCACGGATAGTACCGAAATGAGAAGAATCCCATGCGATCATCGCATCCATTTCTTTGTCATTCAGCTCAGTGAAATGCATGTGGTCGCCGTGTGCATGACCATCGTAGCTTTCTGCTTCACCGTAACGTAAACCTGCTGACCAGCTTGGGTTAAAGCGATAAACACCCGAAACATAGTAAGCGCTTAAGTTGTCTGGTGACTCTGCATCGTTTTTATATTTGCTGTCTACCACACCGTCTAACAGCATGTATTCAGCCGATAGCGTGAAGTTGCTGTATTTGTAATTACCGTCTGGTGCCCATTTCCAAACAAAATCAGCACCGTAAAGGTTCGCACCTGTCACTGCTGCGCCATGATGGTGATCGTGCTCATGCTCTTCTTCATGACCGTGGTCGTGATCTTCGAATTCTTTAACCTTACCGTTTTCGTTACGTAGGTAGCTCAGGCCAAACTGCCAGCTTGAAGACTCTGAGAAATCGCTGCCAAGCTTAAGTGTTGTCGTGTAAACGCCAACTTCAGAACCATCTTCAACAGAAGACATCTTGCTGCCGCTTAACGCTTCTACACCCAACTTCACATATAGGTCTGTTGGAAGAACGATGTTTGCGCGCACACCGTCATCGTAGTAATGCGAGCCAAGGAAAGTACGGTAAGCAATTGGACGCTCAACAAAGCTGTCTGTGTGCATGTGTTGGTTGTTCAGGTAACCAAAGTCAGATAGGAATCGGCCAGCGCGCACGTTTACACCATATGGCAATGCCAAAGTTTCGATGAATGCCTCTTCAAGCTCTAATTCTGTATCATCACCATGACTTTCAAGAACCGCGGTCAATGCGCCGTAAAACTTGTCGTCGATATTTGATGAGAAGCTTAATTCCGTATGGCCTAGACCAAAGCCTTCTTCGCGCTCAGAATTATGACGTTGACCATCTTGGTAATAGCCATCAACAACAACACCAATCTGTGGGTTCGATAGTGTGTCGGCAAAAACAGGGGATGCAAAAATGCTACCGATCACGAGAGACACCAATTTCTTATTCACTACTTTTTCCTTTTTGTTATGTTATAACATTTAATTTTGCGATGTTATAATATAACAATTCTCATTACACAAGCGGAAATTTAAATTAGGCTCCGATTTCATGTTCGTACTCAATCCATGAATTGGGCTATCAACAAATGAATCAATTGATGTTTTTTATACGTATACTAATGAGAATTAGTAATTAAATAAGTAACGGAATTTCAATATGTTGAATATGGATTTTTCAAAAAGAATCGTGATAGATACTGCTCAACAGGAATGGATCGCCAGCCCTTCCAAAGGTGTGTGGCGCAAACCTTTGGAACGAGAAGCCGAAGAATCAGGACATACCACCAGCGTCGTTAAGTACGAGCCAAATTCGCAGTTTTCGACTCATCCTCACCCTCAAGGAGAAGAAATATTGGTGCTCGAGGGGGTATTCTCTGACGAATACGGTGACTACCCTGCCGGCACTTACCTTCGTAACCCTCCAGGAAGTCAACACGCACCATTTAGCGAAGAAGGCTGTGTGATTTTAGTTAAACTAAATCAGTTCGAATCTGAGGATCTTGAAACAGTTCGCATTAATACAAACCAAGCGAGCTGGCAGAGTGGTGTCGGTGGGTTGCAAGTCATGCCGCTGCATAATTTTGAGCACGAACATGTCGCGTTGGTTAAGTGGCCAAAAGGTGAGAAATTTCAACCACACCGTCACTTTGGTGGTGAAGAGATTTTCGTATTGTCAGGAGAGTTTAGAGACGAGCTAGGTACCTATCCCGCTCTCTCTTGGATCCGAAGCCCACATATGAGCGAGCATTTTCCTTTTGTAGAGCAAGAAACGATCATTTGGGTAAAAACTGGTCACCTGCCGCTCCAAGCTCCTGCTCAGCACTCCTAATGTTTGCACACTTGGCATCGTCCATTGGAACTAAAATCGGCCCGCTATTTACGAGCCGATGATCATTTCGTCACTAAGAACCCATTATTCGCGAGTGGAGCCAGTCTTTGAGCTCAGCCCGGTTATGTTTTAACACGTTCATTTCGTGATCATCAATCGGGCTTCCTTGAAGTTCTAGTACGCGGATTTCCTTATCTAAAGCATTGTAGTTCTTAACGGTTTCAGCAAATGATGCATCGCTTTCGGTAAGCTGAGTAATGGTATCCAAATGTTCTGGGAATTCATGAGTTAATGAGTGATTTTCACCTAACATAGAGACCTCTTGGCTATTATTTGAGTACAAAACAGTGCCTAATTTTTGAGCACCACATGTATAACCGTAGCATCTAATGAGACGTTAATTCGTCGCACCGTCCACAAAAAGAACAACAAAGTTATTTTCAATTTTTCCTAGAAATGTTTTCTTTTTAGTCTCAATAGTCGAATGCAAAAGATGCCACTATGATCGATCTATAATAACCCTCAACAATGAAAGCGATCATGCGAAAGACAATTCTAGTTACTGGATCTACTGACGGTATTGGTTTAGAAACCGGGAAAATGTTAATTAACCGTGAACAACACGTAATAATCCATGGCCGGAATATAGAGAAAGTTCAACAAGTTGAGCAAAGTTTGAGGGAGATGAAAAGTGGTAAAGTTGAAAGCCTTGTTGCTGATTTATCCTCTCCCAATGCGGTAAAACAGATAGTGATGGAGATAACAGAACGGTTCAATCATTTAGACGTCATCATTAACAATGCTGGTGTGTACGCAACACCAAATCCAAGAACTAAAGAGGGTCTTGATGTACGCTTCGCAGTCAACACCATTGCTCCCTACTTACTCACTAGAGAGCTATTGCCGTTGCTCGGTGATACGGGTCGTGTGGTTAATTTGTCTTCAGCTGCACAAACAACAGTAAACACTAGCGCTTTACTCGGTAGCAAACCATTGTCAGATGGCGAAGCATATGCCCAAAGCAAATTGGCATTAACGATGTGGTCACGAGCAATCGGACTAAAGCTTAAGAACACTGGCCCTATGTTGGTATCAGTAAACCCAAAATCATTCCTAGGTAGTAAGATGGTTAAAGATGCTTATGGGGTTGCTGGTGGTGATATCCGCTTAGGAGCAGATATTCTAACTCGCGCTGCGCTATCAGAAGAGTTTGCTCAAGCGCATGGTATGTACTTCGATAATGACATTGAAGCATTCGCGCCCCCACACCCTGATGCATTAGATCAAAGCAAAACACAGCAGATAATTGATACTATTGAATTAATCTTAAGCAAACTCTATTAATAACAATTAAGAATTATCTTGAGGTTCGTTTTTATTCGGACCTTAAAAACAATGTATTCGATAAGTGAAACTTGTTATCACTTTTCCGCAAACTCCCAATAAGGTGGCGTGCCATAGTATTCAGCAAAGAAATCAATAAAGGCACGCACCTTAGGCGCAATTAAACGAGAGCTTGGGTACACAGCCCAAATCCCAGCATCCATCGCTAAAGGGTGATCTTCGAGTACTTCCACTAGCTGACCACTTTGTAATTCTTGATAAACACTCCAAACCGAGTTGATAGAAATACCTAACCCGTTTACCGTCGCGTCTCTCATCGCATCACCATTATCAGTTTTAAAACGACCAGAAGTTCTTACATTGAGCATTCCATCTTTTGTATTGAATGACCAATTATTCATTCCAACTAAGTTAATACATTGATGATTCGTCAAGTCTTGGGGCTTGTTAGGTCTCCCAAATTGTTCAATATAATCTGGTGATGCAACGATAATACGACGATCTGGCGCAAGCTTTCTTGCGACCAATGAAGAATCTTTCAACTCAGCGACACGAATGGCGACATCGAAACCTCCCTCAACCAGATCAATAATGGAATCAGAAAATCGGCAGTCCACGGTTAACCCTGGGTAACGCGCCATAAAACCTTTTAATGCGGGCACAATATGCAAGCGACCAAAAGTTGCAGAGGCGGTTATACGTAATACTCCCGTTGGCGCACTCTGCCCTGAGCCAACAGCTCCCCTTGCTGCCTCCACTGTTGCAAGGACCTCCTCCGCGTGAGGTAAAAAAGCCTGCCCTTCTTCAGTTAAGGAAACTTTGCGTGTGGTGCGATGAACTAAACGAACTCCTAAGCTGTCCTCAAGTTTGTTGATGTGCGCACTAGCGACAGCAGGAGAAAGTCCAAGCTCCTGACCAGCCATGCTGATGTTGTGTGTCGAAGCCAAACGGACAAATAGCTTTACATGATCGATGTTCATTTAATTTTCAATTATTTGTAACAAATCACCATATAGAGCTTAGCATTTTCTTCCTTACGGATAGTAAATAAATACTCCAGTTAGAAAAAACTGATGGGCAGATAGAAGTCCAGCTCAAACGCCTCATCATGGCTAAGGAAATGGTTTTTATGATAGTGAACATAAGCGGGAGTAGAACGCTGCTTAAAGCCTGAATTCGGCAACCACTTTTCTAACACCATACTCAATTGAGGAAGAAGCTCTCCATATACCCCTGTTAAGCGAAAAACAGCATGCAAACCACCCGGAATCGTCATTTGATTCACGACACCGCGTACTTTAAGCGGCTTATCAATCGCCATACAAGCCACATAGCGACACTTATCGAGCTCAACCCAAGCGGGGTTGGAGTGATGCAAACCGTATTGAACCGAAAAGTCCCGATTCTCAGAGCTTGCCCACGCCTTCAAAATCAGCCACGCATTACGAATGGAACGGCTATAACCCTCATGCCGCACATAAGCCGCAAAGCGTTGTGGAACCTCCATAATTTTAGGTTCTGGCAACTCGCGTTTAGCAACCCGATGATAACCCGCAGCCACTTCTGGATCTTTTAGATACGGCTTTTCTGCGACTTGTAAATCATGCTTTCGCCACGCGCCAGGAGACATAGCGAACGTTGCTTTAAACGCTCGGCTAAAAGAAGATACCGAGCTAAAGCCGCACTTGTTAGCAATGTCTAACACCGATGAGCTGGTATCAAACATCAGTTGATTGGCGGCGTATTCCATTCTTGTTCGACGGATATATTGATGGACAGACTCCCCTACCACATCTTTAAAAATACGATGGAAGTGCTGTTCAGAATAGGCTGCTACATCTGCTAGCTCTTTAGCCGATAAATCTCTGCTAATGTCCTGGTGAATGTAAAACAGCACGTCATTGATTCTGGAAACTTGTTGATGGCTCACGGAGTAAACTTTCGCTTAAATAGCATAAATGGACATGTTTAACAGCATAAATAGACACACCAAGCTTGGCAATTTACCTATACTATTTCTGACATAAAAAAAGACAATTACGAGAAGCACAGCACATGGAAATCGCACAGTCATTACAACAAACTAAGTCATCCTACATCCGAGAGATCCTCGCAGCAGCGAGCGATAAGAACGTCATTTCTCTTGCAGGTGGCTTGCCGGACGAAAAAACCTTCCCGATCGACTTAATGAAACCGACGCTCGAAAACCTCGCTAATATGCCAGAGGTGTTTCAATATGGCGCAACAGCAGGCTACGCCCCGCTACTTAACTTTTTGACCGATTATTACCAGCTGCCGGAATCTCATTTGGCTATGATCACAACGGGCTCTCAGCAAGGGCTAGATTTGATTGCGCGTGCGTACGTAAATCCGGGCGATAAAGTGGTGATGGAAGCACCGAGCTACCTTGGTGCTATGCAAGTATTCGGTCTAGTGCAAGCCAACATCGTGACCGTTTCACAAACCGAGTGTGGCCCAAACCTAGAAGAACTCGAACAATGCTTTGCCACGCAGCAACCAAAAATGTTCTACGCCGTACCCGATTTTCACAACCCGACGGGCGTATGCTGGGCGCTAGAGACTCGCCAAAAAGTTGCCGAGCTTTGTATCCAATACGACGTTGCATTCATTGAAGACGCACCATACCGTGAGCTGCGTTTTTCTGGTGAAGCACTACCGCTAGTTTCAGATTTCTGCCCGCAACACTCCATCGTATTGCGCTCTTTCTCCAAAATAGCTTCACCAGGCTTGCGTATTGGTGTAGTTACGGGCAAAAGCAGCTACCTTGAGCCACTTATCAAAATTAAACAAGGTGCCGATCTGCACTCTAGTATTCCTATGCAAGCTTTGCTGCATGGTCTACTGCAACATGACAACTTCGAAACGCACATTTCAACCATCTGTGCTCTTTACAAATCACGTTACGATGTCATGTTTGCTGAACTGCAAAAACAGCTGCCAGAAAGTTGCGAACTCAAACCCGTCGATGGTGGTATGTTCGTTTGGGTCGAGATTCCAGAATGCGACACCTTCGAACTGGCGAAAAACCTTCTCGCAAACTGGGTTGCTGTAGTGCCGAGCCCGGTCTTTTATCCAGAAGGTTCAAAGGTAAAAGCCGCTCTGCGTCTTAACTTTACCAATGCTACACCAGAAGAACTGACGACAGCTGTCTCTCGACTCGCGGATGTCCTCAACACATTGTAATTGAACGCGAGTGTAAGAACCTGCCTTTGAGATTCAAAAAAAGTCTCAAAGGCAGCATCAAAAAAGTTCCCCAAAAAAATTTATATTTTTCCTTCAAATCAACTCTCTACAGTAAGTGCCTGTTTTCTCTTGAACCTCTCACTCATATAAAAATGAGAACTCAATCACGTATTTGATGGTTAGAAAAGTTACGTCTATCTTTCAGTCAAAGACATCAACTTCGCAGCGTTAATGCTCTCAATTTCAGACACTTTATCAATCGTGGCTTAGCGGTTGATAAACGACTAAAAAAGCATCTGTGGGCATACCCACTACGAAGGGTTGACCAGAACCATTCTGAATGTCGCGAGCCAATCTTTTGATTGGCAATTACGTCAGTGAATCGCACCAAATGACAGAGGGGTTATCAGGATGAATACTCGAACCACGACAGGACTCGTCACCATCGGCTGGTCCGTTACACTTTCACTTTTTACCGCATTCGCCGTGTATGCCAATACGTCGCCAAACTGTAGTGACGTATTAGCGGGCAACACAACTGCCGCATCGCAAAAAATGATGGTTTTATTGGGCGAAGACATCACCAAATCCAACCGTATCACTACGGTGATTCCAGCCGAAAACAATCCATTTGTGACCGAAGAACTGGTTTCGGTTTCTAACGACGTATCGCCAAACGGTCGTCTTTCACAAAAGAGTTTGGAAGAGATTCGGAAAGTCCGCTCAAATCTAGAGAAAGCAGCACAGGAAGTAAGCCGATTACAGGGCACTTTTGAAGTGGCTTTAATCAGTTTGATTGATGGTTACTGCCAATTTTCTAATCATAAACGTACTCAACATGCCAAAATCGACTTTGACCATTTGGAAGGCCTCACTTTGTATTCAATCCCCGCTTTAATAGCAATGGTCGATCAGTCGTACTACATGGCAAAGAATCGAATCGCTAATGAGCAGAAACAGTTAAGCGACATTGAAAAAGAGAAACAGAGGCAGAAACAGCAAGCAACTGCGGCTGTAGCCGCTCGTTACCAAGACAGTAACGTACTTGTAAGAGTCGAGAACTTTGATGGCGCTAATGTGACATTTTCCGTTACTAACATTGGTTCACAAGGATCATTGCAACCAAATTTCAACTCGTTTAATGCATATCGCACAGAAAGTGGAGAATTAATCTACAAGTCAGAATCTTTATTACACCTGGCGGATACTGCAGGTAACACACTTGAAACAATGGGTATCGCTGAGCTCTCATCACAAGGTGGAAGTGACATATCGATCTCTCCTGGAGAAACCCGAAAATTCGTTACTAGCATTGCTTCAGAAGTCGCGCCACATACGCAGTTGAGCTTAGAGTTTCCAGCCAAAGTGCTTAATACTGAGCGAGACTTTACATTGTCGTTTTCTGATACATCAGCGGTGGCGACAGCAAACGTTAATTAACGCAAAGTAGCCAGTATTTGTAGAACGCATCAAAGACAGGCGAGCAGCGCCTGTCTTTCAATTATGATCAAGCCAATAGCTACTGTTTGCACTTGTAAGCATTTGCAAACATCGTCACTGACGTAGAAAAGCTCAACGGTTGATACAAGTACAAGGTATCTGCGCCTAAATCCGCCGCCTTGATGCGCATTTGGTTTAGCGTCCCCCAAACCATGTCTTTATCTGCATGAAGCCAGTAGTCGTAAAAGTGTCCTTCTGAGCCGATCACGGTACCCATTAGTTCACAGTTTTCAATCGCATTCACATTGTCCCAAAGCACCTGTACTTGCTCAGATTCTTGCGTTGGGAAAGTCACACATCCCGTTAATGATGCCGCTAACGCGAGAGTCATCACTCGCTTTTTCATACTTATATCGCCAAAATTTTTCATAGATGGCAGATTTTATGAATGGCTGATGTGATGACTAGCAAAAACTTTTTATCGCGTGTTCAAGCAAACTTAATGGACAACGGAAAAGATCCAAAAGGTGATCATGCAGCTAGCGAGCAAAAACCTAATAATCACAGACCTAGCAATAAAGCTGTATCTGAGATACAACAGTAATGATTAAATAGCCGCGAGGGATAGAGTTTGGTTGCTAAAAATAAGCTAATTCGCTACACAGCTACGGAAGTCGCTGATGCATTTGACAAAGAAGATGAGCTCATTAAACAAGTTCAGTCCAACCAACTCTCGCAAGTGCTATTGCTTTGGCAAGTAAAAAGTCCAACGCTCGTGCTTCCCGCGGGTAAGAAATGGCCAGTGTCTAATGAGTTAGAACATGCGTTAAATACGTCTGGCTGGAAGCTCTTTTCTCGTAAAACCGGTGGTGCCCCAGTCCCTCAGGTGCCAGGTATTATCAATCTATCCCACATTTACCACTGGCCAGAAGGCGAGCCTTACAACATCAAAAAAGCGTATCTCGATTTATGTGCGATATTAACGGTTTTCTTTAAACAGCTCGGCGTGAAAGTGGATGTTCATGCTACGCCTTATTCCTACTGCGATGGCGAGTACAACCTCAACATTGGCGGGCAAAAAGTCGTGGGAACCGCGCAGCGTGTTTTACTTAAAAAAGGCGGCGGACAAGTGGTATTGTCACAAGCATGCATTCTGATTGATGCCGACGTCGAGAAGATTGTCGAACCAGTACGAATGTGTAATCAGCTTTGCGGTCACAGCGATGATATTCGTGGTGATGTCCACACACCGCTCTTCCATCATGTATCCGACCGCCCATCGGTAGATTCGCTCTTTCAGCAATTGACGAGTGCGTTTTTAACGCATGCAAAAGCGGAGTAATGAAAGGAGCAAGCCTCCCCCACACTCCGAACAGCATTTGATAAACTAAAACTGCATGCCGTGATAACGATGTAAGAATGGGCATCGCCAACGTAAAACCATTCAATCGATCGACCAAACCAGTTATCAGTTTTGCCTGCCAAAAAGAAATGAGATCCAGTTCAAATATTTATCCATGACGGAATTAGTTGAAGCCTGCGCGTAAAAGCCTCAGAATGTCGCACTTTTCGCACCGATTTGTTTTCGGCGCGTTGTTATCTAACTCTACAATTGAGAATCATACATATGGGTTTTACCTCGTTAGGTCTATCTGCTCCAATCCTTAAAGCTATTCAAGAGAAAGGCTACGACACCCCTTCGCCAATTCAGGCAAAAGCAATTCCTGCTATTTTGGAAGGGAAAGACGTAATGGCAGCAGCGCAGACTGGTACAGGTAAAACCGCAGGCTTTACGCTACCGATTCTTGAGCGTTTATCGAACGGCCCTCGCGTTCGTGCTAACCAAGTTCGTGCACTTATCCTGGCGCCAACGCGTGAACTTGCGGCTCAGGTGCAAGAAAACGTGTTTATGTACGGCCGTCATCTTCCACTAAGCAGTGCGGTGGTTTTTGGTGGTGTGAAGATCAACCCGCAAATGCAGCGTCTTCGCAAAGGTGCGGATGTGTTGGTCGCGACACCAGGCCGCCTGATGGATTTGTACAACCAAAATGCGGTGAAGTTCGACCAACTGGAAGTGCTAGTGCTGGATGAAGCAGACCGTATGTTGGATATGGGCTTTATCCGTGACATTCGTAAGATCCTAGCTCTGCTACCAAAACAGCGTCAGAACCTACTTTTCTCGGCAACTTTCTCGGATGAAATCCGCGACCTTGCGAAAGGCTTGGTGAACAACCCGGTTGAGATTTCAGTGAACCCGGCGAACTCGACGGCGAGAACGGTTGAGCAAAGCATCTACCCAGCAGACGTGAAGAAAAAAGCACCGATGTTGGTTAAATTGATCAAAGACGGCGATTGGAAGCAAGTGCTGGTGTTTACGAAAACGAAACACGGCGCAAACCGTCTAGCGAAGTTCCTGATCGAACAAAATCTACCGGCTGCTGCCATCCACGGCAACAAGAGCCAAGGCGCACGTACCAAAGCACTGGCGGATTTCAAATCGGGTGAAATTCGTGTTTTGGTCGCGACGGACATTGCTGCGCGCGGTATTGATATTCCGCAATTACCGCAAGTGGTGAACTTTGAGCTACCGAAAGTGGCAGAAGACTACGTTCACCGTATTGGTCGTACTGGCCGCGCGGGCGAAGTAGGTAAAGCGATTTCACTGGTGTGTGCGCTAGAAGCATCTGAGTTGTTTGCGATTGAACGTTTGATTCAAGAAGTACTACCACGTAAAGAGTTGGAAGGTTTTGCGCCAACCAATGTGGTGCCAGAATCTAAACTGGATACTCGCCCAATCAAACCGAAAAAACCTAAGAAGCCGAAAAAACCAAAAGCGCCAAATGCTGCAAGTGAAAACGCCCCAGCAGCCGAAAAGAAAGCAGGCAATGGTGCAAACAAACCTAAACGTCGCTTCAACGGTGGTAACAACGGCAACAAAAACAGCACCAACCAAGGCGGTGCGGGCAAGCCTAAAGGCAACCGTGAAGGCCAAGGTCGTGCAAACAGTAAACCAGATGACCGTAAACCTAACGGCAACAAGCCAAATGGCAATAAACCGAGTGGAAATAAACCAAACGGTAATAAGAGTGGCAACGCTGGTAAACCGTCTGGTAACCGCAAGCCAAACAATGCTAAGCCTGCAGGAAACAAACCGTCAGGTCAGCGCCGTAAACCTCGTCCGCAGGCTGCAAACTAATCTGTAAACGGCCACCGATAGCAAATACAACAAAGCCGCTGATAATCTCAGCGGCTTTGTCTTTCTTAGAACACAGTTTTCTAAAACACAGCTTTGTTAAAACAGCCTACATTAAAGGTGTGATTCGAATATCTGCGATTTGTGCTTCGTTCTTTTCACCCTCAATACCACCAGCGTAGATGTAGGTTTCATTCGATGTGAGGTAACTCATATTGAAGTGGTCCTTCAGCGCGATCTGATAGGTTTCCCCCTGCTCCAACGCCACTTCAATTGGCGTTGAGTAACGCATACCTTGGTTTTCACCAATATGGCCCATCTGCAAGTAACCTTGGCCAACCACCTTACCTGCATCATCCAATACCTCTAACAATTTCACGGTGTTCGTGATGCCAGTATTAAGTTGTCCTAGGTTATTGTTGTACCAAGCATCGAACTGGTAAGTGCCCGTTACAGGAGCTGTAAACGACTCTGCACCTTTTACGATGCCACTGTCTTTGCTCACCGTAACCACTGAGACATTGTCTTTGAGTGGCTGATATTCGCCATCAAGTTTGATGCGGATCTCTTCACCGACACAAACCGGTTGGCTTGGGTTAGAACGGAAGCCTTTATCGTTAATGCTTTCAGCCAAATAACAAGCAAAACCTGTTGGCGTATCGGAATAAGATTGAGCAATCACGTTCTTTTGAATCAGCTCGCCATTGCGATACAAGTTCACGTTGTACTTGCTCGTCACGTCAATCGAAACCGAATTATCAACGCTTTTTACCACCAATGTTGGCTCTTGCGGAGAATAAACGCGACTGTCTTCACTCACATACGGTTTCACCCCAGAAACTAAAGTAATGCTGCTATCTACATTCACAAGCGCGCCCAGTGTCACGTGGAAATGCCCCTCTTCGTCCATCGTGACATTTTCAACTGGGTAGTAACCTGTGTCATCTTTGCTTACTTCAGGCAAGTCAATCGTTACCGAGTAGTTCTTTCCTTTGAAGGCAAAGTTTTCCAACGTGATTTGTTCAGACTGAGCCAACAAGTTATTGCGCACCCAACTTGTGATAAACGGCTTCACTTCCAACTTGCCCGTTTCGGTATGGATGCCGAATAGGGTCTCTACCACCATGTTCAAGTAGCCACCCACAGACCAAAGCTGACGCTGAGAGTTAATAACTGGGCCATCCATGCTTGGATCTTCACCATGATCACTATGGATGATGAATGACTTACCAGAAAGCCACTCTAAGTTTTCCATGTTGGATAAATTAGTTGCCGTACCACGAACCAACGATTGAATGGCATTGTTCGCTGCTGCCACATTTTGTGTTTGATGCGCGGCGCGCAAGCTGTACGCGGTAACAAATGGCCAAATTGCGCGATTATGGTACACAGGCACGTCCGGTTGTTGAGGGAAGTAAACCGGCACGCCAAACTCACTGTGTGGGTAATTGGCCATGATTTGTTTCGCCTGCGCATCACTTGCCACGCCACTGATGATTGCCAACGCTTCGCCCAACATATCGTATTTGTCGACCGCAATGTCTTTGCCATTGTCAAACAAATAGCTTACGTACATACCGCGTTCGGCATTCCAAAACTGATCGTTGATAGCGGTTTTTAACTGCTCAGCCCACTCGGTGTATTTGACCGCGTTGGTTGAGTCGTACTTCTCTGCCAACTTAGCCGCGAGCTGAATCGCGCGGTAGTGAACCACGTTTGTCGATAACGCTTTGCTGCTACCAATCGCATTGACATCGTTTGGCGTCCACGTTGAGTAAGTTTGCTCACGCCAATCGAGGAATGATTGCTCACCAGTGTATAAACCGGATTTCGCATCAAAAGCCGCCAGGCGATCGGCTTCAAGTGTATTACTGATCGCTTTATATGCGCGCTCTGCAAACTGGTTGTACTCTTCCCCATCCAATGCCGAAAGTAAGCGTTCTGCACCAAGCGCCCAAGTCGTACGGTCGGTACTGATTGGCCAACTGCCGCCCGTGCCCGTGTCTTGCACAATCTGCTCGCCATCGTATTGCTGATCGGTCGTGTCGCGGAAAGCAGACAATTTGAAATTCAAACCATTTTGCACGCGAGTTGGATTCATCAATGCAAGCGAAAGGTCTGCTGCGTACGCCAAATCACGCGTCCATACGTAATGCCACTTCGCGCCCGTCTCAAAAACTTCCGCTTTGATTGGGTTGTTGTAGTTGTAATTGCCGTCTTTGATTTCAGAAACGGCAAGCTGGTCTAGCTCTTTCATCGTCAATGCAAACAACGCGTCAAACGCGACATCACCCGACACCACTCGCGGCCCTGTTTGCTCATTAATCACTAAGCCTTGGTCGAGCGCATCACGCAATTCTGTCGTCGTTGAAATACCAAATTCACGCAGCTCCGCTTTAGGATCTTTCACCGAGAAAATCACGGTATCACTCGAGTCATCGTAATTGGCGAACAGTTTCACTTCTTTGCTCTGATGCCCTTCATGCACCATTGCAGGGTCGAGAATCGCATCAGAGTAGTATTTTTCCGCTTCTTCTTGTGTTGCTTTCGTCACAGTCATTGACGCGCGACTTTCATCGGCAAAGCTCACAGAAAACTTGTAATACCCTTTGTCTTCAAACGTGATCTCAGAGTTGCAATCATCGTTCATACACGCTTCATTCGTGTCTGGTTTTGGCAGGTACTCCTGAGCTTTATCGAACGCCGCGGGCTCCTCAAAGTAGGTGTATTGGATCTGCCAACCCGGATCAGCAATCTTGAACTGATTACTACCTCGAGCGACGCGCAGTACGGTTTCGTACTCGTTATTACCCAAATAGTTTAGCTTGGCATGCTCTGCCGTGCCCCAATCCCCATTTAAACCACGTAAATATAAGTCGGCTGAAATAATTGGTTTGTCGACCGGCACTGGCGCATCAGAAGAATCTGACCCACATCCAGCAAGACCAATACAAGACGCGACAGCAAGCGCAATAAAACTCGGTTTCATGTTCATCCCTTAGATTGTTGTTTTGGCGACAGTCTAAAGAACACCTTTTTGAGGGGAAAATAGGAAGTCAGGAGCGAGCTATAGATAACATCTATACGTCAAACCCCAACAGTGATGTAGATCTATGAAATGCGCATAATTTCAATCAAATGAGATTACAGATTTGTGATTTATAAATGAAATTGTGCAAAATACCCCTCGTTCTTAGAGGGGAAAGAAAATGGACAAATCTCTGCAGCAATTTTTACTGGTTGCACGCTGCCAAAGCATCAGCGCTGCGGCAAGAATGGCAGGGTTAAGCCAGCCAACGGTAACAAGCAATTTAAAGAAGCTGGAAGAGAATCTCGGCGTGACGCTGTTTGAACGTCATCCTAATGGCATGGTGTTGACCGAATACGGACGCATCCTCTATCGCCATAGCAACGCGATGCAGCATGAATACAACCAAATGATGCAAAGCATTGATGAACGGAAACAGTACCAAGTCGGAAAAATTAAAATGGGCACTGGCGATGCGTGGTGGCCGCTGTTCGTCAAACAAGCACTCAATCAACATCTGACCAAGCAGCCATCGGCATCTACGCACGTCGAATTTGGCAACCACTTAGGCTTGATGGATTCATTAATCAACGAACAGATTGAATTCTTCATCGGCCACGAGATTGTCGGCTTGTCGTCTAAATGTGATGTTACGTTTATTCCGCTATTTCAAACGGTTGATGCCTATTTTGTTTCCCCAAACCACCCACTTCTAGGGAAAACCGTCACCGAAGATATGCTGCACGAATACCCAGCTCTTTCGGTCACTTATGATGCTAAGAAATTCGCTCACGTCATCGATAACCCAATCCCGAAGCAAAATGAACGCGAAAGGCAGCAACTGGATGACAGACCGACTTACGAAGTGGATTCTCTGCTCGCCAGTATTGATGTACTGAAAGAAAGCGTCGCGGTGATGTCTTATACCGGGCACCTCAAACCGTATTTGGAATCCTTTGGCTTACGATGCTTAACCATGGAAAACGAACCAAACCCTGGCACCGTCGGGATTTATCGCCACCGCCGAGAAACCTCTGAATCGCATCTAGATCTGATTGCTGGCATCACTCAGCGCGCTAAATTGCTCAACTAGAAAGTCCAAAAACAGGCGAACTCTTTTCGGTTGATATTGGCGGCTTTGATAAATGACATGTAGATCCGCTTCAGCGCCTTGCGAAAAGGCGCTGAAGTTTTTCATATACCCATCCAAAACCGTTACTAAACGTTGTTTTTTGAGGTCTTGCTGAATATCTAAAATCGATTTCAACGCAATCCCCGCACCGTCCAACGCCCATTGTCGAATCACTTCACCATCATCAGAAAATCGCTTTGGCGTGACCGTGATCGATTGGTGAGACTCTTCATCTTTAAAGTGCCACGTTTTTAATTCTTCATTGCTGCGCACCATGGCTAAGCAGCGATGGTCCGCGAGATCTTGTGGACAGTTTGGGACACCTTGCTTCGACAAATAGTCAGGTGATGCGCACAGCACGCGTTGACTCGACGCCAGCCTGCGCGAAATGAGATTGCTGTCCGCTAACTCGCCATAACGAATCACCAAATCGAGCCCCGATTCAGCCAAGTTCGATAAATTGTCATTAAGATAAAGATAAGGCGTCACATCCGGATATTGCTCAGAAAAAGCCGACACCATCGGCGAAATAATTTGTTTGCCAATATCTCGTGGAGCTGAAATTTTCAACGTTCCGCGCACTTGCGAAATACCCGTTTGCAGCAAGTTTTCCGTCTCTTTCACGCTATCAATGATGTTAAGACAAGCTTGATGGTACATTGCCCCTGCGTCCGTGAGTGATACGTGGCGTGTGCTTCGGTTGAGCAGCTTTACGCCATAGCGTTCTTCTATCGCTTGCAGCCTTGCCGTTACCGTCGCCGGAGACAAACCTAACTCCCTTCCCGCCGCCGCCAGACCTTGATGTTTAACGATGCTGACAAACAACGTCATATCCGAAAACTTATCCATCTTCGTGCTCTTATTATTTGGAAAAACTGAATAATCAATTTAGATATTACCCAATTATCAAATTAAGTCGAATCCATATACTGACCCTATCGACATTGTTTAGACCCAGAACGTTATGTGACAGGGAAAAGTTAAACGCCGTAACGCTGTACAACGCACAACAACACGCCCTGCCCAGCCAAGAGATAGGAAACAAAAAATGAAACTGTACATTTATGAACATTGCCCCTTTAGCGCCCGCGTCCGTTTTGTTGCAGGCATGCTGAATATTAAGCTGGATGTCATCAACATTGCTTATAACGACGAGAGCACCACCACAAACCTCATCGGCGCAAAACAAGTTCCTCTTTTGATCAAAGACGATGGTGAAGCCATGGCGGAAAGCTTAGACATCATCAACTACTTCCTTGAATTGGCATCTTCCAGCGAAAACAGCCAACCCTCCAAACCGGTTTTAGACTGGCAAAAACAAGCGTTTTTACCGCTACAAAAAGTCGGGTATCCGCGTTGGTCAAACATGACGTTACCGGAATTTGCAACAGAAACCGCTAAACAAGCATGGCGTGCAAAAAAAGAAACCGAAGCGTTAAATTTTGAAGCTTTGATTAACGATACACCTGCGATTGCGAAAGAAGTCGCCGCTTTGATAGAACAAACCAAACCCTTGCTCAACCTAAGTTCAGAAAAGCAAACGTCACTGGTTGATCAAGCCATTATGTTTTCCATTCTACGCGGCTTTTTCAGTGCGCCCGAAGTGCAATGGGATCCAGCCGTACTTCACTGGATGGCAATCGCTCGTAAAGCGACCAACGTGCCTGTACTTATCTAAGGAGCGCAACATGCAACAAAGAACAAATAAGCTGTTTGAGCCAGCTCAACTGAAATCGTTGTCACTACAAAACCGTATTGTCATGGCACCAATGACTCGCGCACGCACCACTCAGCCGGGCAACATCCCGAATGAGATGATGGCAACGTATTATCAACAGCGCGCTTCTGCCGGGCTGATCATTTCCGAAGCCACGCAAATTTCGGACGATTCTCAAGGCTATTCGTTCACCCCTGGCGTTTACACCGATGCGCAAGTGGCGGGCTGGCAAGGTGTGACCCAAGCGGTCAAATCACAAGGCGCAGCGATGTTTTGTCAGCTATGGCATGTGGGCAGAGTGTCTCACCCAACATTCCAAAATGGTGAACAGCCTATCGCGCCATCTGCGCTCGCTCCGGTAGAGACGCAAGTTTGGATTGCAGATGAACAAGGCAACGGCAATATGGTCGATTGTGTTGAGCCTCGCGCCATGACACAAGCAGATATCAACCGAGTTGTCGGTGATTTCGCGAACGCAGCCAAACGCGCCATTGAATCGGGTTTTGATGGTGTAGAAATCCACGGCGGGAATGGGTATCTGATCGATCAGTTCTTAAGAACCAACTCAAACCATCGAACAGACAACTACGGCGGTTCACGAGAAAATCGTATCCGTTTTCTTATCGAAGTAGTGGAGGCAGTTATCGCCGCTGTTGGTGCGCATCGAGTTGGAGTGAGATTGGCACCATTCATTACCTTTAAAGATATGGACTGCCCAGATATCGTGCCAACGATCTTAGAGGCATCAAAACAGCTACAGGAGCGCGACATTGCCTACTTGCACTTGTCCGAGGCCGATTGGGCCGATGCACCAACGATTCCAGAGACGTTCCGAATCGAACTTAGAAAGCGCTTTCGCAACGCTATCATTGTCGCAGGTCGCTACAATCCTCAACGAGCAAACGAAGTGTTAGAGAAAGGCTACGCGGATCTTGTCGCATTCGGACGGCCATTCGTAGCAAACCCAGACTTAGTCTCTCGCTTGCAACATCACCATCCGTTGGCAGAACTCGATGGCTCAACGTTGTTTGGCGGAAACGAACGAGGCTACACCGATTACCCTGCTCTGCAACAGGAATGCGCAGAACAGGCCTAACAAAAAAGCCCCAACCTAGCTGCTACGGTTGGGGCTGTCACCAAACTAAAATTGGTTTTAGCTAGCTTAATCTGGCTAAGAGTTAAATCACTTCTAACGCGCCGCTGCGCCAAGGTTCGATAACGACTTTGATGTGATCATTTGGCGTCATTAACTTTGTAAATGCGTCTTCGACACCATCGATTCCCACTTTGGCGGTGAGCATTTTCTGCCAAGGCAACTTATGTTCGGCAATCGCTTGTAGGCATTGCTCAAACTCGTGCGGTTGGTAGTAGTAAGAGAATCTCAAATCGAGCTCTTTTACCGTCGCGTACGCGTAGTTAATGATTGCGGGTGTCGTATGGATACCCGAGATGACGATTCGCGCTCGGGCAGGAGCGCGGCGCAGAAAATCGTCAATCAAGGTATGCTTGCCAACACACTCATAAATGACCAGGCGTGAATTCATCGCGTACTGCTCACCAACGGCGATCTCGTCTTCCTTGGTCGGGTTGATCAATCGATTTGCGCCAAACTCGCTGGCAAGTTGCAGCTTTTCTTCCTGAAGATCGACCGCAAGAATATTGCTGACGCCACGTTGTTTCAGTGCAGCAATCACCGCCAGCCCTATAGGGCCGCAACCGACAACCAGCGCTGTTTCTTCCGTTTCGATTTCACTGCGGTTGACCGCGTGCAAACCGACCGCTAGTGGTTCGGTTAATGCCGCCGCCTCAGACGGCATTCCGTCTGGCACAGGTAGCAATAACGCTTCATCAAGCAGGAAATACTCAGAGTAAGCGCCATAAGTACCCGGAGTAACACCAACGCCCGCGCCATTTTGGCTGAGCAACATCGGCACTGAGGTGACTCGGCTACCAACGGACAACGTTTGCTGCGTATCGGCACCGTATTCGATAATTTCCGCACAGAACTCATGCCCCAACATCACTTGAGCGTGCTCACCGGCTTCATCAGGCATCAACCCGAGCTGGTGGAATACATCAAATACCTCATCCGCGTGTCGAGTAATGTGAAGGTCGGAGCCACAAATGCCACAAGCTAGACTACGAACCAACACTTGTCCCGCTGCAGGTTTGGGGATTTCGACTTGCTTCAGGCGGACACTACCATCCTGCATTATGATACTGTTCATCTGTTGCATGGGGTTACTCCGCTAGCTCATCGCTTAGGCCAGCAATCGCACCCGGTTTGATGTAGCGCGCAGTGAAGCCTTGTGCTTTCGCTGTTGCAATAACAACTTGCTCAATCCAACCTGCATCCATGATGTTGATGAAGTTACCCTCGTCGTCAAAGTTAATGTTCGCACCTTGGATCACCATAAAGCCATCTGCACCACCCGACTCTTCTGGACAGTGAAAGGTATGAATCGAACCACCTGGCTCATACAAATAACTACCAGCGGTTTGGACTTGGTTTGGGTATTCAATGTAGTGCCAAGCGCCACTCAGTGTATAGAAATGCACCACACCAGTGTGGAAGTGCTTAGGTAAAGTCACGCCCGGTTTGAACTTGGCGCGTATCACCCAAGTTCCGTTTTCTGGATCAAGAAACAGGGGATAAACATCCACACCCGGTAATGCGTCTTTGATGATCGACTCTTCATTGGTATTAAGAGTTAATAAAAAATCTTGGTGCTGAATAACTTCTGGTAATGACATAACTTACATCCTCGCTGTTGCTGTAATGTGGCGTACTCGCCTATCCCATAAGTGGGTACTTAAAATTCTCGAAACCGTCAGATGCGCTGATGGTACAACCGTTGATACAGTTGGCTTTCTCGCTGACCAGAAACGCCACCACATCAGCAATCTCTTCTGGTTGTGTGAAGTTTTGACGCATCTGTTCTTTGCGGATGTGGTCCCACAGGCCAATCTCTTCGTATTGCCTTAACATCGGAGTATCAACGCGTCCCGGAGCGACAGCGCAAACACGAATACCCAATGGTGCGAGTTCTAATGCGGCGCATTTGGTCATCATATCGACTGCGGCTTTACTGACGTTGTAGGTAAAGGTCATCTCAGACGCCATTCGTGCGTAAACAGAAGAAGTATTGAGGATCACGCCCGGCGTGCCTTGCGCTTGGAATTGTCGCCCAGCGGCGAGAATTCCGTAGTAGACACCATTTTGGTTGACCTTTGAGATCGGCTCAAAATCAGCAATTGGGTCGTGGTCAAGCAGAGGTTTCGGTGCACCGATGCCCGCGTTGTTGACCATGATGTCAAGTGAGCCAAATAGTTCGACCGCGTACTTCACCATGGCTTCGACTTGTTGGTAATCGGTGACGTCCGCAACAAAGGTTTCCAACTGCTTAGGGCCAAAACTTGCGTACATTTGCAGTGATTGCTCTGAAATATCGACAGCAAGCACTTTGGCTCCTTGCTCTCTTAGCTTTGCAATAATAGCTTGCCCAATTCCACCCGCAGCGCCAGTCACGATGGCCGTTTTATTGATAAGTTCCATACACCTTCTCATTCATGCGTTTTTGTTATCAAAATGTAACCTAGATCAACTCACTGACACTCACTTGACCTTTTGCGAAGTAAATTTGATACATTGCGATTTACAACCTGTTAACATTTAAAAATCGAGACATGTATATCGTACGAAGTGGCGCTGCCGATAAATTTGATAGCTTGGTTTCCGAACTGGGGCAGAATCCGGTTGAGATTATGGCTGCCGTCGGGCTGTCTGCGGCGCAGTTTCGCAATCCCGATACGTATCTCGCCTACCCTAGGCTGGCTGAATTGCTGGAGGAAGCGGCTGCTCGTTGTCAGCAACCGTTGTTTGGTGCGTTACTCGCTGAGCGTCAAAACCTACAAAGCTTGGGGGACTTACCAATGCTGGTTTCTCGCGCGGAAACGGTTGGTGATGCCTTGGCGCGGGTGAATGATTTTCTCTATCTACATTCGTCAGGGGTAACTCTCAACATGACGCCACAAGATGATTGGGTACGGTTGTCGCTCAATATTGATGTGCACAGCGAACGAGGTATCGCGCAGTTGATGCAGCTCAGTGTGTCGCATCTGGCGATGTTTGTTGCGAGCTTACTTGATATTGAAGCAAGTCACTTCGCGCTACATTTGACTCAACACGCAACATTGGAAGTAGAAAAAAGCAAGTTTGCCCAGCAGAACAAACTGCGTTTCGGTGATAAGTTTGACGGTATCCTACTTAAAGCGACTCTGCTTAACGCTAAGAACCACCAAGATGAAGACGCACTAGAGCGCCATTTTCAACAGCACCTCAAAGAGCTGCAAACCCGTTACCCCAACAATCTCAGTGACCAAGCAGCAAACATGATTGGCCGTCTGCTCTCAACCGGAGAATGCAGCGTTGAGCGCGTTGCAAGAGCATTGGATCTGCATCCGAGAATGCTGCAAAACAAGCTGAAACAACAGGGCACAAATTATCGGCAGCTTTTACAACAAGTGCGTCAGGATTTCGCCGAACAGCGATTGCATGAGAATATTCAGAGTATTACCGATATCGCGTTGCAACTGGGCTATGCAGAAACTGCGGTCTTCAGCCGCCACTTTCGTCGCTGGACGGGAAAATCGCCAAGGCAATGGCGACAAGAAAAAACTCAGTTACAAACGTTTAAGCCCATCAGATAAAAGCATAAATAACCTATCGCTCAAACTAAAAAGTGTGAGGTGGGAGGGTTGGTATCGAGAATTTCAGCAATCACAGATAACCCGTGTTTGATGTAGCCTCGGTTTGTTTCTGCTCCCAAACTGATTCGCACGTAAGGCATTGGCTGATTAGTATCGAGAACAAACGGTTTGTATCCCGTGATCTGCACCCCTGAACGCTTAGCCGAAGCAACCAGGTCATCGCTATTCCACTGCTCGGGTAGTCTCAACCAAATGTGCTGTCCATTCGGGTGCGAGCTATAAACATGCCCTTCTAAAGCGGCTTTTGCTATTCGTTGTCGCTTAGCAAACTCATTGACTTGAAAGCGAATAAGTCGATTTAACGTACCGTTCTCGATCCACAAATGAGCAACTTCAAATGGTAATGGAGTCGCAGACCAACTCGTTGCGGCTAAACGACCAATCGCGTGCTGCAAAAAATGACGTGGGACCGTCAGATAGCCAGTGCGCATGCCTGGCGCTACAACTTTGGTTAAACTGGTTACATAGAAAGCTTGTTCGGGTAACAATGTGGCAAGGGGTGGGACACGGTTAGGTTCTAGTGCTCCATACACGTCATCTTCAATGACATAGATGTCGTATTGCTGCGCAATATTCGCTATCGCCTCTCGGCGTGCAAGATCCATATGCGCACTAGTCGGGTTAGCCATGCTAGGTGTGCAACACAATACCTTGATTGGTTTGTGTTTACATGCCCATTCAAATGCATCCGGCGTTATACCAAACTCATCCATTTCAAGTGGTTGCAACTTAAATCCAAGCATTCTCGAGCGAGAGATCAAGCCATGATCAACCAAGTGACCACAAGCAACTACATCACCGTGTTCAACAACTGTGCTTAAAGCCAACGTTAAACCATGGCATGCACCATTTGTGAGTAATATCTGATCGGCACCCACATCCAGCCCTTGGCTACTTAGAAATCGTGCCCCTGACTCAATATGATGAGGCTGACCTGTTACCGGCTTTGCTTTACTGATCAAACCACGATTGTTTGTTTGCCCAGCAATCTCCATTAACGCCTGATTAAAAAGCGTAATGTGGCGATCGGTCACCACTGGATGTGCAATCGACATATCAATTTCATCCGGCGTTTCTTTCATCTCTTGTGTCAGCATGAACTCCGTGTCCGTACTTTCATCCACAAAACCTGATTTGACAAAAGTACCATTCCCAACCCAAGACTCGATCGCCCCTTTTTTCTCTGCATAACCATATGAATGGCTCACCGTTTGTACGCTGACGCCAATTTGCTCTGCAAACTCACGATGTGTGGGTAATCGAGTCCCCGGTTTTAGATAACCACTGCGGACACATTCGACAAGATAGTTACCAATGGAGATGTATTTAGCGGTGCCTGGCCGAATGATCGGGTTCAAAGAAATTGTCATGACACAATATTTTAATTGATTCATTTTTAACGCTCATTGTAACTTCCATTTAACAAACAGCGAACTTTAACTCACAAAATGAGGTGAAATGCACAAAAATAAACCACAATTGTAATGATTGACATGAAATGTATGGGTTAAACAAACATGTTAAACAGCATCGTTCAATCCAAATACAACCCCAGAGGTAAATTGCAATCATTTTTAACGCAGATCTGGCTAGCTGGTAGAAGGTAGAAATACCTCAGCGTCTCCGAAGGCCCATAAGGCGTCGGATTTCTAACAAGGAGAAAATATGAGAGGCGTTGCTTTGCATTTTACACTGGATGAGTTCCAGGATCGGTTAACGAAAGTTCGGCAATCGATGGAAGAAAGAGAATTGGATGTCCTTATCATTCATGACCCTTCTAACATGGCGTGGCTGACAGGCTATGATGGGTGGTCTTTTTACGTGCCACAATGTGTCGTTGTTGGTCCATCTGATGAACCTGTTTGGTTTGGACGCTGCCAAGATGCCAACGGAGCATACAGGACTGCGTATATGTCGGCAGAAAACATTACCTACTATCCAGACCATTATGTAATGAACCCGCCGTTACACCCGATGGATTTCCTAGTCGAAGCCGTACTGGCTCCGCGCCTTTGGGATCGTGGTCGCATCGGCGTAGAAAAAGATAACTATTACTTTAGCGCCACCGCTTACGAATCACTCACTACGCACCTACCGAATGCTCAACTTCTCGATGCAACTGGACTAGTCAACTGGTGCCGCGCCGTTAAATCCGATCAAGAACTGGCGTACATGTACCGTGCCGCTCGCATTGTTGAAAATATGCACCGCGTCGCGTTCGACATGATTGAACCTGGATTACCGAAACACCACCTTGTTGCCGAGATTAACCGCCAAGCCGTGCTCGGGCATGAAGACCACTTTGGCGATTACACCGCGATTGTGCCGCTTTTGCCATCAGGTTCTGATGCTTCCGCACCTCACCTGACTTGGGATGACAGACCCTTCAAGAAAGGCGAAGGGACGTTTTTTGAAATCGCAGGGGCGCACCGCCGTTACCATTGCCCACTCTCACGCACTATTTTTCTTGGCGAGCCTGACGACAAGTTTAAACGAGCCGACGAAGCCCTGACTCTAGGACTTGAAGCGGGCTTGAAAGTGGCAAAGCCCGGAAATACCTGCGCCGACATCGCCAATGCACTAAACCAGGTTCTCGATAAAGCGGGATTCTCACGCGAAGGTGCCCGTTGTGGCTACCCAATAGGTTTGAGCTACCCACCAGATTGGGGGGAACGAACCATGAGTTTGCGAGACACCGATAAAACCATCTTGAGAGAAGGCATGACATTCCATTTTATGCCGGGGCTGTGGTTCAAAGATTGGGGGTTAGAAACAACGGAAAGTATCGTCATTACCCATGATGGAGCAAAAACATTGTGTGATTTTCCACGCCACTTATTTGTTAAACACTAATTTTTCAAACCTTAAGCTCTGTTGAGCCAGGTCTGAGAACTAAAAGGACTTGATATGCAAAAAAGCTCGATCACAGCCACCATAGACTTTGACCGAGAAGGTGTACAGCACGGCTTTTTAACGCTGCCCTATTCACATGACGACTCCGCTTGGGGCAGTATTATGATACCTATCACCGTGATCAAAAATGGTCACGGACCAACCGCACTGCTTACTGGCGGTAATCACGGAGACGAATACGAAGGCATCACCAGCCTGCTAAAATTGACGAACTCGCTTCAGGCAGATCAAATCCAAGGTCGTGTCATTATTGTACCCATGATGAACTTACCTGCGGTACAAAATGCCTCACGTACGTCGTTTATCGATAAAGGGAATTTAAATCGCAGCTTTCCTGGCAACCCCATAGGCACAGTGACCGAGAAAATTGCGGATTATTTTACTCGTTACCTAGTTCCTAAGTGCGATTTTGCGTTAGACATTCACTCAGGTGGTAAAACGTTAGATATCGTTCCGTTCGCCGCTGCCCATCGTCTCAACAATCTCGATCAAGAAGAAGCCTGCATATTAGGTGCAAAACTGTTTGGCGCGCCTTACACCATGATCTTGCTCGAAATGGACGCCACCAGCCTGTATGACACTGCCGTGGAGTCTCAGGGAAAAATCTTTGTTACCACCGAACTAAGAGGAGGCGGAACCAGCACTCCAGAAACCATCGCTTATTCCGACCGTGGCATTCGCAACTTCTTACGCTTCTCAGGCAACTTGCCCGGTGACTACGAACAACCAACCCAACCAACTAAGTTATTAGATATGCCTGATGCAAGTTGTTATGTGCAAAGCCAACACCACGGCATCACAGAATACTTATTTGATCTTGGCGATACCGTCAAAAAGGGCGATGTATTAGTGAGAATCTTCTCGACCGAGCGCACAGGTACCGCCCCCGTTGAGTACAAGTCACAGCGCAATGGTATTTTCGCGGCGCGTCGTTTTCCTGCTATGGTGAATATCGGTGACACTATCGCAGTTATAGCCGAAGACTGCGGCGAGATAGGCTGATTGAAAAACCAACTAAAGAAATCAAAACAAATGGCATACCAGAAGCAAACTGGAAAGCAACTTATAACAGCGACCAGTCATCAGCCTTTCATGAAATGATTAGTATTCTACAGGGAGACTCATTATGCGCCTCGATCGCTACGACGTAAAAATTCTACAAATACTTCATGATAATGGTCGTATCACCAAATCTCACCTTGCCGAGGCCATCAACCTATCCGTGAGCCCTTGTTGGGAGCGTGTCAAAAAACTGGAAGAAGCAGGCATCATTGAAGGCTACGGAGCAAAAGTAAATACCGATATTTTGTTCAAACGAACGTCAGTTATGGTTGAAGTTACGCTCAAAGAACACAACGCCCAAGCGTTCAAACGCTTCGAGCAACTGGTACAACATTCACCAGAAGTCACTGATTGCTATGCCACGGGCGGTGGTGTCGATTACATCCTTAAAATTCAGTCAGAAGATATCGACCAATATCAGCGGCTTATCGACAACTGGTTAGACTCAGATGTGGGCATTGAGCGCTACTTTACTTACATTGTGACAAAAACAATCAAACGTGATGCGGGCACATTCGAAGTAAACCAAAACGCTTTGTTATAAAGGGAAAATGCGCATCAGGCGTGAACAGAAAAAACACCATATTTAACGGCACTAAAAAGAAAGTTCTGACGTTTTAAACCTCGGTATCAGAAATTATTTCGGTCACTTCTCCATTACAGTTTCATTATGGACAACGATGCTGGGAGAAGGACTCATGGCAGCACTGCACAGCTTACACGCTGAAGAATTAAAAGCCTCGCACGACATGATGGCGATAATGAAAGACGTACGTTTGGTGAGAGGTTTAGCGTACGTGAATGGCAAATGGGTAAGTGGTGATCAATTTCATCCGGTGGATAATCCAGCAGATGGCACGGTCATCGGTTACATCACTAAGCTATCTCAGCAACAACTCTATCAAGCGATTGATGAAGCCGACCAAGCCTTTCGTCAATGGCGAAAAATGCAAGCAGAAGAGCGCGCTGAAATTCTCATGCGTTGGCACGACCTGATTCTAGAATCAAAGCAAGATCTTGCTCATTTGATGGTGATGGAGCAAGGAAAAACACTAGGTGATGCTGTAGGTGAGATTGACTACGGCGCATCCTTTGTTCGTTGGTTTGCCGAAGAAGCACGCCGCTGTTATGGCGAAACCATCCCAAGTCATATTCCGAATGCGCAGCTATCAACGGTGCGCGAGCCAATTGGTGTCGCAGCACTGATTACGCCATGGAACTTTCCTAATGCCATGATCACACGCAAAGCCGCAGCCGCACTAGCAATAGGCTGTCCGGTGCTCATTAAGCCCGCCAGTGAAACGCCTTTTTCTGCGTTAGCGTTGGCAGAGTTAGCAGACCGAGCTGGCTTTCCACCTGGTGTATTTAACGTGATCACTGGCGATGCGGTGATGGTGTCACAAACCTTGTGTCACTCCGATAAAGTCAAAGCGCTCTCGTTCACAGGCTCAACTCGAGTAGGCAAACTATTGCTACGCGACGCGGCACAAACCGTGAAGAAGTGCAGTATGGAGCTCGGTGGTAACGCCCCTTTCATCGTGCTGCCAGATATGGATGTCGAGCAAGCAGCCAAAGCCGCCGTGGATGCGAAGTTTCAAACCGCAGGACAAGACTGCTTGGCCGCAAACCGTATTTTCGTCCCTGACGATAAGTACGAAGCGTTTTTGGAAGCGTTTGCCAAAGAAATGAGCCAAATCGTTTTGGGCAATGGCTTAGACGAAAAAACCACCATGGGACCGCTTATTAATCGCACTGCGGTGGATAAAGCGCATGATTTGGTGCGTGACGCGCTCGACAAAGGCGCGCGATTGGTAGCGGGATACCACCAGCCCGAACCAGGCGAAAACTTCTTCGCGCCGACATTGCTAGCCGATGTAACCCCTGAAATGGCGGTGTATCGCGAAGAGAATTTTTGTCCTGTGGCAGGCGTATTGCCTTACCAAGACTTAGATACCGTGATTGAAATGAGCAACGACACTGAGTACGGCTTAGCTGCCTATGTTTATGGTCACGATATTCACCAAATTTGGCACTGCATGCGCGGTTTGGAGTTTGGCATGGTGAGCGTGAACTCCGTCAAAATGACAGGGCACCCTATCCCATTCGGCGGCGTGAAACAGTCTGGTCTTGGACGAGAAGGAAGCCGTCACGGATTTGAAGAATACAGCGAAATCAAATACTGCTGCTTAGGCGCTTTACCAACCGTCAGTGGCAGTTGAGACACGAAATATGGATATCCAATTATTCGAGGAGAAGGATCATGAGTAACAAAACCCAACAACTTTTAGAGATCGATCGTCAGAGAGTATTTCATGCCTCAACCCACCTGAAGCAGTATGCGGCTGGGGAGCTTTCGGGAAGAATTATCTCGAACGGAAGCGGAATACGCATCACCGATTCAGAAGGCATCGAGCTGATAGACGGCTTTGCCGGGTTGTATTGTGTGAACATTGGCTATGGCAGGACTGAAATGGCCGATGCGATTTATGAACAAGCCAAAGAACTGGCGTACTACCACACTTACGTCGGCCATACGAACGAAGCGCTCGTGACACTGTCAGATCGCATCATCAAAATGGCGCCTGAAGGCATGAGCAAAGTTTACTACGGCATGTCAGGCAGCGACGCGAACGAAACTCAACTTAAGTTGGTGTGGTATTACAACAATGCTCGTGGTCTACCAGAGAAGAAAAAAATCATTTCGCGTGACCGCGGCTACCATGGTTCAAGTATCGCGTCCGGTTCACTGACAGGTTTACCGTTGTTCCACGCCCATTTTGATTTACCACTTGAGCGTATCAAACACACCATCGCGCCATATTATTATCGCCGTGAAGACGAGAGTATGTCTGAGCTTGAATTCTCTCAATATTGCGCAGATCAACTCGAAGCGATGATCTTGGAAGAAGGCCCAGAAACGGTAGCAGCAATGATTGCGGAACCAGTGCTCGGTACTGGCGGTATTGTGCCACCACCAGCAGGGTACTGGCAGGCGATTCGCAAAGTACTCGACAAATACGATGTACTCTTGATTGCGGATGAAGTGGTGTGTGGCTTTGGTCGCCTCGGCTCCGATTTTGGCTCACTCCACTACGACATGAAACCAGATCTCATCACGGTAGCGAAAGGGTTAACCTCAGCGTATCAACCGCTGTCTGGCGTGATCGTCGGTGAACGAGTTTGGAGTGTGCTAGAAAACGGCACCGACCAATGGGGCGCTATCGGACACGGTTATACCTACTCTGGTCACCCAATGGGGGCGGCAGCCGCGAACTGCAACCTCGATATCATTGAACGTGAAGGCTTAGTGCAAAACGCGGCCGAAGTCGGCGCTTACTTGCAGCAACGTATGGCAGAGACGTTTAACGATCATCCATTAGTCGGTGATACTCGTGGCGTTGGCTTGTTGCATGCGTTGGAGTTTTCTTCAGACAAGCTTCGCCGAGCACACTTTGATCCAAACTTGAAAGTAGGCCCGCAAATCGCGGCGGCCTGTTTAGAGCAAGGCTTAATCGCTCGCGCTATGCCACATGGTGACATCCTCGGTTTTGCTCCACCGCTTATCGCGAATCGTAACGATATAGACACCATTGTCGACAAAGCGCATCAAGCGGTAAACAAAGTGATGGATAACCTCGTCACATCTAAACAGTGGCAGCCATAACCCACCTAGATTTCAGTAATGCTCGCGGGCTTTGGAGAAGACCCGCTTTGCACTTTCCATTAAAGAGACAACAAGCCAACCAAACATTTTAGACCCATAGAAAGCACTATTATTTACTACAAGTGGCAATAGTGGGTAAAATGCCCAAAATTGCGCACTAACTGGATGAAACATGGCAAAACTTACCCTTCAAGAACAAATGCTGAAAGCTGGCTTAGTTAATGAAAAGAAACTAAAGAAAGCGAAGAAAGGCTCAAAAAAATCACGCGTTCAAGCACGCGAAGTAAAAGCGGCGGTTGAAGAGAATAAACGCCAACAGTTAGAGCGTGATAAACAATTGAGCGAGCAACAAAATGCTGAGCGATTAAATAAAGAGATCAAAGCGCAGATCAATCAATTGATTGAGATGAACAAGATCGACTTAAAAGATGGCGACATCAAATACAACTTCACTCACGGTACGCTAGTGAAATCACTTTATGTAGATTCACTTATCCGCGAGCAGTTGATCAAAGGTATTTTGGCAATCGCAATTGTTGGTGAAAGCTATGTTGTCATTCCACGTGGAGTAGCGAATAAAATTGCTCAACGTGATGAGTCCGTCATCATCGAACAGAAAGAAGCAGAATCTGACATTCCAGCAGAAGACGATCCATACGCAGATTTCGTCGTGCCTGACGATTTGATGTGGTAACAATAAATAATCGATGCATCAACGAAAAGAGCCGCTGATGTAACATCAGCGGCTCTTTTTATAGAAAAATAATCTACGGAGATGATGTGTTGTTATTGCTTACTTAGTAGCAAATTCGCACCTGATGCGGCTAAAAACAACGAACATCCGCGATTGAAACGTTTCGCCATTTTTGGATTTGAAAACCAGTGCCTCAAGTACAAACCAAAGATGGCATAGATTGAAATGGCGACCATTTCTAATATCAAAAACGTCGAGCCAAGGGCAAAAAACTGCTCTTGAACGTTGGCATTGGCATCAACAAATTGCGGCAAGAATGCAGTAAAAATAAGTATCGCTTTCGGGTTGCCAGCAGCAAGCGTAAATTCTTGCTTCGCAAGTCCTGCGTAATTGCGCGAATTGTCCAAGTCAGAGATCGGGCTGGACTCTGAACGCCAAAGGCTAAACGCAATCCACAGTAGATACAGCGCCCCTACCAGCTTTATTGCCAAAAATAGCATTTCTGACGTATACAAAATCACAGCCAGACCTGATGCAGACAACGCAATCATTGCTGAAAAAGCGGCAATTCTGCCTAAACTAGCCGTAAACGCGGCCCTAAAGCCGTAACAACGCGCATTATTCATTGCCAATAAATTGTTTGGGCCTGGAGCCATATTTAGAGCAAAGCAAGCAGGGATAAAAAGGAGAAGCTGCCAAATATCCATAATAAAATGGTCTTAGTGAGTGATTTTGATCGGTACCCTAACATCTGTTAATAAAGTGAGTAAACCACAAACCGATCTTAAAGCAACTCAGCATCAAATCGTGCCGTGCGAGCTTGAACTAACGTGCAGTTCGTTTCAGCCATCAGCTCCGCTAAGGTGATGTTTGGGTTTTGTCTCACCAAACGTATCAACTTCACGTCCAAAGGTTCCAATTTGTCTTGGTGAGCAAGTAGAGCTTGTTCGATTTTGTTGATCGCAAATCGCATCGTCTCTGCTTCTTCGTTTTTGAGAAGCTCTAAAAACGCTTTTACATCCAAAGCCTCGCCCGAGATTTGCCAGTGACGAGATCGTCTAATTCGCTTAAGATCGCACTGTTTTTCTGCTGCGAGTGTTTTCGCTCGCTTGGCATGGTCGCCCCCAATACGGTGAATCAAGGATGGGAGCGAAATCGTAATCTTCGTCTCTTTCATGGCCTTTTCTTTCATCGTCTTAGCCCTCAACCACCGACACATTCTCGCCAACCCAAGCCAGCAACTGTTTTGCCGCTTTGGATAACACCTGATTTTGACGCACGATGTAGCCGAAATCAGTGTTTGGAAAACTTGGCAAAGGCGTAACTTCACGAGAAAGCTTTAATCTCGGATCGAGCGAGAAATCCGGCACAATAGCAGTCCCAAACCCCGCTTCCGCCCAGTCGATTTGTGCTTCCACACTGCCCACTTCCATCACGCGATGCTTAGGCAGATTTAGCTCAGGTAAAGACGCATCAATCAGCTCTCGGGTTCGAGTATCGTGCCCTAGCAGGATCAGCGTCTGGCTCTCTTTTCGATTGTCTTGCCACTCAAAAATGTTATCGCCAAACGCACACCAATGAATCTGCGTGAGAGGCGTAAAATGCAGCGGTTGACTCTCTTTTTGTGCGATAACAAAGCCGATATCGGCACGCGCACTTTTCACCAAATCCACCGCTTGAGAAGATGTGGTATTGAACAATGCCAAGTCGATCCCCGGATATTCACTTTTGAATTGCTGAAATGGTTTGATAAGCAGTAAACGTGAAACAATATCGCTCGCCGCAATAGAAAGCGTCCCCTGCGTAAGATCGTTGATGGCATTGAGATCCGACTGACAAATTTGCAGCTCATTGAGCATCCGCTGCGCCGTAGCTAACAAACGCTTCCCCGCCTGCGTCAGCTGTACAGGGTTTCGCTCAATCAATTTCGTGCGCGTGGCCTGCTCCAACTGCTTGATATGCAAACTTACGTTCGGCTGTGTCATGTGCAGTTCCGTCGCTGTTTTGCCGAAATGTTTTACCTCTGCAAGAGTGACGAAGGTTCGCAGCCAGTTCAAATCTAACATTGCCAATTCCGATATGAGATTCTTATCAAGTTAATGAGTATAATTAATTTCTCTTATTATGGCGAACACCTTAAGATTTTTGCATCTGTTTTTGGAGATTAAATTATGTCGTCTATCGTTGTTGTGGGTGCAAACTGGGGTGATGAAGGCAAAGGCCGCATCGTTGACTTTTTGGCAGAGCAAGCTTCTGCGAGCATTCGTTTCCAAGGTGGTAACAACGCGGGTCACACCGTGGTTAACGATCTAGGTACGTTCAAGCTGCACCAGCTACCAAGTGGCGTATTCAACCCAGACTGTTTGGCAGTGTTAGGTCCGGGTATGGTTATCAGCCCTGCGTTGCTGTCTCAGGAGATTGCGGAAGTTGAAGAAGCAGGCGTAAAAGTGAATATGTGCATCTCTGATCGCGCAACACTGTGTCTACCTCTACACGCACTAGAAGATACGCTAGAAGAACAGCGTTTAGGCGACAAAGCATACGGTTCAACTCGTCAAGGTATTGCACCTGCGTACGGTGACCGCGTAATGAAGAAAGGCATCCTAGTTGGTTGGTTGAAGCAACCAGAAGTATTAGTTGAACGCCTTCAATTCATGATGGATTGGAAACTGCCGCAACTGCGTGCACTTTACCCGACGTTCGAGTTTGAACAAACCGCTGAAGAACTGGCGAACTGGCTGCTAGAAGTCTCTGCACCTTGGCGCGATTCAATTTGCAACGTAACGCTTCCTCTAAAAGAACTACAAGCGAAAGACAAAACTCTATTGTTCGAAGCGCAGCTTGGCGCGGGTCGTGACCTTGTTTACGGTGAGTACCCTTGGACAACATCTTCTAACGTTGTATCAATGTACGCGGGTATCGGTAGTGGCCTTCCGGCACTTCGTCCTGAACGCGTTATTGCTGTTGCAAAAGCCTTCAGCTCATCAGTGGGTACTGGTACGTTGATCACTGCAATGGAAGAGCAAGACGCTTTCCGCGAACTTGCTGGCGAGTTCGGTGCAACTACGGGTCGTCCACGCGACATGGGCTACTTCGACGCAGTCGCTACGAAGAATGGCGTTGAACTGCAAGCCGCAACTGAAATTGCACTAACGAAAGTAGACTGTTTGACTGGCCTTAACGATCTGAAAATCTGTGTTGGCTACGAAGGCGACCACAGCGAAAACCCAATCTGGCCTCAAACTGCCTCTCTTGCGCCAATCTACGAGAAGATGGAAAGCTGGAGCGAGGACATCACAGGTTGTCGTAAGTTTGAAGAGCTTCCAGTAGCAGCACAGAAATACGTTCAACGCATTGAGGAACTCATGGGCGTACCAGTAAAAATGGTGTCTGTGGGTCCTGGTCGTGAACAAATGATTATGCGATAAGATGTGAATTAACACATCATTGGCAAGCGGCTTTTATCTGTTCCGGGGTAAAGCCGCTTTTTTTTTACACTGTAAACTTTGGAAAATTGCACGGCTAAATTCATGTTTAATAACCTCATCACGAGACTCCTACCTCCTTTATTTACAAATCAATAAATTATAGGACTTAACACGTTGTGCACGTTACTAGCACATCTCACTTGTTAAAGAAGCACGTCAATTAGGTTAACTGGTTGATTTGATATTCTTTAAGTGATTAGTTGATCACGATCTTCATCTGCAATTTGTTGAACTAGTACTCAAAAAATCTAACCCGCTGTTTTTAGGATAGATGAGTTCCCCAACATCCAACCTAACAGCAGGTGATTCCCATGACGAAAAATCTTTTCCGCCTCAGTACGATAACTCTCGGTTTATGCATCAGTTCGTTCTCTTTTGCGCAATCCGATCTTCCGAACATTAAAATCCTTGCCACTGGTGGCACCATAGCAGGCGCAGGTCAATCTGCAACAGAATCAAACTACACAGCAGGTAAAGTCGGCGTTGAATCATTGATTTCTGCGGTGCCGAGTATGACCAAGATTGCCGATATTTCTGGAGAGCAAGTGGTCAGTATCGGTTCACAAGATATGAATGATGAAGTGTGGCTAAAATTATCGAAAAGAGTTAATGAGCTACTCGATCAAGATGATGTTGACGGCATCGTCATTACTCATGGTACGGATACGTTAGAGGAAACCGCTTACTTCCTTGATCTGACCGTCAAGAGCAAAAAGCCTGTCGTGATCGTCGGTGCAATGCGTCCTTCCACCGCAATGAGTGCTGATGGACCAGTCAACTTATACAATGCAGTCGTAACAGCCACCGATGAAGATTCAGAAGGACGTGGCGTGCTAGTCGCAATGAATGACACGATTTTCGATGCGCGAGATGTGACAAAAACCAATACAACCTCCGTCAGCACTTTCCAGTCACCCAACTTTGGTGCTATCGGCTACATTCATAATAGCGATGCCAAATATCAACGAAGCCCAGAACGTAAACATACGACAGAAACCCCATTCGATGTATCAAAGCTTACTAAGTTGCCTAAGGTCGGTATTGTTTATAACTATGCAAATGCCTCCAGTTTGCCGGTGAAAGCCTTTGTGGATGCGAAGTTTGACGGCATCGTAAGTGCTGGTGTCGGTAATGGTAACTTGTACCACACTGTGTTTGATGAGCTAGAGAAAGCGAGTAAAGATGGCGTTGTTGTTGTAAGAAGCTCCCGAACGCCTAGCGGCTCAACCACTTTGGATGCTGAAATTGATGACGAAAAATACGGCTTTGTCGCAGCAGGTACATTGAACCCACAAAAAGCACGTATCTTACTGATGCTGTCACTGACTCAGACCAAAAACTATCAAGACATCCAAAAGATGTTCCAATACTATTAATTCTGTCTAAGGTTCATTCGATAGAGGAGGTATACATCTTACCTCCTCTTACACATAGCGACATGAGCGTCTCTTGTTAGCCAAACAAGCGACGCTTCATTCCTGCTTTTTCCAGAATACGCGTAGTAATTTCCTCAACAGACAGAGAGGACGTATTGATATATGGGATCGCCTCTCTTCTAAACAACGCCTCAACAGTGTCTAGCTCGAGCTTGCACTGCTCTGTGCTAGCGTAATCACTTCCAGACAAACGATTTTCACGGATTTCAGTCAAGCGCTCGGGATCGATAGTCAGCCCAAACAACTTATGACGATGGATCTCAAATTCAGGCAACAAACGCATCATCTTCACATCTTCCGCAATGAACGGATAGTTCACAACACGTAAACCAAATTGCATCGCCATATACAAGCTAGTCGGCGTTTTTCCACTACGCGACACGCCAAGTAAGATGATATCAGCTTGCTCCAACCCTTTTAGTGTGATGCCATCATCATGCGCCAATGTGTATTCAATAGCCGCAATACGGTCAAAATAGGTGTCGGAATCTTTCCCCACGCTGCGAGAACGCTGCAACTTAGGCTTTGGTGCCATCTGAATGTCGTCTTGCACTTTCTGCACAATACTCTCCAACACATCGTAACTGTATGCTGGCGCTTCAAGCAGCATTTCACGTACTTCTGGAACGACAATTGAGAAAAAGACCAGAGGTTTGACGCCATTGCGCTGGTAGGAAGTTTCAATTTCTTTGACTACGTCAGTAGCTTTGTCCTGGCTTTCAACAAACGGAAAGGTTTTTTCGTTAGGAATGAACGGAAATTGACCGAGAACAACATGCCCTAATGTCTCACATGTTATCGCCGTACCGTCAGAAACATAGAACACATCACGACTTTGGTTATTTATTTGCATTTCTGTTTAATTTTTCAAAATCTTTTGAGTAGGATGGTACACATAATATTAATAAATCAGTTTGGCTTTCAGTTAGGTTCACCACAGCTTTAAAAATTCGTTTGAATTTTTTTCAGCCAGAACGTAATCGTTTGCCTTTGATATCAATCTGAATGAAGCAATGTATGGTCAACGTGTAATAACAGCCAACATGCGATTGTTTAGATCGATTTAAGTCCCCCTACTAAGCTGCAATGTTTCTGGAGAAAGACATGCAAAAGAACACCCTCTGGTTCAATGGCCTATCCATGGATGATGTCGACAAAGTCGGCGGTAAGAATGCTTCACTTGGCGAAATGGTTTCTAACCTAGCAAACGCAGGCGTTTCTGTACCAAATGGTTTTGCGACAACCTCATACGCGTTTAACCAATTCCTTGACCACGAAGGTTTGGATGAGCGTATTCACCAATTACTCGATGAACTAGACGTTGAAGATGTAGAAGCTCTGCGTAAGACAGGTGCAAACATTCGTCAATGGGTATTAGAGGCCCCTTTCCCTGCGGACCTTGAACAAGAAATTCGTGAAAATTACCAAGAACTGATCGAAGGCAATCCTGAGCTTTCAGTCGCAGTTCGTTCATCTGCTACGGCAGAAGACCTACCTGATGCTTCTTTTGCTGGTCAGCAAGAAACGTTTTTGAACGTGAAAGGCATCGACGCAGTACTAGAAGCAACTAAGCACGTTTACGCTTCTCTATTTAACGACCGTGCGATTTCTTACCGCGTTCACCAAGGGTTCGACCACCGTGGCATTTCGCTATCTGCGGGTATCCAACGTATGGTGCGTTCAGATAAAGCCTCGTCGGGTGTTATGTTTACACTAGACACTGAATCGGGTTTCGACCAAGTTGTCTTCATCACCTCTTCATGGGGTCTAGGCGAGATGGTCGTTCAAGGTGCAGTAAACCCTGACGAGTTCTACGTTCACAAGCCAATGCTTGAAGTAGGCGAACACCCAATCGTTAAGAAAACATTTGGTTCTAAGTTGATCAAAATGATCTACTCAGATAACCAAGAAATCGGCAAACAAGTTGATATCGTTGATACTTCTGATGAAGAACGCAACACGTTCTCATTGAACGACGACGAGATCAAAGAGCTCGCAAAACAAGCAATGATCATCGAAAAGCACTATCAGCGTCCAATGGACATTGAATGGGCAAAAGATGGTATTGATGGCAAGCTGTACATTGTTCAAGCGCGTCCTGAAACCGTATGTTCACAAACGGAACAAAACGTGATTGAGCGCTACGAGCTACAAAACAAAGCAGATGTTTTGGTTGAAGGTCGTGCAATCGGTCAGCGCATCGGTAAAGGCGTGGTTCGCTTGGTTGACTCTCTGGACCAAATGTCTTTAGTCCAAGAAGGTGACGTGCTAGTTACAGACATGACTGACCCAGATTGGGAACCAGTGATGAAAAAAGCATCTGCAATCGTAACCAACCGTGGTGGCCGTACTTGCCACGCTGCCATCATCGCTCGTGAGCTTGGTATTCCTGCAATCGTTGGCTGTGGCGATGCGACAAGCAAGTTAACCGATGGTGCAACCGTGACCGTATCTTGTTCTGAAGGTGAAACGGGCTACGTTTACCAAGGTGAACTTGAGTTTGATGTAAAACGCTCTTCTGTTGATGAACTGCCACTGCTACCAACAAAAGTGATGATGAACGTGGGTAACCCTGATCGCGCGTTTGACTTCGCACAAATTCCAAATGAGGGTGTTGGTCTTGCGCGCCTTGAATTCATCATCAATAAGATGATTGGTATCCACCCGAAAGCATTACTTAACTTTGATGCACAAAGCGATGAGCTAAAAACAGAAATCACTCAGCGTATTCGTGGTTACAAAGATCCTATCGATTTCTACGTAAGCAAACTGACAGAAGGTATCGCAACCATTGCTGCGGCATTTTGGCCGAAACGCGTTATTGTTCGTATGTCTGACTTTAAGTCTAACGAATACAGCAACTTGGTTGGCGGTAAAGCATACGAACCGCATGAAGAAAACCCAATGCTTGGCTTCCGTGGCGCGTCTCGTTACATTTCTCCAGTGTTTGAAGACTGCTTCGAGTTAGAAACTCAAGCAATCAAACGCGTTCGTAACGAAATGGGTCTGAAAAACGTTGAAATCATGATCCCATTTGTTCGTACACCAAGCGAAGCAGCATCAGTGATTGATTTGCTAGCGAAGTTTGATCTGCGCCGTGGCGATCAGGGCCTTAAAGTCATCATGATGTGCGAACTGCCATCCAACGCGGTCCTTGCCGATGAGTTCTTAAAGTACTTTGATGGCTTCTCGATTGGCTCAAACGACATGACTCAGCTAACGCTTGGTCTTGACCGTGACTCTGGCGATGTTGCACATCTATTTGATGAGCGTAACCCAGCGGTTAAGGTGATGCTTCAGATGGCGATTGATGCAGCAACAAAAGCAGGCAAATACGTTGGTATTTGTGGTCAAGGCCCATCAGACCACGACGACTTAGCGGAATGGCTAATGGATCAAGGTATTAGCTCTGTATCACTAAACCCAGATACGGTTATCGATACTTGGTTAAAACTCGGTAAAGTTAGCAGCAAGTAACACACGATAAACTCTAGCCCTCACACTCCCCTTGTGAGGGCTTTGTTATTCACACGTCATTTCACAATCAGTTCGTGATTCCTCTCTCAAGTTCGTCATTTAGTCAATTTCATTATCAAAGTCTGATGACCTAAAATGAATGGTATATCGATAACTCCAGAGAGAATTTGATGAAAAAGCCTATCGCACTCCTTACTACATTGATGCTCCTGGCATCCCCTGCTTATGCCGATTGGGATGAAATTTCCAATAAAATGTCTGAGCTTGGCGACGCAGTTTCTGATACTGCACAAGATGCTTGGGACGATACCAAAGCGTTTTCAAAACAAGCGTGGCAAGATTTCACGAACTGGTCCGAGGAAGCGATCAATACCGCAGGCGAATGGACAGAAGCCAGCATCGAGAAAAGCAAAGAATGGATAGATGCTGCCGACAAAAAAATTGATGAGCTGATGGAAGGCGATACGCCAGAAGAAGCTCGCCAAGCCGTGGACTTAATGGCAGATAGCGCTTTGCTCAAGTTATTTAATGAAAAGCCGGAGGCAAAAGCTATTTACGACAACGCGTACGGCTACGCGGTCTTTGATTCTCGTAAATTATCTTTGCTGTTTCACACCAACTCAGGGTCAGGAGTCGCAGTGAATAAGGAAACAGAAGAACGCACTTATATGAATATGTTTGGTTTGGGCGTTGCACTTGGGGCTGGCGGCAAATTTTACCAACAAGTGGTTCTGTTTGAGAGCAAAGAAGATTTTGATACGTTCGTCAACGAAGGATGGGAGGCCACAAGTGAAGCCTCTGCTGTTGCGGGCGAAGATTCAGAGCAACTTTCAAAACAATTTAACAGCGGCGTCGCCGTCTATCAGTTGAACGCTAAAGGTTTACTCATCGATGCTAACGTGTCTGGTTCTAAATACTGGGTTAACGAAGAGCTCACTAACTCGCAGTAATGCATAGCAACTAATCGCTTAAATAAAACCGTTGTTATGCACCCTTATCAATAAGTTAACGGGGATATGATTCCTCAAAACTGAGCACTTACGCAACTTTCTCTATGGAAGTCACCAGAAGATGGCGACTTCCCTTTCTCGTTGGATTGCTTTTGGTTATGCTTGCGCAAAACCACCTGCAATTCGGTATCCCATGCCTGACAATAACTTTAATAATCTGCTAGCAGAAGCAATTTCTGCTCTTAACACGCCTAACTTTACTCCTAAACTTATGCGTGTCATTCGCACTCTTTTTCATTTTGATTGCGCAGTTATTTTAGGTTACCGAGAAGGTAAACATCCTATTTATCTCTACGACTCAATTGAGAACGAGCGAGAGTTACTTTTTCAACGCTACCTTACTGACTCATTTCAAAATGACCCTTTTTTTCTCAAACTAAACGAGACAAAGCAACAAGGCGTATTTACGCTCAAAGACGTGGCGCGTAAAGGCGTTGACTTCACCTCATACTGCGAGCAGTTCTATCATCAAACAGGGTGGAAAGACGAGCTTAGCATGCTAGTCGAAGTTGAATCTGGCCGTTGGGTCATGCTGTACTTCGGATATATGACTGATGGAAAATACTTTTCTCAGCAACAAATCAATAAGCTAAAGCCCTATTTCCCGATAATTCAGTCGCTTTGTCAGCAGCATTGGAAACAAACGGAATTTACCTTTTCTGAGCCTGTTTTTGCACAGAGTGCTTATTCTGGCAGTATGCGATTAGCCATTGAGCAAGCTTTAGCAACGTTTGGCGTAGAATCACTCACCCGTCGCGAACAAGAGGTGGCTTCGCTTCTCGCTCAAGGGTTTGACACCAAAGAAATTGCCGCGCGGTTACACTTAGTTCAAGGCACGGTCAAAAATCATCGAAAGCGAATTTACTCGCAATTAAATGTGTCTTCATTGAGTGAGTTATTCCAGCTTTTCCTCAATCACCTCATTCTCCATTCAAGATAAAAACTGTCCCTTAAGGGATATATCGAGAAAAGGTGTCGCGTTTTAGTCTAAATGTAACAACCACTAAGACAGACAAAAAGAATGACGACACCATTACTGCAAGATTTACAAGATCGTGGCTTGATTGCACAAGCCAGCGATTTGGAAGAAATTCAGACACTTCTCTCACAGCCACAAACCGTTTACTGCGGCTTCGATCCTACAGCTGGCAGCTTGCATATCGGCCACCTCGTGCCTTTGATTATGCTTAAGCGCTTTCAAGATGCCGGACACCAAGCTGTTGCCTTGATTGGCGGTGCAACGGGCATGATTGGCGACCCAAGCTTTAAAGCGACTGAGCGCAGTCTGAACTCAGAGGAAATCGTCTCAGGCTGGGTTAACGATCTTTCTAATCAAATTCAGCAGTTGATGAACCACCAACTGACCAAGCCGATGATCATGGTGAACAACGCTGACTGGATGAAAGCGATCAATGTGATCGACTTCTTCCGCGATGTGGGTAAGCACTTCTCGATCAATACTATGGTCAACCGAGAATCGGTAAAACAACGCCTGCAACGACCTGACCAAGGTATCTCCTTCACCGAATTTAGCTACGCCCTACTGCAATCGTACGATTTTGCCGAGCTAAACCGTCGATACGGTTGCCGTTTGCAAATCGGTGGCAATGACCAATGGGGAAACATCGTCAGCGGGATCGATTTAACTCGCCGTCAAAATGGTGAGCAAGTATTTGGCTTAACTCTGCCGCTGATCACCAAATCCGATGGTACCAAATTTGGCAAAACCGAAGGCGGTGCAGTATGGCTAGATCCTAGCAAAACCTCTCCTTACGCGTTCTACCAGTTCTGGCTTGGCGCAGAAGACGCAGACGTTTACCACTTCTTGCGTTACTACACATTCTTGAGCTGCGAAGAAATTGCCAGCATTGAAGCGCAAGACCAAGCAAGCCAAGGTAAGCCACAAGCACAACGTATCCTCGCTGAGGAAATGACGCGATTTGTTCATGGCGAAGAAGGCCTAGCTAGCGCCGAGCGCATCACTCAAGCTTTATTCAGCGGTAATGTGCAACAACTGAGTTTGGGTGAATTAAAACAATTGGAGTTGGATGGTTTACCAAGCATTGAGAGCGCACAACAAGATTTGGTTGAGCTGTTGATTGAGTCGGGTTTAGCAAGTTCGAAGCGTGTTGCACGCGAACACATCAGCAACAACGCCATCAGTGTAAACGGTGAAAAAGTGTCGGCTGATAACCCAAGTTTGAGCTTCCCACTGTTTGATCAATATTGGTTACTGCAACGCGGTAAAAAGCACTTCTGCCTCGTGAAGCGTGCCGCGTAGTAACACTCGCAGTACAAAGCCCATAAAAAATTCCCCTCACCGCTTTCGTGATGAGGGGAATTCAAATTTGAACGATTTTAAGCCTAACAATAGGCAAAGGCGTTGCTTATTGCGTTCTTAAACGTTGCCAGTACTTTTCGTAAATCGCTAACGTTTCTGCGCCAACATCATTAATAAACTCGCCTTTTTTCATGTCTTCTGATGAAGGGAAAATAGTACGGTTATTTTTCAACTCTTCTGGCAATTTGTCACGCCCAGCGTTCGTTGCCGACGCATAACCCAAACTGGTCACGATTTCCGCTTGGTTCTCTGATTGGTACATGAAGTTAATAAATTTATGCGCCAATGCTTTGTTTTTACTGCCAGACGGAATAGTGAAGTTGTCCATCCACAATACCGCGCCCTCTTCCGGCATCACGAACTTCAGCTCAGGCATTTCAACCTGTCCTTGGAATGCGTTGCCGTTCCATTGCATGCCGACCGATGTTTCACCGGACACGTAAGGGACTTGCGGCGCATCTGAGTTGTACAGTAATACGTTGTTTTTCAGCGCTACTAGAGAATCAAAAGCCTGCTCGATTTCAGCTTCGTCTTTTGTATTCACGCTATGGCCATTTTTCTTCAGCGCCATACCGAACACGTCGCGGACGTCATCAATCAACATGACTTGTTGTTCGTATTGAGACTCCCATAAGTCTGCCCATTTGGTCACTGGTTGCTCAACCATGGATTCGTTGTAGCTGATCCCGGTAATGCCCCAAATATAAGGCAGCGAGTAATCATTTTTAGGATCGTGCGCTTGGCCAAGTAAACCGTCCATTGTGTCTTGCATGTTTGGCACTTGAGCGTGATCTATTTTCGAAAGCAGCCCTTCTCGCCCCATTTTTTCAATGAAGTACGCAGAAGCAAAAACCACATCGTAACCAGAACCTTTTAGCAATTTTAGCTTGGTATACATTGATTCATTATTCTCAAAGGTCGAATAATTAATCGTAACGCCTTCTTGTTTTTCAAACGCTTTTAACGATGCTTCCGGCAAATAGCCACCCCATGCATAAACGTTCAACGTTTTGCTATCTGCATGAGCAAACATGCTGAGCACAAGAGCACTCAGCCCCAATCCTTTGATGATTAATTTCATGGTATGCGATCCAACCAGTCCAGCGACGCGCTGGGATTCGGGTGCATAATTAGGTAATTATTACCCAATTGAAAGAAAATTTAATTAATCTTTAACAGCAAAAATATTTATCGAATTTATAAAATTAACGCATGTTTTTAATATCGACTGTGCATACCAAAATGATGAGACATTCCATCTTCCATTCGACCGCCTTTCCAGCCACCAGAGCCGAGTAAATTAAGCACATCTTGAGCGGTATAATCGGCACCAGAAAAGAAATCATGCGCCACGTCTGAGCGTATTGCTTGCAATTCTGGTTGGTTTTCCAAATCAAGATCTTGCGGATTCGCATACAACGCCAACGCAATTTTTTGTTGGCACGCGCTTAAGCTTAACTCGCTGGTGCTCGTCTTTACCTGACCAACCGAAAAGTACTCACGACTGCCGTATCCCACTATCAATCTGGTACTCATTAGCTTAATCACTTTCTTAATGCGGCGACGTTGTATAAATCTCAACATGTTTTGTTATTCCTGTATTAAGTTGGCTATGTCGTATTCTTCTGTTCGAATTAAAACACTCTGTTTTATCCGCGAAATTTCTCTAGCGCTTTTCGCGATGATCGGTTGTATAATACGATCCTGAAATATTTTGTTACGTTACCTCGGTAACCCCTGAGACTGCAACATGAACAACAGCAGATGGGTCGGCTTTATAGGCGGCACGATTGTCTTACTTAATACCTTTATCCTCTTCGGATCTTCCGTCCACTCTGCTTGGTACCGAATCCCTGCGGAAGCCATTCATGGTATCGCCTTCACTTTGGCTTTTGGTTTAGGGTTAAACAGCCTGCTGGCGTACGCGACGGCAGTGATTACTCTTGCTGCACTATTCTACATTGGCTTTGTCGTTAGCTATCGGGTCCATCAGAAACTTAAATAAACTTCTGTCTCAACCTGAGCTTAATAACGGATACTTGGTAACTAAAAAGGGAGCAAACGCTCCCTTTTTAGTTATCAGCATGTAGATGTTCTATGCCCGCTTTAATCATTAAGGTGGCATACCCTCAACGACTGCTGCATACCTGAAACATCATCACCTAAATACTCAACCGTCATTGGAACCTTGGCCAACAGAGTAAAACTAGAGTCACTGAACCTTCCATCAGCATCACTCTCCAAATGAACAAAAAACGCAGGCTTATCCGCAATCAATGTAATTTTCCTCCCTTCAATAGAGACACCTATATTGGCTTTCGCTATCGGCAAGGTTTTTAGCTCGTGAGTACTAAACCATGTGTTGCTTATTCTGTCTTCACCGATTTGCGCTTCAACATACAAGAAGCCTGACGTAAGTTCGTCCTTCTCGATCGATTCATCCAATTGCCACAAAATCGTATTGCTGTCTGCTATGACTGTTTGTTCTAAGCTCCAACATTGCTTTTCTTCCCCTTGCCAATCTACCCACTTAAGCAGTGTGTTGACGCTTGCGGACTCTTTGGCATCATTGAGCAAATGTAGGCTCAACTTGCCTGTATGCTCGGAAAATACCAAATACTGTGGCGCAAAAAATCGCTTCGCATGGTAGTGCAACTGCTTCCATCGACCACTGTATTCCAAACTAGACCAAGAACTGACAGGCCAGTTATCGTTGAGTTGCCAGTACAGCATGCCGCGACAAACTGGAGAAATGGCACGCCAATGATCGCATGCAGTTTTGATCGCGATTGCCTGCTGAACTTGACTTAAATACAGCATGTTCTCGAATCCAGAGGGAAAACGGAAATAGCGCGTGAACATCTCTGTAATAATACTATGACCTCGAGGGTTCTTCTGATGTTGTTCAAAAGTTGGGGATGTAATATTCCAGTCTTGCTCAGGGAAAAACCGCTTAACTTCAGCAAAAGATGGCCAAGATTGAAAACCAAACTCAGAGCAAAAGCGAGGATTCACGTCAACGTAGGCACTGAATGATTTTCCTGAATGCCAAACGTCCCAAAAGTGCATATCGCCTTTACTATCATCATGCCACGCATCACCGAAATCCAGTTCACCATTACACGGGGAACTGGGCCAGAAACGGCGAGTGCTATCTTGCTCGGTAATCTCCTTCTCAATCATGCGGTTGAGGCGATCGTAGTTAACCGTGTATTTGACTTTACTGCGCTTAGATTCGTCATACCAACCAATAGCTCCAATCACTTCATTGTCACCACACCAAAGTGCGATTGATGGGTGCTCTTTGAGCCTCGGGATTTGGAATCTAAGTTCTTCTTCTACGTCTTTTAAAAACTCGTCGTTTGATGGGTACAACGAGCAGGCGAACATCATGTCTTGCCACACCAACAAGCCAAGTTCATCACAAAGGTTATAAAAGGTTTCAGTCTCGTACTGACCACCGCCCCATACGCGAATCATGTTCATGTTGGCATCAACCGCACTTTGCAAAAGGTTGCGATAACGTGTTTCGCACTCTCGCCCCGGCATTGCGTCAATAGGGATCCAGTTGGCACCTTTAGCATTAATAGGTACGCCATTGACGATAAATTCCATTGCAGAGCCGTGCTCATCAGCTTGGTTATTTAGGGTTAACTGACGCAAACCAATGTTGTGCGTTAACTTTTGCTCTCTGCAAGAAATGGTAATGGGATAGAGATACGCTTCGCCATAACCCGATGGCCACCAGCGTTGAGGCTCCAAAATGTGGAACTGGCAATGATAGTGACCACTTCCTTTTGTTTGAATACATTGACGCTCACCATTAAATTCAACCATCATTTCATGGCGTTGACTGTCCGTTTCCACTTCAACTACTACATCAAGAAACACACTCCCATCGGCTTGCCATTGCTGCTCTGTCGAGAAGCCTTTGAGCCAAAGCTCATTCACAATGTCGATTTGAATGGGGTCGTAAATACCCGATACCATCAAGCAAATGCCCCAGTCCCATCCGGAATGGCATTGTGTTTTGCGGATCAAGTTCATGTGTGGAATTTGGTTGTTGCCCATTGCCGATGGAATAGGAAATGGCAGTTTTTTTGCTCTTGCGATACCTTCTAAATCCACCCGAGCAAACTCAACCCGAATCGTGTTAGTACCTTGCTTTAAATGCGGTTTAATATCCACACGTCGCTGGGTAAACATGTTGCTGCAAGTTAGTGCTAACTCACCATTAACATAGAAGGTTGCCAAGGTATCTACACGAGTTAGCGTCATCCAAATTTGCTTGGCAGACAACGTAAACGCGTCGACTTCAAACTCACGTGAGATATGCCACTCACACTCTTCAATCCATCGAACTTTGTTTTCATTATCGGCAAAATAAGGATCTGGAATCTGCTCTGCTTGTAAAAGCGCCGACACATTATCGCCCGGAATAAACATTGGAATTTCAAGATTGGTACGCTGTGGCGAGGTAAGCATCCACTGCCCGTTAAGTTCGAAGTGAGTCATCGAGTTAAACCTTAGCTTGGGAAAAACATATTTTCTCAATGTAATCCTGATAATCCCATGCAAAAACAAGGGAAATGTTAATTACATACGAAATGCGGTGCATTTCACGTAAAAACTCTTTCTTTTGATCTCTACCCAAAAATCAGCAACTTGGCTAACCTGTTAAAAATTAATCGAAATCTAAGGTTATATTTGCAACTTCGACATGTTAACATCATCGGCTTTTTGAACATCCTCACACTTTTCGTTGAAACGATGTGAGGGGAAATGCACGGCTTCATAGCCCTAAAAAGCGAAGTAATTATGTCAAATATGACGAATGCCGCCTCCCACACAGCGCCTATTCAGGATGCTGACTATTCTGCTATTCATCCCCCATCTTTACTCAAGCGCCTCGAACTCACCAATCCTGTCTTTTGGTTAAGTGGTAGCTTCCTCACTCTATTCGTTTTACTTGCTCTAACGAATACCGACTCTCTAACCGCAATGGTTAACACCGGCTTCGGCTTTGCTACTAAATATTTCGGAGCTTACTGGCAAGTACTGCTTCTTCTGAATTTCCTAATTGGTTTGGCTCTTGCGTTTGGTCGCACTGGTTATGTGCGCCTAGGTGGTCTAGCGAAACCTGATATTGATAACTTTAAGTGGTTGTCAATCGTACTCTGTACTCTACTTGCAGGTGGTGGTGTGTTCTGGGCCGCAGCTGAGCCTATCGCGCACTTTGTGACTGCTCCGCCTCTATACGGGGAAGCCTCACCGAAAACTGCCGCAATCAATGCCCTATCTCAGTCTTTTATGCACTGGGGCTTCTTAGCTTGGGCGATCCTTGGTGGTCTATCTTCCATTGTCTTAATGCACTTGCATTACGATAAAGGCCTGCCTCTTAAGCCGCGTACTCTGCTTTACCCTGTTTTTGGTGATAAAGCCATTAAAGGCTGGATTGGTGATGTTGCTGACGCATGTAGCATCATTGCAGTAGCAGCAGGAACCATCGGTCCTATCGGCTTCTTAGGTTTACAAATTAGCTACGCGCTAAACTCATTGTTTGGCCTGCCAGATACGTTCGTAACGCAAAGCATGGTTATCATGGCGGCGATCCTGATGTATACCCTTTCCGCACTGAGCGGTTTGAGCAAGGGTATTCAAATCGTCAGTCGTTACAACATCATTTTGTCTGTACTATTAATTGGTTACATCCTGTTCTTCGGGCCGACAAGCTTTATCGTTGATGGCTACGTGCAAGGCGTTGGTCGTATGGTGGATAACTTCTTCCCTATGGCACTTTACCGTGGTGATACAGGCTGGCTAAGTTGGTGGACAGTATTCTTCTGGGGTTGGTTTATCGGTTATGGCCCAATGATGGCGATCTTTATTGCTCGTATCTCTCGTGGTCGTACAATTCGCCAATTAATCATGTCTATTAGCATCGCGGCACCGCTGATTACTTGCTTCTGGTTTAGTATCGTTGGTGGCAGTGGCCTTGCGTTTGAACTTGATAACCCTGGTTTGATTTCATCTGCGTTTGAAGGCTTTAACTTGCCTGCAGCACTGCTAGCGATTACTGGTGAATTACCTTACCCAATGATCATTTCGGTTCTGTTCCTGATCTTAACGACAACATTTATCGTGACGACGGGTGACTCGATGACTTACACAATCAGTGTAGTGATGACGGGCTCAACAGAACCAAACGCAGTGATTCGCTCGTTCTGGGGTCTGATTATGGGTATTGTCGCTATTGCGCTCATCTCAATGGGCTCTGGTGGTATTTCTGCATTGCAGTCTTTCATTGTAATTACTGCCGTACCTGTGTCTTTCATTTTGCTGCCAAGCATTTGGAAAGCACCCGGCATTGCAAGCAGAATGGCGAAAGAGCAAGGCCTCGTTTAAACCGCCTCTCTAACCAATATGCGAAAAAGAGCCCTTCATTGGGCTCTTTTTAATTCTGCGCTTTATCCTACGCTATCAATGCGAATCATCACTGCGTCTGGACGCCAATACTCGAATTCGCAGTCCATTAAATGCCCATCTTGTTTGTAGTTTACCCGCCGAATTTTCAGAACGGGTTGTCCTTCAGCTAGGTTCAACGCCTTAGCGACATGAGCAGGAGCTGACGTGGGAATCACATCAAAACGAGAGCGCTTTGTCTCGTAACCATACTTCTCACGATAAATGCCTGTCAGGGACATGGTGAGGTTCTCAGACAATATACCCTCAAACAGTGCCGCTTTGAGCACGTTCTCAACAAACAATACCGCTCGCCCATCAATAAAACGTAACCGTTCAATTACATAAATTGGGGTAATTCGCTCCACCTCTAACGATTTGGCATACTCACCTGCGGCCATTTCACTTCGCACGTTGAGTAGCTTAGTTTCTGCAATACGATGCTGCTCTCGAATCATCTGATGGAAGTGAGAACGAGACAACGGGTTGTAACAGATACGCTCAGGAGATACATACCAACCCCGGCGCTCTTCTCGATAAATAAGACCTTCCGTTTCCAAAGACACCAACGCATCTTTGATTGTGATTCGAGTCGTAGAAAACAGCTCACTGAGCTCTCTCTCTGACGGCAGTTTTTGTCCTTCCGACATGATGCCGGAAAGAATCTGCTGTTTTAAGCTGCTTCTAATTTTTCCTAATTGGGTACCAAATTGTCCGGTGCCTGTCGCTCTCATTCTGATCTAGTCCAAGGATAATTTGACGAATAACATAAGGCGTTTACGTAACAAAAATATGACATTAATCAACAGAACACATACTGAACGTATGAAATATAAGTGCCATATAAAATCAGCAAAACTGTCAAATTACTTGCGCTAAATCGTCACATTCCATCCATAGCATACAAAGCGAACTTACTGACCTAGTCCAGAAGGATGGAGACAATGAAAACTTTGCTAAGTCGTTCAATTACCGCACCAGCGGCAATCATTGCGGTAACGCTCGCTACGCCAACAGTAGCGAAAGAAGCCGATATTGAATCTTTGGTAGCAGCAGCACAAAAAGAAGGGGCGGTTTACAGTGTGGGTATGCCTGACAGTTGGGCAAACTGGAAAGACACTTGGGCTGATTTAAAGTCAAATTACAACCTTAAGCACCAAGACACGGATATGAGCTCGGCTCAAGAAATCGCAAAATTCGAAGCTGAGAAGAAAAACGCGACCGCAGACATTGGTGACGTAGGCTTTGCCTTCGCACGTGTAGCGGTTAAAAAAGGCGTCACTCAGCCATATAAACCAACAACTTGGAATGACATCCCAGATTGGGCAAAAGACGAAGATGGTCATTGGGCACTTGCTTACACTGGCACTATTTCTTTTATCTCCAACAATAACCTCGTAAAAGACGCGCCAAAAACGTGGGATGACCTATTAAAAGGCGACTACAAAGTGACCGTAGGTGACGTAGGCGTAGCAGCACAGGCAAACAACGCGGTTCTCGCCGCAGCGTTCGCCAACGGTGGGGACGAATCCAACCTCAAGCCTGCGCTCAAATTCTTTTCTGAACTCGCGAAGCAAGGTCGTCTTTCATTTACCGATCCGAACATCGCCAACCTAGAAAAAGGCGAAGTGGAAGTGGCGATCATGTGGGACTTCAATGCATTGAACTACCGCGACAAAATTGACCGCGACCGCTTTACAGTGAGCATTCCTCAAGATGGCTCTGTGATTTCTGGTTATACAACCATAATCAATAAATACGCGAAGAACCCTAATGCAGCAAAGCTTGCTCGTGAATACATCTTCAGCGATCAAGGGCAAATCAACTTAGCAGAAGGTTATGCGCGTCCAATCCGCACCAACATCACACTGCCTCAAGCAGTGCAAGACAAGCTAATTGCTAATGACCAATACAGCAATGTACACCCAGTGACTGACTTCTCAGCTTGGGAAAAGTCCGCACGTAAGCTGCCACGTCAATGGCAAGAAAGTGTCTTAATCCACCAGCAATAAGAGTAAATCGTTATGAGCAATAAGGTCATCCTTGTTGTTCTAGATGGACTGAACTATCAGGTAGCCCGTGATTGCATGGGCTACCTCAATGGTCTTCTAGAACAAAGTCGTTCCCAACAAGAAACTCGCGCAACGCTTTATCCTGTGCAGTGTGAGCTGCCCTCTATGTCTCGCCCACTTTATGAGTGCATTTTAACGGGCGTTCGCCCTGTAGAAAGCGGCATCGTAAACAACAATATCGTTCGTCTATCCAAACACGATTCCATTTTCAGTTTGGCAAAAGCCCAAGGAAAAGTGACCGCTGCGGCTGCCTACCACTGGGTAAGTGAGCTTTATAATCGCGCGCCATTTGAACCTGTTCGCGATCGTTTCACGCATGATGAAACCCTGAATATCCAGCACGGCTGCTTTTACCATTGGGATCATTATCCTGATGAAGCCTTGTTCCTGGACGCAGAGTATTTACGCCGCAACTATCAACCTGATTTCTTACTGATCCATCCGATGAATATCGACGATACAGGACATAAGTTTGGCCTAGACTCTCGCCAATACCGCAATTGTGCGCGAGGTGCAGACATTATTCTTTCCAACTACATCGATCAATGGCTTGCTGATGGGTATCAAATCATTGTGACTAGCGATCATGGCATGAACAACGATCTTTCTCACGGTGGGATTTTACCTGAAGAGCGAGAAGTTCCCCTGTTTGTCATTGGTGATAAGTTTACCCATCAAGATTGTCATATTAAGCAAACTGATATTTGTGGCACCGTTTGTCAATTGCTAAACCTTGACCACACGAAGCCATACACTCAGGAATTGTTAGCACTATGAGCAGTTCAGTCCTCTTCCCAAGCTCCAGCGAATCACGCTCAAATTTGGCAAGTACTTGGTTAAAGCGCTTTAAGCCAGCCATTTGGTTGGTGCCTTTCGCGCTGTTTTTCTACCTATTTCAACTCGCACCGATGATTTGGGTACTGTTAAACAGCTTTATCTACGATGGCGAGTTTGCCTTCGATAACTACATTGAAGTGCTCGACTCCGCCTTTATGATGCAGGCGTTTGGCAACAGTTTGTGGTTAGCTGTATGGTCGAGCATTTTTGGCTTAGCCATTGCGACTCTGTTGGTCTCTTCTCTACGCAGAGTCGATTCTAAAGTCCGCGACGGTGTGATTGCGTTTACGAACATGAGCAGCAACTTTGCAGGCGTACCTCTGTCATTCGCTTTTATCATTATTTTGGGCACCAATGGGGCGATTACCCTTTTGCTCAAGCAGTATGGCTTACTCGGTGATTTCGACCTTTATGGTAAATGGGGCCTGCTGGCCATTTACATCTACTTCCAAATCCCGCTGGCGGTGTTGTTGCTCTACCCTGCGTTCGACGCGTTGAGTGATGATTGGCAAGCAGCAGCTGCGCTACTGGGAGCCAAAACATCACAGTATTGGGCGAAAATCGCGCTGCCAGTGCTCTCACCAGCCTTATTCGGTACCTTTATTATCTTAATAGCCAACACAATTGGCGCATATGCGAGTGTTTATGCGCTGACCTCCGGTAACTATAACGTCATCACAATTCGAATTGCGAGCCTGGTATCGGGAGACCTGTTCCTTGAACCTAATCTCGCAGCTGCAATTTCGGTGATTCTAATGGCGTTACTTGCCTTTATCACAGTGATTAACCAATGGCTCATTTCGAAAAGCTATGCAGGTAGGAAGTAGTCATGAACAACGTTAATACGCGACTCCATAAAACAGTGGTTTATTCCATTGTTGGGATCATGCTCATCCCGATTTTAGCGACCTTTGTCTATTCGCTTTCATCACGCTGGGGCGCTACAGTGCTTCCGGATGGTTTCACTTTTGATTGGTACGTTAAATTGCTGACCGACCCACGTTTTTTGCAAGCATTTGGGCGTTCGCTGTTTATTTGTATTGCTTCGCTAACCCTCAGTGTGATTCTGGTTCTTCCAGCGATATTCGTGGTGTTTTACTACTTTCCGAAGCTCGATAAGCTCATGAACGTATTGATTTTGCTACCATTCGCTGTACCACCAGTGGTGTCCTCCGTCGGCTTGCTTCAACTTTATGCTGACAGTGAAATCTCCCTTATCGGTACTCCTTGGATTCTAGTAGGTACTTACTTCACCATCGCGTTACCGTTCATGTATCGTGCGATTTCTAATAGCTTCGAAGCAATTAACCTTAACGATTTAATGGACGCTGCACACTTGCTAGGGGCAAGCACAACCAAAGCGTTTTTGATGGTCATTTTACCTAACCTCAAAAAAGGACTGATGGCATCGCTTTTCCTTTCATTTTCATTTCTATTGGGAGAGTTTGTGTTCGCCAATATTTTAGTCGGCACACGTTATGAAACCCTGCAAATCTACTTGTATAACATGCGTCAGACGAGCGGCCACTTTGCGTCTGCCTTAGTGATGACCTACTTCCTATTTATTTTTTTACTGACTTGGTTGGCAAGTCGTTTCAGCCGAGGAGTCAAACAATGAGCTACGTAACAGCGAAAAATCTGACTAAACGTTTTGGTGATAACACCGTATTTGAGGACATTCACTTTAACATCGAGCAAGGTGAATTCATTACGCTTTTGGGCCCTAGCGGTTGTGGTAAATCGACACTACTTCGCAGCCTTGCTGGGCTTAACCCTGTCGATGGAGGCGAGATTTGGGTAAACGGAGAAGATATCACGCATCAAGTCCCGCAAGAGCGTGGTATTGGGATGGTCTTTCAATCGTATGCGCTGTTTCCCAATATGACCGTCGAAGGCAACATTGCATTTGGCTTAAAAATGAAAAAGCTTGCGAATGATGATATTCGACGTGAAGTGGCTAAAGTCATCAAACTGGTGGATCTGGCAGGTAAAGAAAAACACTATCCGCATCAACTTTCTGGTGGTCAGCGCCAGCGTGTCGCACTCGCTCGAGCGTTGGTGGTGAAACCTCGCATATTATTGCTTGATGAACCACTTTCTGCGCTTGATGCCAAAATCCGCAAACACCTTCGTCAGCAAATCCGAGATATTCAGAAAGAGATGAATCTCACCACCATCTTCGTAACTCATGACCAAGAAGAGGCGATGATTATGTCTGATCGTATCTTCCTAATGAGTAAAGGAGAAATTGTTCAAGCAGGAACACCTGAAGAAATTTATACTCATCCTGCTAACGAGTTTGTGGCCGGTTTCATGGGGCACTACAACCTTGTAGAGGCCAATAAAGCCAAGCAACTCTTCAACATTGATACCGAATGGAAAGTGGCGATTCGCCCAGAGTCTATATATGTAAAAGAGCAAGGTCGTCAATATGATAGCCACATCTCAGCGCCACAAGTAGGTACGATCACCAACCACCAGCTTCTAGGTAATGTTATTCGCTATCAAGTGAACGTTGAAGAGTGTGAGCTCACTGTTGACTTGCTTAACCGCTCTTCAGAACGCTTACTAGCGAATGGCAGCCAACTAGAGCTACTCTTTAACCTAAACGAAATTCAACCAGTGAGAGCCTAAACATGTCCAAACCTTTGTATGTTTTTGATATGGATGAAACCCTAATAAACGCTGACTGCGCAATGATTTGGAACGAGTTTATGGTTGAGAAAGGCATCGCGACTGATCCTTTATTTATTATGGAAGATCAGCGTCTAATGGCCTTGTACTCTGAAGGCAAAATGGACATGGAAGATTACCTAGCGTTCTCCATGAAACCACTAGAAAACATGCCGATTGAAGAAGTAAACGCCTTGGTTGAAGAATGTGTTGAAAGCCATATTTTGCCTAAACAGTTCCCTCAAGCCAAAACCCTGATTGAGCAACTGTCTCGTGATGGTATAGATATGGTTATCATCTCTGCCAGCGTCACTTTTTTGGTGGAAGCCGTTGGTCGCCGTCTTAATATTCCAACCGCACTCGGAATTGATTTAATCGAGAAAGACAACTGTTATACCGCTGAAATCGAGGGTATCCCGAGTTATCGTGAAGGTAAAGTCACGCGCTTAAAACAGTGGCTAGAAAATCAGCCTGGGCCTTATTCAGAAATCCATTTCTATACTGATTCAATCAACGATTTACCGCTTTGTGAATACGCGAACTACGCTTATCTGGTAAATCCATGCCCACAACTAAAAGAACACGCCAACAGACCGAATTGGAGTGTGTTAAGTTGGGGGTGATCTAGCCTCACAAGACCGTTCTTCCTAAGTAAATACTTTTCTATTTGTTCAAAGAGCAGTTCTTTCTGCTCTTTTTTACTTCTCTTCATCACAAATTAATCACTTGATTAAATACTGATTAATTTTTCACATGTCGCATGAGAAATCAGCGTCTTATAATTAATCAAATGTTTAATATTTTGAGAGAAGATTGTGACGGAAGCACATCGAAGGGCGGGAAGACCCACAGATAATATCGACGCACGGGAAAAACTGATTTTCCACGCGCGCGAACTCTTCACCATTATGGCTTACGACAAGGTGTCTACTCGCCTAGTTGCGCAGAAAGCAGGTGTGAACGTTGCGATGATTCGCTACTACTTTGGCAACAAAGAAGGCTTGTTCGAGACCATGTTGCGCGAAACACTGTCACCGATGCAAAAGCAGATGCAGACGTTGGTATCCAACAGTAACGAGCAAAACTTTCTCGATCTAATGCGCACCTACTACCGCGAAATGATCAAGGTACCACAGTTCCCACGCTTAGTTGCCCAAGTTATGAATATGCCCCCATCGGAAACCCAACGCAAACTGCTCGAAAAAGTCTTCGCAGATATCAGCAAGCCAATGCAAGGCGTGATCTTTGATAAGTTGATCGACAGTGGCGTTTTACGAAAAGACGCCGACCCTCAACTTTGTCGCGTCTCTTACATCAGCTTGATGGTGTTTCCTTTTATGGCACCACCAGCACTGCTCGCCATTCATGGCATTGAACTTTCTGAAGCCTTCTTGAACCGATTATTCGAACACAACATACAACTGATGAAACATGGATTTTTAGACTCGGGCGACCAATATGAAGATAAATAAAAAGCTGCTGTTCTTTCCTACTCTTGCGGTGGGGGTCGTCATTCTGTTTTTGGCGATTAGCCTCAAACCAGATTTGCCCGTAAAACCCGCTGGAGATCGTGCACGGTTGGTCGAGACGATTCCACTTGAGCTCAAAGCCATTGCTCCAGTAGCCATAGGGTTTGGCAAGATCGCCCCAAAAGTCGAATGGAAAGCGATAGCCGAAGTGACGGGGAAAGTGGTCTACCGCCATCCGCAGCTGGAAAAAGGACAAGTGTTGCAAGCAGGGACAGAAATCTTGCGAATCGACCCACTCGATTACGAACTGAAACTGGTTCAAGCTCAAGCCGATCTCAAATCTGCTCAAACCTCTCTGGCTAAGCTGAACCAAGAAGAAGCGAATCTCAAAAGCACACTCAAGATAGAAGCCAACCGTCTGGTTATCGCCAACAAAGAGTTAGACCGTAAACAAAACCTACGTAAGAAAGGCTTAACCTCGCAATCGGATGTAGATCAGCAAGAGCAAAGCGCGCTCTCTCAACGTAAGTTAGTACTGGATATTGAAAATCAAATTGGTTTGATGCCGGATGAGAAACGAGTCGCGGAAGCCCTAGTTAAAGTTAATGCATCAAAAGTGGATGAGGCCGAACGCTCGCTTGATAAAACCATCATCACGCTTCCTTACGATTTGCGTATTGCTGACGTAGAAATTGAGAAAAAGCAAGTGGTTAACCTCCAACAAACCATGGTGACAGGACATGGTATTGATGTCATGGAAGTGGAAGCTCAACTGTCCATTCATGACATGCAAACTTTGGCTGCGAGCATCGGTGAGTTTGTTCGTGATGAATCTGGTATTCCACAACCTGATATGAATGCGATTCATGCCAACATTGAACTCAGCAGCGGTAACCTCTCTGCAAGCTGGCCTGCGAAAGTTGCACGCATCAGTGAAACGGTTGATCCAAGCCAAGCGACTGCCGGTGTGATTCTGGAAATTGAACAAGACTACCGTGCATTAAACCCAACCTCTGCGCCTCCACTAGTGAACGGCATGTTTGTGCGAGCCTTGATTGAGGGACAAGAGAACCCGAGTTGGGTCATCCCAGAGCGTGCGCTTCATGGCGATAAGATTTACCTGATGGGAGATGACAACCGTCTGCAAGTCGTGACGGTTGAAGTGTTATATCGCCGCAATAACCAAGTGGTGATCGATGGTGAACTAGAGCAAGGTCAGAAGCTGATCATCAACGATTTGCTGCCTGCGATTAACGGCATGCTATTGAAAGAGTCACCTGAACAGTCAGAAGCCACTATTGAGGAGTCTGATTCATGATCCGATTCTTCGCCAAGCATCCAACAGCAGCCAACTTGCTGATGCTAACGCTGTTGATATTGGGGATTTCTTCACTTTCCACGATTAAGCGTGAAACTTTTCCTGAGTTTGATCCACCCTACATCCTAGCTGGTGTGGTTTACCCCGGCGCTTCCCCTCAAGAGGTAGAAGAGAGCATCTGTATCCGAATGGAAGATGCTGTCGATGGCCTTGCCAACATTAAAGAAACTCAGTGTGAAGCGATTGAGGGTTCTGCGCGTCTTATCTTAAAACTGAATGAAGAAGCCGACATTGGGCGCATGTTGGTTGATGTTCAAACCCAGATCAACTCGATAAACGACTTCCCACAAGAGATTGAATCTCCTGTGGTCCAAGAGCTCGATTGGAACGAGCCAGTTGTGGATGTCGCCATCACCGCAGATACCACATGGCCAGAGCTAAAAGCGTATGCCGAACAGCTTAAACGCACGTTAAAAATCGATTACGATGTGTCTTTGGTTGAAGTTGCAGGCTTCTCTGACCACCAATACCGAGTAGAACTAGATACTCAAGCTATTCGACAACTTGGCTTGAGTGTTGGTGATATTGCTGAGCAGATTGGTCGTCAGAACGTCAAGTTGCCAAGTGGTAATGTCGAAACGCCAGATAAGAACTTTCTGATCCGCTTTGACGAACGACGCGTGACGCCAGAAGAGCTTGAGACTATCGTCGTGGGCTCTGGTCCAAATGGGTCAATCATCCGTCTAAGAGACATTGCGACGATTACCGACCGATTTGAATTGGACGAACAGAAAGTCCTCTTTGATGGTCACCCTTCTGCCCTACTAAAAGTCAGCAAAAACAAAGAAGACGATGCGCTGCGCATTAAAGAACGTGTTGCTCAATTTGTCGAAGAACAACAAGCCATCGCGCCAGACGGTGTGATGCTACACATGACCAATGACCTTTCATCCGTGCTTTGGGATCGCCTGACCATGATGGTCAAAAACGGTTGGCAAGGTATCATTCTGGTCTTCGCCACCATGTGGTTGTTCTTTAGTTTTCGCTACTCTTTTTGGGTCGCAGCTGGTTTACCTGTTGCCTTCTTAGGTGGGTTATTTTTGATGGCGCAACTTGGCCTGTCCATCAACATCATGTCTTTGGTCGGGTTACTCATGGCCATCGGTATCATGATGGATGACGCCATCGTTATTGCCGAATCGATTGCCGCTCACCTCGACCGAGGAGAAGAGATCGATGATGCCGTTATCAAAGGAGTGAAAAAGGTACTGCCAGGGGTAATTTCTTCCTTCCTAACTACGGTGTGTATTTTTGGTAGCTTGTTATTCCTGCAAGGTGAAATGGGTGCGGTACTTAAAGCAGTTCCTCAAGTTCTGATCCTCGTTTTGAGTTTGAGTTTGGTGGAAGCCTTCTTGATCCTACCTAACCACCTTTCTCATTCGCTACATAAACAAAAGCAAGAGCGAAAAACACCGAAGTTCAAACAAAAGCTGCTCGCTTCTTTTGAAAACTTTCGCAACACCACCTTGGTCAACGCAGTGGATAAAGTGGTCGAGTATCGCTATGCCTTTATGGGTGGTGTGGTTGCCTTGCTTCTTATCTCCGCTGCCACGTTAGTAGGTGGTTTGCTCAAGTTTCAACCCTTCCCTGAGTTGGATGGCGATATTGCAGAAGCGCGCATTATTCTTCCTCCGGGTTCTTCTCTGTCTCAAACGGAAGCTGTCGTCGATAAGATCGTCGCTTCCGCTCAAAAGCTAGATAAAGAATGGACAGAGAAAGTGGAAGACGGCAATCCATTGGTTCTACACATCACCAGTCAATTCAACGCTAACGCCGACGCGAATGAATCTGGCCCTCACATTGCCACGGTACGTCTGGATTTGCTGGGTGCAGAGAGTCGTAACACACTCATCGATGAATTTATCGATGCATGGCGTGAAGACATTGGTGAACTTGCCGATCCTATCTCGCTGGTATTTAAACAACCGACCATGGGGCCGGGTGGACGAGCGATTGAAATTCGAGCGAAGCATGATGAACTGGATGCGCTCAAAGCCGCCTCTATCGACATTCAACAATACTTAAATGAGTTTGACGGTGTCCATGGCGTGTTGGATGACATGCGTATGGGTAAAGAAGAAGTCTTGGTAAAACTGCGTCCGGGCGCAGAAGCTTACGGGATTAACGGCCAACTCATCGCCAATCAATTGCGTGCGGCTTTCTTTGGCCAAACCGCAGACGAGATCCAAGTTGGGGTAGAAAATATTTCCATCGAAGTTCGCCTCGATAAAGCACAAGCCGGTGACTTACAGCAATTGGCAAACTTTCCGATTATCTTGTCCGATGGCAGTCAAATCCCCCTCGCAACCATTGCGACTTTGGATTTCCAACGTAATTACGTAAGAATCCAGCGCATTGATGGCTTGAGGACTGTGAGCGTATTCGGCGATATCGACAATACGAAAGCCAACTCAACCGCCATTATTCGTCAGTTCCAACAGGATGAGGCGCCAAAGCTTATGCAAAAGTATCCTGGTCTTCGCTTTGATTTTGAAGGTGAAGCCAAAGATACCGCTGAAACTGGCGCATCAATGGGTAAAGGCTTCTTGCTTGGTTTGTTTGGCGTGTTTGCGATTCTGAGTTACCAATTCCGCAGTTATTTGGAACCATTCGTCGTCATGCTTGCGATTCCCCTCGCCTTTATTGGCGTGGTATGGGGACACATCCTACTCGGTCACTCATTAAGTATGCCAAGTATGATGGGCTTCGTCTCATTAGCAGGGATTGTGGTGAATGACTCGATTCTGTTAGTTCAGTACATACGCCATCATGTGGGTGAAGGGGATAATGTGCATGACTCGGTAGTCAAAGCCAGTCGAGAACGCTTTAGAGCAGTATTCCTAACATCAATGACCACTGCAGCAGGTTTGCTTCCGTTACTGACTGAAACCAGTTTGCAAGCACAGGTTATTCAGCCACTGGTTATCTCCATCGTGTTTGGTATCTTTGCATCCACTCTTCTGGTGTTGTTTATGATCCCTGCCGCGTATGCCATTTTAGCTGACTTCGGCCTAGTCCATAAGCATGAAGAGATCTAAAACGACTGATAAGTAAACTTATCAAAATGAACAAGAGCGACTTAGGTCGCTTTTTGTTCAACACCAACACGTTAAAAAACACAATCACTTAACAAACAGAGAGTTATTGTGTCTCATTAAGTGTGAATATGAACAGTTAAGGATTAAGTATGTTGAGTTTTATATAACCAAATCAAATAACCAACACAAGATTTATAATATGTCTTATTGTCAAAAACGGAATTTCACAGAGTAAAAATACACGTAGGCAACACATTCACAATTTAAACTCACGATAATGAAAACATTGATTGAAGAATTAACATTTTAACAATCATTACAACAATGTTAACTTTAGCCTCGTTGGTCGCGCTGGTGGTAAGCCTCTCACCAAGCCTATTGTCAGTTTTATATGGACGTTCGACCACCTCCAAAATGAATAGACACCCAATTTGGTGCCCTTTTTTCGCCCGTGAAAGCATTCTTCGCGGGCTTTTTTCTTTAAGTTAAGTATGAACGCTCTGGATCAACTTTTTTTTGTCAACCTTTCGGATTTGGAGGTAGTATGTGAATCAATAAGCGGAGACAGTGCTAGCAACTCTAAAACATTTTTTTCAAAGATTTCATCCGCGTGTCTTACCCAATCTAAAAACTTTTTTTGAGCAAACATAGGCTCGATTTCATATAAAAATTCAATACTAAAGTAAAACTCATTTTTGATAGGCAAATTGTACACTCTTCGATAGTCTTTTTTATACTCCAAATTTCCTTCTACATATTTTGAAAATGTATTTCCACCAATCTTGATATCTTGGCATTTGATTGGAGGGTAACCACGAAGAAACTCTCCTACAAGGAACTCTTCTTTCGCTCTCTTTTTTTCTTCGTTTATCGGGTCCATTCCCCAACGATGATTTGCATACGCAATGGCATCATTCATCAACTCTGTATGATCACCTTTTTGAGAACCGTCAGGTGACTCTACAGCATGATAAAAATCTACGTACTCTTTCTCTATAAATGAAGATAGTTGATTAACACTAGTAATATATTTATCTGAAGATTTAATCCTTAACCGAATATATAAGCTACCTTGTTTATTGATTGGTAATAGTGGATTTATTATTTTATTTTGAAAAGAGAAATAAATCGTGGCCAAGTTTATAAACTTTTCATGCCGCTCTACTTTTGAATCAATATTGAATCGTTGTAATTCAATAAAATCTTGGTATACATGACCTTCATATATATTGTTCGGACATTCAAATGATAGTACTAAGTCATCTATCTGGAATACATTATGTAACAAGTGTGCAAAATCTGGTTTCCCTCTAAACCCATCTTTAAAGATTTTGATAAAATTCATATTTATATCTCTTGTTATTTAAATATGTATTGATATTTGTGATAGGCTCTATACTAAATCCATTGGCTTTATATGCGCCATGGCGTACAAAGGTAAATAGACATCCAATTTGATTCATTTTTCTCTCATGGCTACATACTTTGCTAGCTTTTCTTGACGCTGTGTTACTCTGCCTTAGTTTTTTCGTTCAATCCCTTTACCGCTTTGGCTGTATACGAGTCGATGAGCGGAGACAAATCCAGTAATTCCAATACTTTTTTTTCAAAGGTTTCATCCGCACTTCTCACCCAATCTAAAAACTTCTGCTTAGCAAACATCGATTCGTACTTATACCAAAACTCGATGCTCAGGTAGAATTCATTTTTTATGGGTAAATTGTATACTCTTCGTAATTCACTCTTATACTTAAGATTACCTTCTGAGTATTTTGAGTATTTGTTTTTTCCAACTTCAACTATCTCACACTTTATTGGTGGATAACCACTTAAGAAACCTCTAATTAAATATTCTTCTTTTTCTCTTTTTCGGTGTTCACTTTCTGGAATTTCTCCCCATTGTTTATTCGCACGCTTAGTCAATTCTTTCATCAAGTCTGTATGATACCCCCTCATAGAGCCTTCACTTTGCTCCGGGGCATGATAAAAATCATAATATTCTCTCTCTAAAAATGAGGACAATTGACTAATATTATCAATATCTTCTCCAGTAGATTTAACCCGTAGCCTAATATATAATCCACCTTGTTTGTTAATAGGAAGCAAAGGGTTCAATATTTTCTTCTGAAACAAAAAATATACCGTAGCTAACTTTACAAACCTTTCATGCCTCTCTATTTTTGATTCAACATCGAACTGTTCTAAATTAACAAGATCCTGGTATACATGTCCTTCATATATGTTGTTCGGACACTCAAATGACAGCACTAAGTCATCTATCTGGAACGCATTATGTAATAAGTCAGAGAAATCCGGCTTTCCTCTAAAACCATCTTTACACATTTTAATAAAACTCATATGTCTATCTCTTACTCTTCAAATATGCATCAATACCTTTAAACGAACGCCTGCAATATGAGTTCTAATTCAAGTAAAGGTAAGCCACATACTAAGGTATTATGAAGGTCAAAAAGGAGATCGGATCTTTTCAAAATTTTAAATATCTAACATCACCTCCACTTTACTGAAATCTACACTTTTAAAAGTTACATCCGCTCCATCCAGCAATAGCTCATCAAACACGCCAACTATTGATAATAGGCTTGAGGATCTGATCTCCACCCATGAAATGAGAAACAAAAAAGCCAGCCTTAAAAGGCTGGCAAGTAGAGCAACAAGGTCAGTGCTTACTGCTAACTAACACCGAACTCGTATTGGATTCATTTTCGTCTGTTAGTCTCTTTTATCGGCGTTTATGACTTGCTTGCTTTCTCTTTGTGGCACGTTACCTTTACTAACTGTTCTTGCTCATCTTTAATGTTTTTCACGATACGCTCATCACGTGCGTGAATGGCATCCATGTTCATTTGCTGAATATCTGCTATAGCTTCATGTTTCATTTCAGAAAAGTCCTGACGTAAATCTGAGCTCCACTCCTCTTTGTCTAAAGTGTTAGCAGCAGCGATTGGTGATGACATTACAGCAATAAGACTTAGAGTAGATAGAAATACGCTTTTCATAATAAGCTCCTTGAGGATTAGCAGTTAATTTTAATTACAATTCATATATTGCACATACGATGCCAACTTTTATTTTGTTATTTTTCAACAACTTAAATAAAACCTCATATTCAACGTTATCTTCGTCTGGTAAATTTCGCTAACCAAGTGTCAAATTAACCATGCGAATTTAAAACATTAGAAACATACATATTAGAAATGCTTTGTCAGGCAGTTTTCTCATCAGATAATTACGTAACTGCCCACTAAAAAATCACTTTGAATCAAAATGCGGAAACAAAAAAGCAGCCCGAAGGCTGCTCCTAATCGTTAACATCAAGCTTGTTAACTCGATACGCTTGCTTCAACGCTCGACGTCACTGGCGACTTTCTGAAACGATTAATCAAACGATGGATAAACCTCTTAATCGATCTGAAAATATTTTTAATATCTTCAAGCATTAAATACAAACAAGACACCAACACTAAAGTCAGAACCGTTGCGTACAACACCGCAAAGCCCAAAGCGACAGCCATCGGTATGACAAAACGCGCCTGCAAACTCGTTTCAAACATTATCGGCAATACACCCGCAAACGTCGTTATTGAGGTGAGCGTGATAGCTCGAAAACGAGCACAACCCGCCTCAACAACCGCTTGTTTGATGTTCATACCCTTTTCTCTCACTTGGTTTACGTAATCTGTCATAACCAGAGAGTCGTTGATAACCACGCCAGCAGCGGCGATCAAACCAAATGTCGACATCATACTGATGTCTAAACCTAGCCAGAAATGGCCCCAAATCGCCCCCGTCAGACTAAACGGAATGACGGACATTACAATCAAAGGTTGGGTATAACTTTTTAACGGTACAGCTAACAAGATGTAGACGATGATCATGCCTGCAATAAAGAACAAAATCTGTTCATTACGCTGCGCAGCCTGCTCTTCAATATCACCGCCCAATTCTGTTTTCACAGTTGGGAAGGCTTGCTTCATGTCCGGTAAGATATTGTCGTCAATGACCTTCACGATTTCTTGAGGTTCAACCAATTCTTCGTCTATGGAACCATAAACATAAACGGTTTGATACCCGCCTTCACGTCGAATGCTACTCACGCCCGGCTGCTCGTTGATCTTCACCACATCACCTAGCATGACCTTCTTACCTGCTGGTGTTGTAATCACGGCGTAACGCAATGATGAGAATGCTTCACGCGTCAGTTGCGGGTAACGCACCATAACTTTAATTTCTTCACCATCACGAATAATGCGCTGTGCTTCGCCACCATAAAAGCTGCCACCAACTTGCTCTGCGATCATGGTGAGATCCAGACCGAGATCGTACGCTACAGGCGCAAGAGACAGGAGTACTTCTTTGCTTCCAGAATCAATAGAAGATGAAATATCATATAACCCTTCTTCCAGCTGTAAACGCTCTATCAAGTAACGCCCAGCCTCGTTGAGCTCATTGATGTTAGAACCAAACAACAAGTAGCCAAACTCATCTCTGTCACCACCACCCGCACTCTGCTCGCGGATTTTGATGCTCTTCATACCTGGAATAACAGGCATAGCTTCACGCCAACGTCGAGCCAGTTCAAATGTATTGAACGGGCGTAACTCTTCATCAACCAGAGGTACTAATACACGACCTTCGGTGCGGCTTCTGTTGTACGACAGCACATCACGAATCATTCCTTGACCATGTTCTGCAATGGTCTCAGATTCGATCTTTTGCATGACACGTTCAATAGTCTTGAGTGCACTGATTGTCTGCTCACTTGAAACGGTATCATTCATTTCAATAGTGATCGCAGGATAGTCAGTCGGCACTTTAGGGTTGGGGATCACCCGAACATAATTCGCGTTGATCAAAGCCGCGCTGATCAGCAGTAAACCACAGAACACCGCAAACACTGTCCAGCGCCAATGGGTGCATGTTGTTACAAAGTTCCGATATGGACCATTTACAAAACCAAAAAAACGTTGGTTAAATCGGTCACGCCAACCACCTGGTTTAACTGGCTTAAAATGAGTATGCGCAAGGTGTGCAGGAAGGATCAGCTTCGATTCAATCAAACTGAAGATCAAACACAGAATCACGACCCCCGCGATACCATAAAAGAAGGCACTATCAATACCACTAGACAACAAGAATGGTGCGAATACAGCAATCGTTGTCAGAACACCAAATGTCGCTGGCGTAGCAACACGTTTGACACCGCGTACCACGTTATCGACACCGCCGCCCTTTTCTTCGATTTCACTGTACGCACTTTCTCCCATGACGATGGCGTCATCCACCACAATTCCGAGCACCATGATGAAAGCAAACAGCGAGACGATGTTCACTGTAATACCCAAAGCTGGCATCATCATTACGGCACCGAGAAAACAGACAGGTAGCCCAATCATTACCCACATAGCCAAGCGGAAACGTAGGAAAATGGTCAGCATAATCGCGACTAATGCAGCGCCTTGCAGCAAGTTTTTCAACATCATGTCGAGACGCCCATTTAAATAGTAAGTCGTATCAACTAAGACTTTGAGCTTAACATCCTGCGGCAATGTCTTGTTTTTTGCTTCAATATAATTACGAACGGACTGTGCAACAGGGATAATGTTCTGGTCACGAGTTGCTTCAACAGACATGTAGATCGCATTCTGACCTGAGTATTCAAAGTAGCGCTCTTCTTCCGTAAAGCCATCTTTTATTGTGGCAATATCTTGCAACAGAACCTTTGCACCATTTGCGCCAAGCTTTACAGGAATATTTCTAAACTCATCACCACGGTAGTATTGGTTTTCAATCCTTACTGCAATCATCCCTGAGTTTGTTTTTACTTCGCCCGCAGAAAAGTTGGCTGAGTAACGGCTGATCGCGCTGCTGATATCGCTCAACGTCAGGTCGTATTTACGAAGAACAAGTGGGTCAACTTCAATCGCTATTTCTTCTTCTGGCGCACTCAGATACACCAGCATGACGTTTTCTAACTGAAGTAATTCATCTTCGATTTGCTTAGCAAGCAGTTTAAGCTCCTCGAGCGGTCGGTCCCCAACTAACCCCATTTCGATTACATCTTGGCGCCATTCAACTTGGTAGACATTGATTGGTTCCATACCCGCTGGTAAGTTAGACAAGGTATCAATACGTTGGTTTACATCATCCAAGACACGCTTGATATCGGCATTAACGTCTACCTCGATGGAAACATACGCGCTACCTCTAGAGGCCGTTGAGACTGCTTTTTTAATCCCGGTGACGTCTTTAATCGATTCCTCGACCTTAACGAGAATACTCTCTTCTATCTCTTGAGGAGAAGCGCCAGGATAAGTCGCACGAACATCAATGTAGTTCACCTCAATATTCGGAAACATCTGCCTTTGAATAAAGAGAAAACTCACCACACCCATGATAATGATGAACACCATCAAAAGGTTGGCAGCGACGGGATTATTCGCAAAATAGGCAATTAAGCCCTTTTGTTTAGTATCTTCCATGACATACTCCTACTTACTGTACGACGGTTTCGGAGTCGTCACTCTTTTTTGCGATTTGTACCGCCATGCCTTTTTGAGGGTACTCTGGTAAGGTCAGTACCAACTTATCACTTTGCTCTAAACCTTCGCCAACCAGCAAAAACTCACCTTCTGCTCTCAAAACCGTGACGGTTCTGGGTTGAAGTTGATTATCGCCATTCACCACCCACACGGTACGGTTTTTAACTAATTCCTGTGGCAAGCGGTAGATGTGCTTAAGTTCCTTACCAGTGAAGCTCACTTCAACGTAGGAGCCGAATTTAATTGGAGGCAGCTGGTTATCGACACCGTATGGGTCCGCGATTTGAATGACCATGTTAATCATTCGGGTAGCGCTATCAATCATGCCTAGATCACGAACTACTCGACCTTCTCTAGTGGTAGAAAACACACCTTGCTGCGTCACTGTCGCAGTGAGTTCACCAATGGATTCAGGTAAAAATGCACTATCAAAACCGGCAATGGGTACGTGCACCTCTGCCACTTCGATGTTGTTTAACGTGGCAACTCGAGAACCAGATGTAACAAATTGACCAACACCAATATCACGCTCAACAACCAGCGCATCGTAAGGTGCAACGACTTTGCAATTTTCTAACTCTCTTTTTGCTCGTTTGAGTGCCGCTTGAGCCGACTTCACTTGCGCTTGTGCGCTCAAAACGTGAGGCTTGCGTAAATACAGATCCGTCACTTGCTTATCGCTCAGTCTCTTTGCCTGACGTTTTGCCACTTCGGCTTTCGCTTGTTCCTCAATCAAGTTTGCGCGTGCACTAGCTAAATCGGCTTCAGCTTGTAAAACCGACGCTTCATAGTTGTCACTTTCAATTGTGAAAAGAACCTCTCCTCGTTTTACGATGCCACCCGTCACAAAATTCGGGTGCCAACTTGTAACTTCACCACTAACTTGCGCGGAAAGGTGTGTTTTTTCAAAAGGGACTAATTCACCGTGACTGGTAATCACCACTTTGTGATCGGTAGGAAAAAGAGAAGAAGCCTGAACAGTAGGCTCTGTAATTGCATCTTTGGTTGACTCTTTTTCCGGCGCAGTTGCGGCAATTGCAGCATATCCTGCATAAGAGCCTCCAACGACGACGAAGGGTAAAAGCCAACGTAATATGGGTTTTGCTAACATCGAAAATCCTTTTTTATTGTTGTTTTCAACACCACACTTTTATTCAGTCCATTGCTCCCGGTAAGCATGGTGGTGAGAGAATTGAATTTGAATAAACATCAAAGCGGCACTTGCCTAGTCTTTTAAGCAGCGAACTAGATAGTTATTGCCAATTCAAAGTTAATAAAATTAACAAAAAATTAACCAACTGCGCAAGTTGCTCTGACTTAACTTTTATTCTAAACAGCAAATGACATGCCAAGCATTTATTTATTAAAAATCATATGGTTATATAAAAATCATTATTTTATCCAGTGTGCTATTGGTCATAATCACCAGATATTAGTGATTATGACCAATACGGCCATAATGATAATTAAAATAAATGATTATCTGCGCTCTAAAAGTTGAACTTAGTGCAGGCTCTATGGCAATTCATTGATTAATCGCTCGTTATCAAACGGTTCTGGGTGCATGTGGCGTCAGCTTAAGTCTATAATTTGGAGTAGGTAACACTCTGTAAGACAAGGAAATGTGCTTTGTTACAAACGCTCGCCAAGTTGCTCTTCCCCTCGCTGCTCACTATTTTATCGGCATGCTCATCCGTATCGTTGAATGACGCCAGTGAAAAGTCCACCAGCTTTCAGCTCGGTTATCAAAAGGATTCTGTTCTTGCGAAGTACTTTGAAGCTTACGGGAGAGACCCTAAGTCCATTACTGGCTTTGCACCGTTAAATCAGGGACACGATGCCCTTCTTGCTCGAACCTCTTTGATCGAGTCCGCCCAGAAAAGCCTTGATCTTCAATACTATATTTACCGTGGTGACGAAACGAGTCAGCTAATAACGTGGCGCTTGTATGAAGCGGCAAAGAGTGGTGTTCGAGTAAGGCTGTTGCTTGACGATATGCAAAAGCGAAACGACGATGTGATGGCTGCCCTCAATGCACATCCTAATATAGAAATCCGCTTATTTAACCCGCATCAGTATCGCGACTCCCGTTGGTTCGCTCTTGCTAGCGATTTTGAACGCCTTAATCGTCGTATGCACAATAAGTCTCTGATTGCAGACAGTGTTTCCGCCATTGTCGGAGGTAGAAATATCGGCAATGAATACTTCTCTTTTGAATCGCAAGTTGAGTTTGGTGATTTTGATCTTCTGCTCTATGGTGAGGCGGTACAACAAACTGCCGATCAGTTCGACCTCTACTGGAATAGCGCCTATTCGATACCAATGGAATGGATTACACCGAATTCACAGCAAATTACCGACCAAGCGATTCAAAAGCAGGTCAATAAACTCCGGTTAGAGGAAAAGTTTTCAACCGGCCGCTATGACTTCACTCAACTGGATATGTACCAAGATCTAAAACAAGGCAAACTCAAGCTCTACTGGGGAGAAGCGAAAGTATGGTTTGATCTGCCCGATAAAGTCGCGACCCGAGAGAGCCAACTTATTGATAATTTAACGGAGCTGGTTAAAAGTGTTGAGGATTCATTTGTGCTCATCTCTCCCTATTTCGTTCCAACTGAAGTAGGTACTCAAGCATTAAGTAACGCGGCCAAGCGAGGCGTTGATATCACGATTGTGACCAATAGCCTCGCGTCTAACGATGTGTTTGCCGTGCATGGTTGGTACGCAAAATATCGAAAAGATCTACTCGAAGCTGGAATAAAGCTTTGGGAAGTAAAAGCGAGCGCGAAACTCAAAAGTAAGTGGAGCCTCACGGGGAGTAGCAGAGCAAGTTTACACGCTAAAGCAATGACGATTGATAACAAAACACTTTTCGTTGGTTCGATGAACTGGGACCCACGTTCGGCCGCTTTGAATACCGAAATGGCCGTTGTTATCGAACAGCCAGAATATGTGCAAATGTTTCTAGAACAACTGCCGAGTCAACTGTCGAGTAACGCCTATGCCTTAACTCTGCGCGACGGGGACATTGTCTGGACCGACGTAAAAACAGGCGAAGAATACGACTCCGAACCAGAAGCAGGAGTATGGCGAAAAATGGGCGCTTGGTTCTCCGGAATATTACCAATTGAAGATCAGCTATAACAGCTGCCAATACTACAAACCTCCCCAGTCAAGCAAAACAAAATGGACGCTAGTTTTGGGCAGGGGACACAACCAACATAAGGAAGTTCAATGCCAGCGCAATGGAATGAATACTATCAGAAAATTTTAAGCCAACCTCACCGCCCAAACGTGGAAAATGCCCTAAACCGACTTAAGATAGAAGGCAAAGTCGCTCTTGATATTGGCTGCGGAATAGGTCGAGACAGCCACTTTCTACTCGAACAGGGATTTAAGGTTCACGCATGTGATAGCAATGAAGATGCAGTAAAAACTTGTTTAACACGCTTTGAAGGTAATAAACGATTTTCGGTTTCGCAGTGCTGTTTTACTGAATTTAATTACCCTCAGTGCAGCTTGGTTATCGCAAATGCCAGTTTGTTCTTTTGCCCTGACACAGGCTTCAAACAAGTCTGGACAAAAATAGACAGCGCATTACAACCGGGCGGTATCTTCTGCGGCGATTTCTTGGGAGTGAAAGACTCCTGGGTTACCTCCGAAATGCACCCAAACATTACCGCATTAACAAAAAAGGAAGTGGAAAGCTTATTCGAAGGTTACGACCTCATTTCATTGCATGAAAGAGATGAAGGCGGGACCACTGTAGTCGGAAGCCAAAAACATTGGCACATGTTTAGTGTGACCGCTCGAAAGCGCTAAAAATGGTCTCTCAGTAAAGAAAGCAGCACTTCAAATCAGTGCTGCTATCAGAGATTAATTGACGGGATACACCACTTCAAAACGCTCTAAAACCAGCGCACGTTTCTCATGCCAATCGATGTTCAACTCATCGCATTCAGCTTTAAAAAATGCAGTATGAGCATCACGCCACCAGTTTAAGGTTCTATCACCTTCGCCTTCTGCGAAGGCAAACTCTGCGGTTACATCCTCATATTTGCATGTACTTACGTCAGTAATTCGTATCACGCAAACCGGGTCCCCATCCCAATTCGTCACTACTTGTAAATGACCGACTTGGGGCATGGTTTCACCATGTTCTCGATACCAAAGCTCCAAACTGCACGATGCAGTTTTCTGTCCAATACGAACCAAATCTGCGCATACATTCGCGTTGTATTCGTCGGCACAATAATAGTCAGCACTGACTGATGGTACAGCTTCCCTTTGTTCTGGTGATAATAATTCTAGGAATTGTTCTAAGTAATCCTTAGCTCGCGCGTCCATGCTCACTCCATTAATCATAAATTCGCAAGGAGGATAAAAGATATCACAACAAATAACCACCAGGAACAAACTGAAAAACAACAAGAATATGACTTCTACGTAGACGACTGTTATTTCTTTTGTAATAACTTTGCTAAACGTTTGTGCTATTTGCTATTGTTGCATGGTCTATCTGTACTCTTCTCGTGAAAGGACGTTATATGCGCTTATTTATTGGTATTTTTTTCTCGCTGATACTTGCCTTGCCAACAATGGCATCGGAGGAAAAGTATTCAGAATCGGATCTGTTAGATAGACCATTAATGGAACGCTATATTTTAGATGAACTAAAAGCGCTACGTCAGGACTATCAAAGCCTAGAAAAGCGAATGATCACAGAGATCACCGATCGCGAGCTAACGGTCGCAGATAAATCGTTGAACTATGCCAACGTGACCGTTACATACTTCTTCTACATCATTGCTGGTGTCGCATCGCTGATTGCCTTTGTCGGATGGCAATCTCTGCGCGAGTTTAAACACAACACCAAAGAGATGGCTGATAAACGATTGGAGAAGATCGCCCAAGAATACGAGAAAAAGTTTGTCGCCCTTGAGCGAGATTTAAAACGCAAAACTCGCATTATCAGTGAAAACAACAAAGAGATTGAGAAAATCAACGAGATCCATAACTTATGGCTACGTGCACAAAGCTCTCAAACTCCAGAACAACGTATTGAAATCTATGATGAAATCTTATTAATTCGTCCAGGTGATTTAGAAGCGTTGACTTACAAAGCCGACGCAGCGATGGAAATCAACGAATACCATTGGGCACTTAGCATTTGTAACCGCGTACTTGAAGTCGATTACACCAACGGCCCTGCACTGTATCAACGCGCGTGTGCATACTCTCGCCTTGGTATCGAAGAGCAAGCTATTGAAGACTTGGAACGCGCAATTGAATACAGCCCATCCATTCGTGATTTACTTGCCGAAGAACGAGACCTCGAATTGCTGCACGGTAATGAGCGTTTTGAAAAGCTCTTACATCTAGCAAGCGAATAATGGAATAAACAGCATGAGCAGCCACTTTAATCTAGAAGACGCTAGCCAAGTATTGGTTGGTGCTTTTGCCCTAGCAGTCCCGATCTCATTTTCGGAGGAGGCGTGGCGATTGGGTGAGAGCCTACCAATGGCAAACTTGCTCATGCTGTTAAGTCTTTCTGTCATTTTCCTCAGTTTTTTCGCGTATCAAAGCGTGTTTCAAAGCCACATCAAGAATCGCGTATCCATCTTTATTTTTCGTGTGGTTATCGCGTACCTCATTGCGGCCGTTGTGGTAGCGTTAGTTCTTTTCTGTCTTGATAAGCTGCCACTCATGAATGAGCCTTTGGTTGCGATAAAGCGCGTTATCGTCATCACAATGCCTGCTTCGATGGGCGCGATCGTAGTCGACAGTTTCGACAAAGAATAGAGATAATCGCTACTCTTCTTCTAACGTTAAGTTCGACCCCGAGTGGTCTTTCCCTAATACATCTTCTGGGTTTCGCAGTGCGCAGGTTTCTAACGACAAGCACCCGCAGCCAATGCATCCGCCTAAATCGTTTTGCAACGCTTTAAGTTTTTGAATCTTTTGTTCTAACTGTTCATGCCAATGGCTTGCCATTTCTTCCCATTGCGCTTTGTTAGGGGCTTGGTGTTTCGGCAGTTCATCTAACGCATGTTTAATTTCTTCTAACGACAACCCAACTTGCTGCGCTGCTTTGATCACCGCAACACGGCGCAACACACTGCGATGGTAGCGACGCTGATTACCTTGATTTCTCCAACTCGAAATCAGTCCTTTTTGCTCGTAAAAATGTAGGGCAGATACTTTCACTCCAGAACGTTTTGCCACTTCTCCTACGCTGATTTCCATCCTTGACTCCCTGTGTATCAATTTTGTTAAAAAAATGCTTTACCTCAAGTTTACTTGAGGTTTTAAAGTTGCACCATCTTAATTAACGCTAAACCCCGGCGATCTCAAGATAATGTGTTCAGCGCGAACGACTTGGTTGTTAAACACAAGACAGTTGGACATCAACCTTTTGAAATCCATCGGGAGTTAGAGGCAAACATAATGAAAAATAAAACTCAGCCGTACTTAGCTGGCCGCTTCTTCGACAGTATCTCCTCTGGCTTATTCATGATGGCACTGCCATGGGTCATGCTTTCCGAACCTAACATGGGTACATTCGTCGCTTTAGTTTCTCTGAGCTGCACCGCGATTTCTTTTCTAGCAACGCCTTTCTTTTCCACTTTAATTGACCGACATTCACGCAAAGTACTACTCGTGCTCAATCAATGGATTCAATCGGGTATGGCTTTGGTGGTGTTCATTGCTTATTGGTTAGGGTTCGAGTCACACTGGTTGCTGGCTTTTGCACAATTGGTGTATTGGGTTTCGAGTAATTTTGCATGGACGACCAACAACGCTTTCACCCAAGAAAATTATCAGCACCATGAGTATGCGAAAATTTCGGGTCAGCAAGAAATTGTAATGCAATCCACAACCCTCGGAGCTGGCGCGTTGGGTATTGTTTTGCTTGAAATGTGGGGTATGAAAGAGTTTGCTTTGTTTGCGGCCAGCGCCTCTGCGTTAGCAGCGATGTTCTATATTCTGACGCCTTATACCCAACAATTAAGGGCATCAAAATCCGTTGCTTTCATCGCGCAACTCAAAGAGAGCAAACAAATATTCCGTCTCGAACCCCGATTTTATGGCTTTATTCTGCTCTCTTGCCTCTCTTATCCTGCATTGACGTATTTGAGCAAACTGGTGCCGATTTGGTTTTCTGAACAAGGCATCTCTGGCGATTGGTTTGCAGGGTTCAACATCAGTTTTGGCCTCGGCTCGTTGCTAACCGGCTTTATTGTCACCAAAGTGCTAAGCCGTTCCTCCCATAGCCACATTATGTTCGCTTCGATGGTTATGGTCTCTTTTGCGCTTATCGGGATGAGTTTTGCGATGAGCCCGCTGACCATCTTATTGTTTACGGCGCTGTTTGGCGTATTTAACGCGCTAAATCGCATTGCGAGAGTCAACTGGATGCATCACACCGTAGCGGTTCATCAACGAGGTCGCGTCGATGGCGGCATCAGCATGTTTGCCACCACCATTCAATCTCTCAGTTACGTCCTGATTGCAATATTGAGTCATTACGAACTAACACAATACGGTTTTGCAATCGCAGCTGCTGTCATGGTATTAGCAGTGATTTTGATGGGATTACTCAGCCGAGACGTCGAGCCGTTTAACGACCTGCCCCTTCATGCAGCAGCAAAGTGAAGCATAGAAATTGAGAAGTTGAGAAATTGAAAAAGCGAGATAGGAAGGCAACCAACATCGTCTTCCTATTTTTTACGCCAGCACTTTTGCCTCTATCGCTTATCAGCAAGGTTGGGTATTCTGAGGTGACCAACATGAGCAGAGAGAAATCGCAGTGAACTTAAGGCAATTAGAAGTCTTTTACGCCATTATGCAAGCAGGAACGGTGTCAGGCGCGGCTCGCTTACTGCACGTTTCCCAACCTAATGTCACTCGAGTTCTCGCCCATACAGAACAACAACTGAGCTTCGCTTTATTTGAGCGTGTAAAGGGCCGTCTCGTTCCAACTCAAGAAGCCAAAGCCTTATTGCCAGAGGCTGAAAAAGTCTATCAACAACTCGGACAATTTCGCTCTCTGACCAACAAAGTCAAACAGGGAACTCAACATTTACGAGTTGGTGCTCCGCCTGTTTTGGCCGCACACTTGTTAACGCCGACTGTCGCGTTGTTGTCGAAAGAGCACAGCATCTCCTTTGAGCTCTTAACGGCCAATCGCGATGAGCTGTGCTCAGGTTTACTGAAACATGAATTGGATGTCGCCATTGCGTTCGGTGAAGAAACGCCACCAGCGATCATGGGACACATGTTATTAAAAGAAAACTTGGCGCTAATTGCCCCTAAAAGCGCAGCGATACCCACAGAAAAAACCGTCACTTTAGAAGAACTCATCAGTCACGATTTACCCATTATCGGTTTAGATAGCCGAGACCCTCTGGGCTTATTGCTGCATCAAACCTTATCGGCGCGTGACGAACATTATCAACATGCCATCACCGTCCGCAGCTACTCCGCGGCGGCTGAACTGGTGAAAAACGAAGCAGGATTCGCGATTGTAGACCCTTGGACTGCAAAACAATATCGCCAAGATAATGCCGTTTCCGTGCATGCTTTGGAGCCAAATATGTCCTTCTCCGTCTCTGTTTTATTCGCAGAGCACACACCTCAATCCATTGCGACAAAGCAATTTATCACCGCCCTAAAACAACAAATGGTTTAAAGGTATAACCTGAAGTTATGCCTGCCTAACAAATAAGCATTCGGTTTCCTAAATTAGTCTGGCTACATTAATGAGCAATAACGATGACGAAGGGAACCATCATGCAAATTGCTCAACCTTACCTACTCTTTCTTGGCGATGTAACCGATCCACTCGCAGCAAAAACCGCGCGTGGCATATACCAATGGCGACCTGAGATTTGTCTTGGCCAAATCCGCCTGACGCCAGAAACCGTATCGCTTGGTTTAACCGACATGACACTACAACAAGCGCAGCAGCAAGGAGCAAAAACGCTGGTGCTCGGCACGGCAAATCCAGGAGGCGTCATTCCCGAAGCTTGGCAAGCAACCTTACTTGAAGCGGCAGAGATGGGATTTGAAATTGCATCGGGCATGCACCAACGTTTGGCGGAATTTGATCCTCTTGCCGATCTAGAACAACGCGGATTAACCAAACTGTATGATGTTCGCCATTATGATGCCCCGCTCAAGGTCGGCAATGGCAAAGCTCGTGCAGGCAAGCGAGTACTTACTGTAGGAACAGATTGCTCCGTTGGCAAAATGTACTCTGCCCTTGCCATTGAGTATGCATTGAAGCGTAAAAACTGTCGTGCAGAGTTCAAAGCAACGGGTCAAACCGGAATTCTCATCGCAGGCAGTGGCATTTCGATTGATGCTGTAGTTGCCGATTTTATCTCCGGCGCAGTAGAAGCGATCAGCCCTGAGTTCACCGATCACGATTGGGACATCATCGAAGGGCAAGGTTCATTGTTTAACCCTTCATTTGCTGGCGTAAGTTTGGGCTTACTTCACGGCGCACAAGCTGACGCTCTGATACTGTGCCATGAGATTGGTCGCCCGCACATCCGCAACTTACCACATGCGAGCTTGCCAACCATTGAACAAACGATAGAAGCGAATCTGGCCGCTGCTCGCCTAACAAATCCAAACGCTCAATTAGTGGGTATTTGCTTAAACACTTCGGCGCTCAGCGAAGAAGATGCAGCCCAGTTATGCCAGGATTGGAGCGACAAATACCAAGTGCCCGTCACCGACCCTGTACGTTTTGGCGTTGATGCGGTTGCAGATAGGCTCCTTACGATTTAAGAAACATTTACGGTTTAGAAAATAACTGTGGTTTAGGGAAAACTAGTGAGATGAAAATTCATGTAGAACCTGTCACGCTTGCCATGGCGACACCATTTCGCATCTCTCGCGGCAGTCGGACAGAGTGCCACGTAGTCCGAGTGACAATTGAACATCGAGGCATGACCGCCCAAGGTGAATGCACGCCATACCCTCGTTATGGTGAATCGGTTGAATCGGTGATTAAGGCGATTTCTCACGCCGCACATGAACTGCAAAGTTTGTATGCCAAAGGCGAAGCTGATGTCATGGTTCTCAAAAGCCAGCTTCAATCGTTATTGCCCGCGGGGGCGGCAAGAAATGCATTGGATTGCGCCCTTTGGCATCTTCACGCGCTTTTGAGCCACAAGCAACAGGTTCACGACCTCTTTACGTTACCAGAGGCGATTGTGACGGCGATGACGGTTTCTATCGACACGCCGCAAGCGATGGCAAAACAGGCACAAGCTTATCTTAGCCAAGGCGCAAAACTGCTTAAGGTAAAACTGGATGGTGAACACGTGCTTGAGCGCGTTGCAGCAGTACGCGATGCTGCGCCGCACGCGCAAATTGTTTTAGATGCGAATGAAGCGTGGCAAGGCCTCGACCTCGCGACGGTATTTGCTCAACTCGAACCGCTAGACATCACCATGATCGAACAACCGTTGCCACAAGACTGCGATAACGTACTCGCCAGCATTCCGCACCCCATTCCACTTTGCGCCGATGAAAGTTGTCACACCAGAGAGCAATTGCATCAGTTGGTTGGCAAATATGAAATGGTGAATATTAAGCTAGATAAAACTGGCGGGCTCACTGAAGCACTATTATTAGCCGACGACGCCCAAAAACTCGGTTTTAGCCTCATGTCCGGTTGTATGTTGGGGACGTCGCTGGCGATGCGAGCCGCGTTACCTATTGCTGCTCAGGCAAGCGTTGTCGATCTTGATGGCCCGGTGTTACTAGGACAAGATGTAACGCCAAGCTTGGTTTATCGCGACGGCGAAATCGTTTTTTCCAAATAGCCTAAACAATCCAGAGGTTTTGCTCCAAAAGTCAGAACCTCTGAGTTTATGATCTCGATTAAAAAACAATCAGCCCCATCATGAAATAAATCACATAAATTATATGGTTATTGAGGCATGCTAAGATTCCAGTAGTCCAAGAAGGTGGTCTTATGCATCGAGTCATCCGGAAAATGACGTGGAAAACGAATAGGCGGTAATCCCGCCCTACTCCAATGCAGTGCGTGGGTTTCTATAACAACCCACTTCCTAGCAATTCGTAGGTTTTTCACGCCATCTTGCAAGGAGGCTTTATGCCTATCAATAAAATACGCAATATCGCTTTTGTCGGTCAAACCGGGACCGGTAAAACCACACTGATAGAAAAACTGCTCTTCACCTGCGATGCCACCCACCATTTAGGCAGCGTAGAAAAAGGCGATACTGTTACCGACTTCGACCCTCAATCCATCCAATATCAACACAGTATTGAAGCAACGCCAGTCGCACTGCGCTGGAATAAACACCGGCTCAATATCATCGACACTCCGGGACAAAACGAGTTACTTGGCCGTACTATCAGCGTTTTTCCTGCCGTTGAAACATCCGCCCTTGTCATCGACCCTCAAACACCGCTTAACCAAACTTCCGATCGCTTATTCACCTTTGCAAAAGAGCAGCAAAAATGTCAGATGATCATCATCAATAAGCTCGATAACCACGGTAATCAGTTAGAGAGATTGATGGAGAACATCGTTGAGCATTTTGGTGACCACTGCTTGCCGATCAACTTACCTTCGACTGACGGGGAATCTGTAGTTGACTGCTATTTCGAACCAGAATTGGGACGAGAAACCTTACTTGCAACAGTAGATGAAGCTCATGAGACCTTAATTGACCAAGTCATCGAAGTCGATGAAGAACTGATGGAACTGTATCTGGAACAAGGCTCTGAACTCACCGCAGAGCAACTGCATGATCCGTTTGAAGAAGCACTGAGAACTGGACATGTGATTCCGGTCTGTTTTGTCTCAGCACAAACCGGCGCGGGCGTCGAGTTGCTGCTGCGCACCTTGGCGGAGATCATGCCCATGCCAAACGAGGGTAACCCTCCTCTACTGGAAAAGAACGGCAAAAAAATCAAAGTAAATTGCGAAACCTTAGAGCACACCGTCGCACACGTGTACAAAGTCAGCGTCGACCCATATATGGGAAAACTTGCCTACTTACGTGTGTATCAGGGTGAAATCAATGCGGGCAGCCAGCTTTATATTGGCGAAAGCAACAAGGCATTTAAAGTTGGGCACTTATATCAACTGCAGGGCAAAGATAGAACCGAGATCCCTCGCGCGCTTGCAGGCGACTTCTGCGTTTTAGCCAAAGTGGATGATCTCGAATTCGATTCAATCGTTCATGACTCTCACGAAGAAGATGGTGTTCAACTCAAAACGTTGGACCTTCCTGACTCCATGTATTCTTTGTGCTTGAAGCCTCTTAAGCGTGGAGATGAGCAAAAATTAGGAGATGTGCTGAATAAAATTGCCAGTGAAGATCCTTCGCTGCGCATCGAACATCGCGCTCGCACCAACGAAACCATCATCAGCGGCCAAGGGGAGTTTCACCTCAAAGTCGCATTAGAAAAGATGGCGAACGTGTACAAACTGGACGTCGAAACCTGCCAACCAAGCGTCGAATACTTTGAAACCATCACCAAACCTGCCGAAGGGCATTATCGACACAAAAAACAAAGTGGCGGTGCAGGCCAATTTGGTGAAGTGCAATTGAAGGTTCGTCCACTCGAACGTGGTGCCGGATTTAAGTTCATCAACAAAGTGGTGGGTGGCGCCATTCCAACCGCGCTCATTCCTGCTGTTGAAAAAGGTATTTTGCAAGCGTTAGAGGAAGGCGCGATTTCTGGCAACCCAATTAAGGATGTGGAAGTCACCGTTTATGACGGTAAATATCACTCCGTCGATTCGAAAGAAATAGCGTTTGTCATCGCAGGTAAGAAAGCCTTTTTAGATGCGATTAACAACGCAGATCCTATTGTGCTAGAACCCATTGTCCAGATGGAACTGCACATCCCAACCGCGAATGTTGGCGATGTTTCTGGTGATTTATCTGGAAACCGAGGCTTAATCGAAGGCTCCGAGCCAATAGACAGCAGCTTCACTTTACTCAGAGCCAAGTCACCAGTAAATGAGCTGCAAGATTACGCTCGTCGATTGCGCTCCATCACGGGTGGTGAAGGCAGTTTTAGTATGACTTTAAGCCATTACGAGCCCGCGCCACCAGCAGTGCAAAAACAGGTCTGCCAAGGCAGTGCACAACAAGGTTAATTCCCTAAGATTCAAATCAATCACATAAACAAAAAAGCGCCCTCATTTTGAGGGCGCTTTTAGGTAAAAGAAAAATTATTTATCGAGAGACAAACCTATCTGACTGATTTTGCTTTCAAACTCTTCGATGCTGTTCGCTTTGTAAGTCGGAGCACCGTTAAAGTAGCGCGGTTTCTCTGGCAGCATCGCATTTTTCAGCTCTTGTTCTTGATCGATATTGTCATGGTAAACCGTTACACGATTTGGAATATCCTGCTTCATTACAGCCATTTTGGTTCTCCTTTATTAAGACGAATAGTAAGCGTAGAACGAATTTATCGGAGTACAGGCGAGACTGTGTAAAATTTAGACACTCACAGCAAAATCATATTTAAACAGTTGCATTTAATATTTTTGAGGCACTTTGTCGTGGCTATTGGCAAACGTGAGTACAGCGATTAAGGTGAGATTTCTCTACATGAAGACAGGAAGTCCGGTGTCGCAACAAGAACTCAATCAAATGGGCAGTGCCAAAGTTTTTCTCATCGAAAAAGATGGCGTTCAAGTAATAGAAAAACGTAACCCTACTCAAATAGAAGTGGCGTTTTATCAACGCTATGCCGAGCAGTTTAACGCGCTTGGAATACACGTACCGCGCTTGATTCAACTCGACGACCAGAAAAACGTTCTGCACATTGAATACGTTCCCCACGCAGTCGAGCAAGCATTCTTACTTGAAGATCCTCGAGTCATTGAACAGCTCGTCAAACTGCACCGACTTCCACCAACATCAGATGGTGTTTATCACCGCCACCAGTGGACACCACAAGCGACTCAACAAGCACTCACTACACTTAAACTGGGCTCAGAGACAGAACAGTTCTTCCACCAACTACAACAACGAGCGGCGCACCTTTTTGATAGGCAGAACTTGATCTCCGGAGACTCGAATGCTGGAAACTGGGGACAGCGTAGAAATGGCGAGCTGGTGCTGTTCGACTGGGAGCGCTTCTCTACAGGGCATGTCGCGATAGATTTAGCGCCGCTCATCGAGGGCATGGGCACATTTGATGATTACTTGAACGTAGCAGGCAAGTATATAAAGTGCGCAGAGAAAGGTGAAACAACAGCATTGGCGCGCGATATCGGACTAGCAAAAGCGTGGATCGTTGTCGAGGTAGTCAACATACTGGTCTCCAGAGAGAATCCGCAGACCAGCAAGTATTTGGACTGGTTTCGGCAAACCTTGCCGCAATGGGCCAAAAGCCTTAGTGCTCAGGTGATGAGTTAGGCTCTGAGATTTGATGTAAACGCCTTTCAGGTTCTGCGCATGAGGTTTCGCAGTTGCATACTTTATCAACACCGACGTTGTTTAAACCGCCGCAACTTCCTTGAATACGCTTGTTATGAAAAATGACACCAAGTGACATCAACAAAATGATTGCGAGAAAACCAAGAAAGGTAAATAACCAAACCATATTAACCTGCCTTATTAGCCATCGACTCTAGCTTAAGTATAGCAGGGCTAGATGTTGCTTTGAGTAGCGCTTTAGGTCTTGCCAACAAGGAGGTTTTTGATTTTTGGCCACCACAACCACAGGAGCCGCAGCCGCCTTTTTGTTTGTGAACACTTTTCTTATGATTGTTTGATGGGCGTCCTTGAGAGGGCTCAATCAAAGGCTCTCTTGGAACCGCAAGCACATCTTCCAAGGAACTACGAGTAGACAGCCTAAATACTGGCGTGCCACTGCTAAGTAGCTTTGCCAATACACGTTCACCGATATTTCGCACAAGAACAGCATCCACGTTGTACCCTTGTAGAGACTGAATCAACTGAGACTTCGCATTACAACCCGCTTGTGGCATAGAAGCAATGTTCGCTAAGTTTTTTAGCATACCGTCAGTATCAGAATAAATAGCAATGTATGGTGCTTTTACAAAGTGGTTTGCCACCCGCTCACCATCATTAGGAATAGCATAAATCATAAGTTTGACTCCTCATTCGGAAAAACTAATGCATGACCTTCAACTAAACTTTTTGCGACTTTCAATCTTGCACTTTTTACTGTGTTACCAAAAGTTTGTCTAGAAACGCCCATCTGCTCCGCAGCTTGCTGCTGGCTAAGCCCCTCTAAGTCGGCTAAACGTAGCGCTTCTAACTCTTCTGGTAATATGGCGACTTGCTCCAACTGATTAAATGGAATGCCATTGGGCTTAAAGCAATGGTGAGCCGCACGTCCGCATATTCGTCTTTCTATCTTTGGTCTTGCCATCATTGTCCCTCAAAAACACAGAGTCAAATTACGCCTTAAACTGGCATATGCCAATAACATTTTTAGCATATGCCAATAAACTAAGTTTGCAAAAATCAACACGACAAATACGTAATACATCAGCATTAATTAGACATCTAATAATTTAGGAATTTTGATGACAAACGAACAAAAAGATCAATTCTAATTAACCGGATAATAAAAACGTTAGTTTGCGCAGATTTTTCATACAAATACACGCTAATGTGTTCATTTTATTGAAGAAGAAAAACTATAATCCAAGCAAATCATTAGTTTGAACACTAATGATTGTTTTATTTAAAAGGATGTATACCTAAGGAACGAAAAAGAGAAGTTTGACGACATCGGCCTGAGCTTAAAGGGTAATACTTTCGATACAGAACCTGTCGAACGACCATTACTTGGCCTAGGCGCCCTACTCTTCTTGCCAAATTAAGTTTCTTGAAAGCGCTTAGGTATATCAGAAAAAGGAAGTACATATGTCTGACTCAAATTGGCTCAGCGAATTCCCGGAAATGGATGCCTCTGATCTCAGGGCGATTCGCAAAACACTCGACGGCGCCTACAGAGATTTCTCTCGCGAGTATGGTGAACTCATTGAGTCTCTGTTTGATCCGCTCCTTGCGTTTCTTGTCTGGTTTGAAAAACTTCTGATTTCTACACCTTGGTTCATTATTTTAGGTGTCTGCACCACTCTCGTTTATGCCGCCAGCCGCTCTTGGAAACTGGCCGCTGCATGTTTTGGTTCGCTGATTCTGATTGGCTATTTTGGAATGTGGGAAGACACTATGCGTACGCTCAGTATCATCACTGTATGTACTATGCTTGCCATCGCACTTGGTATCCCTATCGGCATCGCTATGGCGCGCTCTAATCGCATTCAGTCGGTGGTAACACCATTACTCGACGTCATGCAAACCATGCCGGCATTTGTGTATCTCATTCCAGTTGTGATGTTATTGGGCATCGGGAAAATTCCTGGCCTTATCGCAGTAGTGATCTACGCGATTCCACCGGTTATTCGTTTAACCAATTTGGGCATTCGTCTAGTTGATAAAGAAGTATTGGAAGCCGCAACCGCATTTGGTGCCAGCACTCGGCAACGGCTTTTTGGGGTTCAGCTTCCGCTTGCAATGCCAACCATCATGGCGGGAATTAACCAAACGATCATGATGGCACTGTCAATGGTGGTCATCGCATCAATGATTGGGGTAAAAGGTTTAGGTCAGCCTGTTCTAAAGTCTATTACCAATCAATATTTCACTCTTGGTCTTCTCAATGGTTTAGCAATTGTCGCCCTAGCAATCCTTTTTGATCGTGCTTCACAAGCGTATGCGAAACGCACTCAAGCTCATTTAGGAGACTCAAAACATGACTAGTCCACTTATCGAAATCAGCGGTCTGTATAAAATCTTCGGTACCAGACCCAATAGCGTGATTGAGCGCGTTAAGTTGGGACATAGTAAAGAGCAGGTTTTAGCGGAAACGGGCCACACGGTCGGACTAAAAGACATCAACCTGCAAATTCAAAAGGGTGAAATTTTTGTCATTATGGGATTATCCGGTTCTGGAAAATCCACCATGATTCGCCACTTCAATCGATTAATCGATCCAACCATGGGGCAGATCTTGGTAGAAGGGGTGGATGTCATGCAACTTTCTAACAAAGAGCTTGAACAGTTTCGCCGTCACAAGATGTCTATGGTGTTCCAACGCTTTGGCTTGCTGCCTCATCGCACTGTTATCGACAACATCGCATATGGTTTGGAAGTTCAGGGAATGAATAAAGAGGCGCGCTTAGAAAAAGCAAATGAATGGTTAGAAACCGTTGGACTGACGGGTTATGAGCACCAGTATCCTGCTCAACTATCGGGTGGACAGCAACAGCGTGTGGGCCTTGCACGGGCACTGGCTACCGACGCCGAAATACTGTTGATGGACGAGGCTTTCTCGGCATTGGACCCTCTGATTCGGAGCGAAATGCAAGATCAGCTGGTAGAGCTGCAACAGAAGCTGCACAAAACCATTATTTTCATTACTCATGATTTAGATGAAGCGCTTCGACTTGGCGATCGCATCGCGATTCTTAAAGACGGTGAACTTGTCCAACAAGGCTCACCAGACGAAATTTTACTGCATCCTGCCGATGAGTACGTTGAAGCCTTTGTAAAAGACGTCAATAGAGCGCGAGCACTGACAGTCGAAACGCTGATGCAGCCACCTTCATACTGTGTTCGCGCTGAAACCATTGAAGATGCGCTGAGTGAAATGAAACGTGTTAAACGTGATTATGCCTACCATGAGACCAATGCAGGCTATCAAGGCGTGATAACACAGCAAGGATTGCTAAACGCAGCGAAGTTAACTCATATATCAGATTGGCGTGATGATATCTATGAAGAGGTGCCTATCATCTCTCCACATTTAGCCATTGAGCAAGTGCTGACTGAAGTCATGTCGTGTGAACATTCACTGCCCGTCATCGATGAGCACGGCCATTTGAAAGGCGAATTAAATCGTCAGGTTATTGCGGAGCTGTTTTCTGATCAACGAAGCACAAAACGAGGCACTTCACGCTCAAGCTTCAATAACGTTTCTTAGATGATGTTGATAATACAGCTCACAACAATGTGGGCTGTTATCAATTAACTCACTCCCACTCCCCTTTTTAGATATTTATCTGTGGGCTCAAGCTTGATACCCAAAGCAACATTTACATTGTTCTGATTTTCCTGACAATTTCATGCTCATATCCGGTTTTATTGACATAGTTAGATCATTCTATTGCTTTTTGATGACGCAAATCCTCGATAAATGTCTACTATTACTCTCATACAAAATCTTGATTTAAAGAGGGATAAAATGAAAAAGACAATGTTGGCACTAACAGGCGCGGTAATCATTCTTGCAGGCTGTCAAGATGAGAAACCTGCCGAAACAAGCGCAGTTGAAGTACCTCAGGCAACGGAAACTGAAGTCACCACCAGTGCAGACGTTACGACTGAGACAATTGACACGTTACCAGTAGAAGAAGAACAAGTAATTACTGAAGAGACTTTTGTAGACTCTGAACACAACGCACAAAGTGCTCTGGACTGGAACGGCACCTACAAAGGAACACTACCTTGCGCGGATTGTGCTGGTATCGATATGACCATCACACTAAATCAAGATGGCACTTACGTACTTGAAGAAAGCTACCAAGGCAAAGAAGACGGTCAATCAAAATCTGAAGGTCAATTCACTTGGGACGCAAATGGCAGCATCGTAACGTTGACAAATGAAGATGCACCAAACCAATACTTTGTTGGTGAAAACGTACTTATGAAGCTAGACATGAATGGCGAAAAAGTAACGGGTGACCTAGCACCACTATACAACTTAACGAAACAGTAAGAAGTTAGTATCAATACCTGATAAATACCCCAAATCCGAGCCACCCCAGCTCGGATTTTTCGTTATTTTAACGAAAGCTATTCCAGCAACCTTTCTATTCTGAAGCAACATTCTGCTTCTTACCCTGATTGTTCATTACATTTCCATACGCTTTGCCGATAGATGCTTACAACGTTATTTTGTACAGTGTTCAAAACAAAACAGAACAACTCGGAAAAATGATGAAAAAAACATTAATTGCACTACTTACTCTGACAGCTGCTGGCTCAGCTTTCGCTGGCGATACTTACATTCGTAACGGTAACATCTACAACAACGAAGGCGGTTGGAACGTAGAAGCTGGTGTGGCTCAAGGCAGCGATCTTTTCAAAGATCAAAAGCATAATACAGCACCAATTCTCAACGGTGGTTACCATGGTGACGACTTTAATGCCGACCTAAGTGGCATTAACTACCGCTTCTTCGGTAACACCAATGAGTTAATCAACATGAGTACCTACCTTGTAGGTAGCGGTGTAATGCGCGACGATGATACAGCGAAAAGCCTGAAAGGCACAGATAAACGCCGCTTCGCCGTCGATCTAGGTTTAAACGCAGACTTTACACTGGATCAAAACAACGTCATTTCTACGTACCTTCAGCACGATATCAGTGGCGCTTACAAAGGTTACTTAGCGGGCGCGACTTACTTCCACATCATGAAATTCGGTAGTGTTGATTTTGTTCCTTTTGCTAACCTAACTTATCAAAGTGAAGACTACGTAGATTACTACTTTGGTGTAAAACAACGCGAAGCAAACGCAAACCGCAAAGCATACAAAGGTGATTCAACGGTAAGCTATGGTGTGGGCTACAAACTTGTTATGCCAATCAACGACAACTGGCAAGTAAGCCAAATGACACAATACACGCGCCTAGGCAGCGGTATCAGCGACTCATCTATCGTTGATAGTGCAAACCAATGGGTTGTTGGCGCAAGTGTGTCGTACAACTTCTAATCCGATACGCCCTTATAAAGCCATCATTTCGATGGCTTTATGCGTTGGACATTTGCTTAATCTTGAACACAGACTCTAGTGTGAATGAGCAATCCATAACCTATGTAAATCGCTATAGCCTGTATTCTTCACCTGCACACCTCGCACTTGCTGTGTTTTTGTCACTTCTTCGTAGCCAACAAACAAAGGCAAATATAGGTACTGATCGCGCAGCGCTTTCTCTAGGTTTAATAAAGACTGTAGCGAGTGATCATCTGCCATCGCCCTGCGAACCTTTTCTCTGTGCCTTAACATCTGGCTTTGATCAAAACTAAAACGCAGTCCAGTTGCTATCGACAGCCATTCGAAGATGCCATATTCAAATGGTGCTTCCATGACTTCCTCAATGAAGAGCAAATCTGCTTGGTGAGACACTACCTCAGGAAAACTAATGTCATCAATAACGACGATCTCCAACTCCAATCCCGTTGCACGAATCACACTGTGCAACCATTCGGAATGACGAATTAAACTCGGTATCGTCCAGACAGGTTCAGCTAATACCACTTTACCTTTCAGTTTAGGTATCACAACACCATCTGTTATTGATAAATCTTGCTCGTGAGTCTCTAACTGAATGCTGTCAACGGCACTTGGCGCATCATAAATTCGCTTTTGCACATGGATGTAATCAGCGAGTTGATACCAAGTTTCTTTTGTGAGTTGGGATTCCGCACGTTCGCGGTAGGTCAGATATGAAAATGCGCTAATTTTTTCCACTTCAACGTGATCGGAGCTTTGGTTAAAGCTCAACATATTTAAGGTTTTAACATCACCATGAGACAGCGTTATTTGATCTAACAATGCGCGTGCTGAAAAATACTCTTTGTGCGCTTCAAGAGTCATACTCTCCTGGTTCCAGCCGCTGATTTTAAATGGCCCAGTCCCTATGTGGTAGGAATAACTAGAACCGAAAGAGACGACATCTCGACACAGAATAGACGCATGAGGAGTTGCTAGCATGTATGGAAACAACTTGTTCGGATGCTTCAATATGATTTTTAAGCAGTTAGATGTTTCTGCAACCACGCTATCAATGCATTGCCAGAGCTCGTGAACTGGTCCTTTTATCTCCCTGAGTCTTTCTATACTCCAAACCACATCCTGTATGTTAAGGGGCTCGCCATCATGGCGATATATGCCTGGCCGCAACCATAACGTCATTACCTTGCCTTCCATTTTCCATTCATGTGCTAACGATGGCTCGATACCACCATTGGAATTTTGGGTCAGCAATACGTCATAAACGCTTTTCGCGACGTGTAATTCAGTGTGACGGTAAGTATTCGCAGGGTCGATTTTGGATACCCAAGGGTAAGAAGAAATCAAAATAGCGTTATTTGATTCATTCAATCGATTCACTTTTTCAGAAGCGATGGTTAGTGCTCTAACCGCGGTTTGACCGAACCAATCAATAAGTTTCGTTATTGAGTTCATTCTTCCTCTGCCAAGCTCCTCAACCAAAAACTCGGTCATCGCTTGTTGGAGGGAAATATTAATACTGAGACGGCTAGCGTTACTTCGGCCAATCGCAGGTTGCCAATCGACCCAATCGTAAGTGGCAAGCTTTTTCATCACAATAGAAACATTGCGCCTCGACGTGCAAATCACCGCTTCTAGCTCAGAAAGCGTAACAAGGTGATACTGGTGAGGTTCAAAGTGCTTTAACAGTAGATCCAGATACCTAAGATTGACATCGTTCACAAAGATTCCTAAGAGTTATTCCAAAGCAAAAAAATAGCACAGGACGCTTAGCAACTAAACTTCCTGTGCTATATCTAAACAAATTCAAAGCTTGGACTCAGCTCGACCAACAGAAGTCAAAAACGTTTACTAAGCCAAGAGGTAACTTGAATAAGTATACTTAGAAACGGTAGCTCATACCTACAGAGAATACATTGATGTCTGCATCAACCGTTACTTTTTCATTGCCAAATTTCGCAATGTCTAGCTCAGGCATCATGTATTCCCATTCAACTTGTAGAGCAAAGTTTTCAGTAATAGCGAACTTTGCACCTAAACCGTACATGCCTGTTACAGTGCTGTCAGAAATGGTGGTATGGCCTGCGCTACCGTCAATCACAGAGTTGCTAATTTTGAATTCAGCATTGAAGTAAGAAAGACCAGCTTTAGCAAAAAGGTTGAAACGATCGCCAATCGGTAGAGTCGCTTTTGGCTGAATCGATAGATACTTCATATCACCAACAGTAACAACTTTGCCGTCTAAAGCATCGTAGCCACCAATGGCTGCTTCTAGAGAAATGTATTCGTTGAATTTGTAACCACCGAATACTTTGCCTGAAAGGCTTGAGTCATCTTCAAGTTTAAGTTTAGTGCTAGCGTTAGTACCACCACCATTGATAGAGCCATTAACATCACCAAACGATGCTTGACCTACAGATGCACCAACGTAAGGAGCTGCGTTTGCAACAGAACATGTTGCTAGAAGGGCTGTCATTAGCCATGTTTTTTTAAACATTGTATTTCACTGCCTGTTAATTATTGAGGTTGTGTTTTGCCCATCCTTAAGCATGCCATGCTGTCCATTTCACTTGGTTTCAAAACCAAGTGGATGTTAATGAATAAAAACTCAATAAAACATGAAATATTTAGACACAACTTTGCCACTTTCTTTCTTAATTTTGACAATTTAGTCATTTCACAAGCATTGCTGCTTCAACCAGTTAGTGAGCTTGATGATTTCCGCTTGCTTGGCTCGACTCTTTTTATGAATAAAATAAAAGCTGTCTCCGGTTTCCAATCCATGAGAAGGGATGTACACCAAATCGTGCGCTTTATCTCTTTCATTGAGCATAAAATCATTCGCAAATGCGATGCCTTGGTCATAACGCGCCGCCTCTATTGCCAACAACATATGACTAAAATGTTGAACATCGACATCTTTCGGCAAGGTGTAACCGCCCGCTCTGCACCACTCTGCCCAATCTTTTCCTCTCTCTCGATAAATTGAGTCTGTCGACAAAATAGGGTATCGCCAAAGCGCTTCTGGAATCGGTTGATCTTGCAACTCTTTCCAAATTTTATGGCTGCAGACCGGATACAACGTCTCCGCGTATAACTTTACCGACATGTAGTTTCGCTTTGGCTTCTCTACCGTGATAAAACAATCGCCAACGCTGTCTGTCTGTTCAGGATCACCAACGACCATATTGAGTGTCAGATCGATTTCTGGATGTAGGCGCTTAAAATCAGACAAACGCGGAATAAGCCACTTTACGGCGAGCGAGCTATAAATCGCCAACCGTATGCTGCCTTTGTCCCCTTCTCGCACCTTTTGGCTGGCCATCGCAATTGAGCTAATTGCTGGGCTAATATCCTCTAAATAGCGGGTGCCCGTATCGGACAAAGAGAGCTTTCTGCCTTGGCGGATAAATAATGATTCACCCAAGTAATCTTCTAATAATCGTATCTGGTGGCTAACGGCACTTTGCGTCACATTGAGTTCTTCAGCAGCAAGCGAAAAGCTAGAGTTTCTGGCAACAGATTCAAAACAGTGAACCGCTCTGAGTGGTGGCAATTTCATTATCTAAAAATCTCATACTTAAACTAATAAATATCACTTCACTTCATCCTATGACATCACCTACTCTTTGGCAAAGAAAGAGGAGAGGAAAAAGTGAAAGTTACATCGGTCGGAGCAGCGATGCTGCTATTAATTGTTGGAAATCTCATTGCGGTGCTTTCGGACTCTTTAATTAAAAGTGTCGGAAATGAAGTGCCTATTTTTCAATTTGTCTTTTTCCGACAAATATCAGCGGTGCTTTTCCTGCTGCCAGTCTACCTGCTAACAAAAAATGCGCCTTTTCTTGAAGGGTTTAAGTGGCATGCTGTTCGCGCTCACGTATGGTTACTTGGTGCAATATTCATGGTTTTGGCGATCTCATCTTTACCGCTCGCAACTGCGAACGCGATCTTTTACGCCGCGCCATTGATCATGTTGCCGCTTGCAGCAATCTTTTTTGGAGAACAGTTGTCTAAGCAATCGGTCGCCGCAGCGATAATGGGCTTTGCCGGTGTATTGGTCATCATTCGTCCAGACCAAATCGATTGGGCAGCCATTTCAGCTTTAGTTGTTGCAATTACTTTAGCAATCAATAACTTGCTCATTCGAAAACTGCCAAAAAATCAGTCTGTGATGCAAACGTTATTGATGACAAACTTGGCAGGTATTCCAGTAGCCTTCTTGCTTGTTCTGATCGAAGCAGAACCTTGGGACTGGAGTGCTTTCCCTGTTGCTGCTGGCTCAAGTTTGTTCATCATGATTTATGCAGCAACATGTGTCATCGCTTACCGCTCGATCGATAGCAACAAAATTGCCAGCGCTGAATACAGTGGCTTAATTGGTGCCGTGTTTGTGGGATTGATTTGGTTTGGAGAAGTGCCAGACATATTTATGGCAATAGGAACCATTATGATTGTTGTGCCTCTGGTTTGGCTTTCTAAACGAGAGCGTCGCAAGAAAAAGTTGCAAGAGCAACAAGAAGCGCACGTTACTTAAAGTTGTGCTCTAACCCAAAGACTAAAAAACCGAGCCGTAAGTGCTCGGTTTTTTTATGTGGCTCTAATCGGTTTTTACGTAAGCGACTACGTGAGATAAAAACTGCCTTGCAAAGCGATCATTAAACCGGATGCGATATTCATGCTCGGCTTCCGACACTAGACGCCAGCCTTCAGCAAAGTATTCTTTGATATCATCAACCGCCTCTTCTTTATTTTTGATGTGTTTCGCGTTCCACTGATAAGTGCAAGAGACAACGATCAGCCCACCCACCTTGGTGGTTTTTTTTAGAGCATTGATCACGCTAAGTGGCGACTCACATTGATCAATCACATTTAAACATACGACTAAATCAAAGCGAGATTGGAGAGTATCGAGCTCAAAAGGCTGGTTAATTAGCGTCAAATCAACATGAGCACATTTCTGTACGATATCTCTATTCTCAACCTCTAAAGTGTTTAAGGTGTTCACATCGTGAAGGTAAGTAAGCTCGACGCGTTGTTCTTCTATTAACAGTTGCTTCAAGCCATCCATTAACCTATTTGAAGGCTCCACAAGCGTCGCTTCTTTAAGGTTAGGTAAGCGTTGCACTAACTCATAATAATTTCTTCCCAGCGCCGCCCCAACCTCAAGTAGGGAATACGGCTGAACGCTGCTTTCGATTACCGCCTGCGCAATAAAATCAGCAACTTGGGAGCAGTGAGGTGATGACAAAAAAGAAAGTGGGACTTGTTTTGAGCGACTGGTTATCATCTCAATCTGTTGATCCTCAATGAACTTGTCGAACCATTGAGCTTCGAAATAACCAGCCAGACCGTGCTCGGTCAGGTAAAAATCTTCCATGTTTTTTCCGTTCGTACTTTTAGAAAAGTGATTGTATCGAACGCGGAAATTAACGGGTATTTCTGGCCGCACATTCCAATAGGAAAACAGATGAAAACGCCGCGTATGTGAAAAAGCCCTTTCATCTCAAAGATAAAAGGGCTTGTTAATCGCTTCGGTTAAGTCGCTAACTATTGTGGTAGAACAACGTTACCATCTTGAATTGGGAACGTTTTTGTCGCTGGTTTGCTCGCCAAACGAACCGTCGTTGGTGCACCTGAAACTTCGTAAGTGACGTCGTAACCCACTACTTTATCAGATGTCGTATATTCTGTATGACACTGTTTTTTCGTCGTTGTTACTACATCACCTTTTTGCACATTCTCCTGGATCTTACGACCTGTCAGTGCACCAGCAATCGTACCAGCTGCAGTTGCAATCACTTTACCTGAGCCACCACCGATTTGGTTGCCCAGCGCAGCTCCAGCTGCTGCGCCACCAACCGTACCAATAATTTTATTGTCATCCGCAGGGGTAACTTGCTCGGTTACTACCACGTCTTTACATACTTGGTGCGGCTTTTTCACCGTTTCAGTCACCGCTTCAACCAAAGTAATGTTTGCTTGAGTTGGAGCTGGTGGCGTTTTGTCTTTACAGCCTGCTAGTACAGCAACAACTGCCGTTGCAATTGCGATAGATTTCATATTCATGATTTACATCCCAGTATGGTTTGCTTTGATGAGCGTTATGGTAAATCGCAAAAGGGAAATCACATCAGACGAAAACAAACCCTTTGTTATTAACAAGTAAAGAAACACTGTTTTATAAGAGGTACGTCAAGAAACACTCAGCAGAATGTCAACAGAGCTAAAACTGTATCACTACTGATTATGATTGGGCTGGACTAGTCTATGAGATTTATTTTTAAGCCAAGCTCAAAAATAGTTCGTCATCCGTTAAATACTTATGGCGGTGGCTTAGATTACGCACGTGCATAAACATAAAATCAGGGAAACCAGGCGCTATAATGTTATTTGGTTCCCAGCATACACCGCCAACAAACACATATCGCCCCTGCTTGTCATCTTCGTGAAGGGGGTTATTAAGAGGAGAAGAAAACTCTGCTCGGCAACCTTCAACCACACAAACAATTTGTCCTTTAAAAAGGCCAATCACGCGCTTTACAAGATTTGCCTTGATACCACACTTCCATGCTTGGCGAGTGGCCATCTCATAGCCATATTTTCGGATCGCTTTCTTTTGCAAATGTACTACTAGGTTCATTTTGACTCCTGATTCAAGCAACTACGTGAAGCCCAAAGTCATAAAAGCAGATAGACGTCTATACCCGAGTGAGCTCATGGTACGTGGGAATAAACTACGTGATTAGACTGAGTTTAGTGTCGGATGAGATACACCGTCCACGATGCTGTAACGTATCGATTTACACCAATCAAAGGCAGATAACACATCAACTTTTGAGTGCTTTCCTGCGCTGTATCTGGTTACTTCTGTATATTACTATAACGAAATCACCCTCCACGTTTACCTATATAAATTTGTCGTAACGATAGAGGGTGCTTATCATGGAGAGAGGATAACGCCTACGCGTCGATGAGATAATTTTGACCTTCAGTTTCTAAACGATCAATCATTTTACGACACTCATTTAAATCAAGAGGTTGTTCAAAGCGGCGCTTGAGATTCATCAAAAAGAAGATATCTTCACACATGGCTTTCTCAGGTTCGTCACTGATTTTGGCGACCGGTGAACCATTGCACGTGACCATTTTTATCACGATAGAAAGTGGCTGGTAGGCTTCACCATCTTTATTGACATAATCACCCATATCATTGGCAAGAAAAGTACCGATACCAAAACTCACCTGAATACGTCCTTGGAAATACTCGCAAATATCTAACGCTTGTTCGAAGTTAAGTCCGTCGGTAAACACCAGTGTTTTTGTTAATGGGTCTATATTCAGTGACTGGTAGTGTGCAATCATTTTTTCACCCCAGCTATAAGGGCAACCACTATCGTGACGTACACCGAAGTACGCGTTACTTAGTTCTTCATCAAAGTCTTTAAGGAAAGCATCGATACCAATCGTATCGGTTAACGCAATGCCTAGTGCACCATTAAACATTTTTTGCCAACGTTGCAACGCCACTTTTTGCGAATCTCGCACATTCACCAGAGCTTGGTGTCCCATAAACCATTCATGAGCAACGGTGCCGATAGGCGTCAAGTTTAGCTCTTTTGCTAAGTGATAGTTGCTTGTTCCTGTCAAACATTCCGGCACTTCCTGGCACAAATATTCCAGCATAGTGCGCTGAGCTTGGAAGGAAAAACGTCGACGCGTCGACATGTCAGAAAATTTAAAGTTAGTGATGTTACGACGTTTTAGTTCCGACTTTAGGTGCCGAACTTTCTCTTCTAAAACAGTGGTAAATTGCACAACAGGGATATCTGACCAACGCTGACGGCTACGAACTTCAGACACGATGCTCATGATGATCGTTTCGTACAAGATGGTATCTCGCCACAAACCGTTAATGGTAATTCTTAACTGGCTTGAGCCATCAGCCATGGCTTTATTATGGAAAGAGACATCACTTTGTGGGTTGAAACGGAAATGGCGCAGTGCATCAACAAAGTCAGGGTTCAGGTAAGGCGCGACACGCTTAATATATTCAATTTCTTCTTGCGTAAATTGAATATCTTGCAGTTTAAGGACTTCGGCTTTTACCTCGGGCAAAAGCTCAGAGAGGTCTTCCTCACTGCGCACGATAAACTTATATGACACCATCGCATCAGGGTAAAGCGCTGTTACAGCGCTCATCATATTGACTTTGTAGACATCGAAATCCAAAGCGCTTTGAATGATGCGGGAAGAAAATAGTTTGGTGGTCATTAGGTGCCCTTCTACATGCCCTTCCTGGGTATATAACTTTTTGTTACTAACTAATTTGCGTAAACAATAAACACCCATCTATAGTTTGTCAACTTTTGTTACTAACCACTCATTTTTATAAGGTTTTTTTGTCTAGAATTCGAGCAAGCATTGTGAATAAGTCAGAGTCATCCGTAAATTTATGCTCAAACCGTATTACTAACACTACCAAAGACGTTTCTAACAACTCGTTACTTACCCATTGATTGACCACTTGTTATGCGCTAGATTACTTACAAATCAATATTAGGACCCAACCATGATCGTATCTGTCGACATTATTCCATTCAGGCTATCTGGCTGTGCCGATAAGGGATTGGAAGTGTTGTTGATTAAACGTTCAAATCCAAATCGGCCATACCATGGAGTCTGGGCACTACCGGGCGGATTTGTCTTTGATAAAGACTTAACCAGTGAAGGCGGACGCCCGGCCGATGAAAACTTTGAAGCGGCGCGTCGCCGAATTTGCCGTGAGAAAATCCATACCTACCCTCGCCATTTTAGCGAAGCGTTTATCGACGGTGATCCAAAGCGCGATCCAGAAGACTGGAGCTTAAACATTACGCACTACGCCTTAGTTGATCGTAACAATGTAGAGCAAATAAATAATGCAGGTGTACCGGAATGCCAACTTAAATGGTTTTCGCTACAGGCTATTCTCAATGGAGAAGAAACCCTCGCATTTGATCATCAAAAAACCATTGAAAAAGCGTGGCAAAAGCTTCGTGCATCCATTGAATACACATCGGTTCTTTTGTTTGCATTAGACAAAGAGTTTTTGGTTGCGGACATCATTTCTGCTTATCAAGAGTTTGGTATTGATATCAGCCGAATGACGATTAAGCGCCGCTTGATAGATTCAGGCGTACTAAAACCCACTAATAAAGTCGCTTCAACCAACAAAGGCAAAGGTGGAAAACCCGCAATGGTATATACGCTGACTAGCGACGAAGTAACCTTTTTTCAAAACTGTTTGCGTGGATAAACGCAGACAATCAGACAGACAAGGAGTCTGCCATGACTGTTCGAGTAAACTATCAAACTACAGCAGTGATCGACGTTGATCCAGAGAAAGGCTTTAGTGAGTTATGTCCAAATGAACTGCCCGTTGCAGGTGCGTTGGAAATCGTACCGGAGCTTTTGAACAATCATGCCAAAGGCCGATTAAAGCTGGTCAGTCGTGACTTGCACCCACCGAAAGCAAAATGGGATGCAGAATCGCCAGCCAATATGCTTGAGCCCGTTGGTTTACCGAATGTGGATATAAAGTGGAACCGTCACTGTGTGCTTGGCACAACAGGTTCTGAGCTGCTAGATGGCTTACCACCCGTGTTGGACTACGATTTTCAAGTTAATAAAGGTATGGATCCTGACGCGCACCCTTACGGTATTTTTTTCCATGATATTGCCGACACCAAAACGACAGGCGCGCATGAATTTCTAAAGTTCAACGGGATTGATACCTTAGTTATCGGTGGCCTTGCCTTAGACTTTTGTGTGAAAAAATCCGTCATGCAAGCGCTGGAACTTGGCTACAATGTGGTAGTTAATCTTGCTTCAACTCGTGCGGTGCTGCCTGATAATGTAGAGAATGTGCTGACAGAGCTCAGAGATAATGGCGCATTATTTGTCGAAAAAGCGGACGACATCATCGTAGAAAAGTTCGCCTAGAAACGATAGTAACCGAGAAGGATTTCACCATGCATCAACATGAAAAATTGAATTACGTTGAATTTGGTTCCACTAATGTCAGTGCGACCAAACAATTTTTTGAGCGTGCTTTTGACTGGAGCTTTACCGATTATGGTCCAGAATATTCTGCATTTTCAGGACAAGGATTGGATGGCGGATTCTTCAAATCTGAGTTTATAAACCAAACCGCAAATGGTGGCGCACTTTTAGTATTTTATAGCTCAGACATTCAGGCCACTCAGACAAAAGTAGAGCAGCATGGTGGAAAAATTATCCGCCCTATTTTCGAATTCCCCGGCGGCTGTCGATTCCACTTCACTGAACCGAGTGGAAATGAATTCGCAGTATGGTCAGAGAGCCATTAAGTCATCACACATCAACAACACACCATCAACGTGAGTCCAAGCTAGCCAGATCCGGAACTGGCATTACATTTCTGGTTGACCTCATCCTTGGTTTAATTCACTGTTAGCGCAACAATTAATCGATGAGGCGCTAGACCTCGACCAAGGATGTCAAATGACTGCCGTCAGTTTTTTTCGCTTACTCTGCCTCGCTGCTATTTGGGGTGGCTCGTTTCTGTTTATGCGAGTCGCCGCCAACACATTCGGGCCAGCTTACTTAATCGAATTTCGAGTTACATTTGCCGCCGTCGCTTTGTTATTGATCGCCGTATATTTGAAGAAGAAACTCACGTTAACTGCGCATACTAAACACTTCTTTATTATTGGCTTATTCAATAGCGCAGTTCCATTTTTACTCTTTGCGTACGCAGCCCAGACCCTGAATGCATCAACTTTAGCAATATTGAACTCAACCGCCCCAATATGGGGAGCACTAGTTGGCTTTGCTTGGTACCGCAGCCCACTCACAGCAAAACCTGTTCTCGGTATGCTAATAGGCATTGGAGGCGTTGCAGTCTTGGTCGGCTTAGATACTTCAACCATAGGTGAAGAAGCCATGCTCCCTATTGCCGCCAGTTTGATGGCTTCTTTCAGCTATGGCATTGCTACCAACTACACTAAAAATGCGCCACAAGTACCAGCTTTTGACAATGCTCACGGCAGCATGTGGGCGGCGGTTATTTGGGTACTGCCGCTGCTACCATTCTTACCAATGCGTGCAGAACCAAGTCATTTCGAATGGAGCTCTGTTGTCACGCTCGGCGTTGTATGCACAGGGTTCGCTTATTTGCTCTATTTCCGCTTAGTTTCTGATATCGGCCCAGCGTCAGCACTGACTGTCACTTTTCTTGTTCCTGTTTTTGGTATCTTATGGGGCTACTTGGTGCTAGATGAGCCCGTCGGCTCTAACACCATCATAGGAACAATTCTAGTGCTTAGCGGCACTATGCTAGTCACCGGTTTCTCCCCAACAGCAATGCTCGCGAAGCGAAAACGAAGCGTGGCTTAATCAGCCTAATATAACTTCCACACCTCGCTTTTTGATTTGTTCAAGGTCGCTTTTCGGAGCGGCTTTGTCAGTCAGCAGCACTGATATTTCGTCAGTCTTACCAATTGATGAGGGATAAATTTGCCCAAATTTACTAGAATCCGTTAGAACAATATTGCGCCTTTTTTTCGCAATGATGGTTTCTGCGATCTCAGCGCGCATCATGTCGCGGCTAGTAAAGCCAGTGTCTTGATGGAAGCCGTCAATACCCAAGAAGGCCGTGCTGAAATGAATGTTCTCAATACACAACTTAGTCAGCGGTCCGACCAAGCTCTCGCCTTGGTGCTGATACACGCCACCAAGCAAGATAATGTTGGCAGAAGTGTTACGGATGAGATGGGCGATATACGCCGATGGCGTAATAATGGTCACATCGCCGCGCTCAGCCAATGTCCGAGCCAACAACGCATTGGCACTGCCTCCTTCAATCAGCACTGTCTCATTAGGTGCGACCAAATCCGCAGCTTGGTTTGCGAGCGATTGTTTAATATCGAAACGTACTTCTAGGCGGGCATCAATGTCATCACTTTGCAACGCGGTAGCTGCGCCGTGAACGCGCTTTAGGTAGCCCTGCTGCTCCAGAAAGTTCAAATCCTGTCTGATGGTCACACCCGACACGCCAATGATGTCAGAAAGCTCTGTGACTTGAACGCGTTTACGGTCGTTCACTAATTGCAGGATTTCATTTTGTCTTGGGTTCACAGGTTCGCTCCTTATTGATGAGCTTACAGTATACTCACCTGATGTTTCATATGAAAAGAACTTGAAAGTAAAAAGGAAAAAACGCGTGGTCTGATTAGCCAAGCTGTACCTTGCGAATATCGCTCCCATCAACAGATAATAGGGCAACGAAAATGGGATGGAAGAAGAGGGGTTAACTCCCTACATCCCAACAACGGTAAAGACTAGGATAAAAGTAATGGAAGAAATTTACTTCGCAGGCGGTTGCCTTTGGGGCGTGCAAGAATTTATGCGCCACCTTCCGGGCGTAATCAACACAGAAGCCGGGCGAGCAAATGGCACAACGGATAACACTCAATCCGAATACGATGGCTACGCAGAGTGCGTGAAAACCCAGTTCGACCCTGAGCAAGTTTCGGTTGAAACTTTAATGGGGTATTTGTTTGAGATAATCGACCCTTACAGCGTTAACAAGCAAGGTGAAGACGTAGGTGAGAAGTACCGTACTGGTGTTTATAGCCAAAACGAACAGCATCTCACCATGGCGAAAGCGTGTATCGCAGTACGACCGGACGCCGACAAGATCGCCGTAGAAGTACTGCCACTCACAAATTATGTGTCAAGTGATGATGAGCACCAAGACAGACTCACAAACTTTCCGAATGATTACTGCCACATCCCATTAGATTTACTACATAAATACAGGGATAACTCGTAACCATTCAGTCAGCATCGCTTTAAAAGGCAAGATGCATATCAGTTTAAATCGATGCCTTCCACTAATGACAATGTCATTTCTGCCGCCGATATTTCCTTACAACCCGACGAGTTTTGTCCGCACCACAACGGTGTGAATTCATCTCGGTTTTGCTTTTCCATAAGCGCTCTAAGTTGAGCCATTTCAATGGAGGCGTATGGGAATTTCGGCGCAAACTCACTGATGTAGCCTAGCTCCGACATCGCGCGATTCACAATGCCTCTCGCTGGTCGGCCCGAGAAAACATTGGTCAAAGCGGTATGTTGAGCGCGTTCACTGGCAATGGCATATCGATGTAAAGACGATGTTTTCGCCTCATCGCACAACAAATAGGCGCTGCCAACTTGAACGGCACTCGCTCCTAATCTCAACGCGGCTTCCACCCCACTTCTATCAGCGATTCCGCCTGCAGCAATAACAGGCAAATTCACCCGTTTGGCGATTTGTGGTAATAACGCCATCAAACTTAATTGAGTAGTTAAATCATCCGATAAAAACATACCTCGGTGTCCACCAGCCTCCAAGCCTTGGGCGATAATACCGTCAACGCCTTTTGCTTCTAGCCAAAGTGCTTCGTCCACCGTGGTCGCTGACGAAAGGATCTTCCCTCCCCACCCTCTAATTCGAGCTAACAGATCATCGTCTGGCAAACCAAAGTGGAAACTGATCACTGGCGGTGCAAATGGTTCAATCGCGTCAGCAATAGCATGATTGAAAGGCATCCTTGTCGGAGCGTTTGGCTGAGCCTGAACGGTTGCATCAACCTCGGAAAAATACGGTTGCAGCGTTTTTTGCCACTTTTCGTGCTTGTTGGCGTCATACTCCGGCATTTCATGGCAAAAGAAATTGAGGTTAAACGGTCGGTTAGTTGCCTGCTTGATAAGTTGAAGTTCTTTTACGATGGCGTCTTTGTTCAGCATTCCACAAGGTAACGAGCCAAGCCCGCCAACATTACTGACGGCTATGGTCATTTGGCTGTCTTGCACACCAGCCATTGGCGCTTGAATAATCGGTAACTCTGTTCCCAAAAGTGTATTAAATACCTTGTTTATCATGCTCTTTCCTTGAAAACTTAACCTTTACCTGTGATGGATCTTCGCCATCGTTATCCAGACTAGACTTTCACATGATTAACCGCTTATAAAGTTAAAGTGATGCATTTGTGCGCTATGCACTTTTGATAGAAATGACAAAGGGAGCCTATGGCTCCCTTAATATGCTGAATAACAAGAATCAAAGTGACTATCGTACGACATCTGATTCAAGCTCTAGCTCTGCTACAGACAGCATGGCAAACTCTTCCTCGGCGGTTGCTGCCACCAGTTTGTTGCGGCTGTATAACCCATAATAAACACCACCGATAAGAAACAATCCCATTGTCATGAAAAAGGCTGAGGGATCAAAAGCATAAACACCTGTCATTGCGATCAAAGAAAGCACCAGAGAAATACTCGACGTAATTATCCCACCAGGCGTTTTATATGGACGAGTTAATTCCGGCTGTTTAATTCGCAATAAAATATGGCTCAAGGACATTAATGCGTACGATACAGTCGCACCGACAACAGCCATCGCCAAGATTAAGTCCCCCTCACCCGTAAGTGAAACCAAGAACCCAAAAACGCCCGGAACCAAAAGCGCACGAGAAGGCACTTTTTTGTCACTGGTTAATGACAAAGTTTGCGGTAAATAACCCGCGCGGGAAAGCGCAAACACCAAGCGACTGTAACCATAAATGATTGAAAAGAAAGAAGCGATAAGGCCAGCCAATCCAAGTAAGTTCACGGCCATTGCTACCGTTGAATTGCCCGTAAGCTTTAGGGCGTCAACTAATGGCACCGCGCTATCGCCTATGACCTTTGAGCCAACCGCACCAGCCAAAAGGACGACTACGATAGTTGCGGTTAGCAATAAAAACAGCATCGCACCAATGATGCCTTTGGGAACATCTTTTGCCGGATTTTTTGCCTCCTCTGCCGCTAAAGGCACACCTTCAACCGCAAGAAACAACCACATTGCAAATGGCAACGCAGCCCATACGCCATACCACCCAAACGGCAAGATTTCTGTTGCCTGAGCCGTCGCCGGAGCAATATCGAATAAGTTGTTAACATCAAAATGACCAATAAGCACAGCAGCAGTAATTAGAATAGCTAGCACAGCCAAACCGCTGATGACCATCATTACTTTGAGAGCTTCGCCTACCCCTGCCATATGAATAGCGATAAAGACGGCGTAGAAAAGTGCGTAAACAACAGGGCCATCAATACCAACCAATTCATTCACTGCTGAGCCAATAAAAATTACTATCGCAGCAGGTGCGAGCGCATATTCAATCAAAACTGATAAGCCAGTGAAAAAGCCACCTGTCGGCCCCATCGCCTGTCTTGCGAAGCTGTAACCACCACCCGCAGCAGGAATCGCCGCAGACATTTCAGCTAAAGACAATACTAGCGTGAAATACATTATTGCCATCGCGATAGCAGCAATAAGAAATCCTCCCCATCCTGCTTGAGCGATGCCAAAGTTCCAACCGGCAAAGTCACCAGATATAACATACGAGACACCTAAGCCAGCAAGTAAAATCCAACCTGCGGTGCCTCTTTTTAGCTGCCTTTTGGCCAAGTACTCCTGATGTTTAGACATAGTAAATCCTTCTACTTTGATGAAATTAAAAAGTTGTCGCTGTGTTTATCTTCAACGCTTGCGCCACTTGGCTCATTGATATCGGAGCGATCTTTCAGGTTCACTCCTGACAGTTGTAATTTTCGAGCCTCCTTGAGCAAGTAAAATGCGCGTTCACAGGCATCGTCATAGTTGAGCCCCTGAGGGCGCACATTGGAAATGCAGTTTCTTTGGGAATCTTTAGAGCCTCGTTTAGCCCCCCAAGTGAGATACATACCCATGCTATCCGGAGAAGTTAGACCGGGTCTCTCTCCAATTAAAACCAGCACGGCCTTGGCGTTAAAACATTCACCAACATCATCCCCTACCGCTACTCTTCCTTGCTTTACGATTGTGATAGGTGCGAATTTCCATTGATGTTCATCATCAGCGCTTAAAAGAGAAATCAATCGAGTAACAACAGGCACGGCATGGTTTTGAATTGCGACGGAAGAAAGTCCATCAGCAATAACAATCGCAAGATCAATGTCAGTGTTATGCTCATTTGCTATCAAGTTGAGCGTTTGCCAAGAAGATTCATCAAGCAGCCTTCCTAAATCGGGCCTTTGCAGGTACATAAGCCGGTCACTCACTTGACTGCTCACTACCACTGGAGGTTCTAAGGTATTTTCAAGAATCGAGTAAGAGTCCGACAAACCAGCAACGAGAGACTCAATATTCAAACTGCAATGCACTGCATCCATAGCTTGGGCGTGATCCAGCTGAAATGAGAGTAACTCGTTGGTTGGTACACTGTTCCCGCTGCGACCCAGAGCGATCCGAGCAGAGGTGAAGTCGCGTAACTTGCCCCAAGGGTTATGTGTGACAACTTCAGACTCATCTTGTGGGGACTGAGCAATGGTGATTACTTTACCCATGAGAATACCCCTTATTCAGTTGGTTAATTGCTCCCGAAAACGAGCGAGAGATTTGCTCACTTAACCGAACGTCTTGCACGCTCTCGAAAATCTGCATCTCCATTAACCATTGTTCAAACTCTGGTGCTGGCTTCAAACCGAGTACTTTTCTTGCGTAAAGGGCATCGTGAAATGAGGTAGTTTGATAGTTGAGCATGATGTCATCAGACCCTGGAATACCCATGATGAACGAGCACTCGGCCACACCTAATAGTGTCAGCAAGTTATCCATGTCATTCTGATCGGCATAGGCATGATTGGTGTAACAGATATCGCAACCCATAGGTAAACCAAGCAACTTCCCACAGAAATGATCTTCAAGCCCAGCACGAATGATCTGTTTGCCATCAAACAGATACTCAGGGCCAATAAACCCAACGACAGTATTAACCAACAAAGGATCGAACTGTTTCGCGACAGCATAAGCGCGGGCTTCACAAGTCTGCTGATCGACCCCATGAAACGCATTCGCAGACAGCGCTGTACCTTGTCCGGTCTCAAAATACATCACATTGTTTCCTACGCTACCTCGATTCAAAGACAACGCGGCTTCATGGGCCTCTTTCAAAATCGACAAGTCGATTCCGAAGGTATCATTCGTCCCTTGCGTGCCGCCTATCGACTGAAAAACGAGATCGACTGGTGCACCCATTTCAATGGCTTCGATCGTGTTCGTGACATGAGTTAACACACAAGACTGAGTCGGTATTTGATAGTGTTGAATCACCTCATCCATTAAGTTCATTAACTTAATAGCTTGAGGTACATTATCTGTTGCCGGATTGATACCGATAACCGCATCGCCATTTCCGTACATCAGACCATCAAAAATGGTCGCTGCGATACCGTTGAGAGAATCAGTGGGATGATTCGGCTGTAAGCGAGTAGACAGGCGACTCGGCAAACCAATCGTATTCCGAAAAGCCGTGACAACTTGGCATTTTTTAGCAACGAGAATCAAATCCTGGTTGCGCATAATCTTACTGACTGCGGCCACCATTTCTGGTGTTAAACCTTGACGAATTTTAGCCAACGTTTCACCATCGGCTTCTTCACTCAGCAGCCAATTTCGAAAATCTCCGACCGTCAAGTGCTCAATCGGCTTAAAGGCTTCAAGGTCATGCGTATCGATAATTAGGCGAGTGATATCGTCGCTTTCGTATGGAATAACCGCCTCGTTAAGAAACGTTTTAAGTGGTAACTCAGACAGCGCCATTTGTGCGACTACACGTTCTGCCGCTGACTGAGCACAAACCCCGGCTAACGCATCGCCTGAGCGCTCCGGTGTCGCTTTCGCCATCAAGTCAGCTAATGACTTAAAGGTATAGACTTTACTTCCTTGTTGCCGACGATAAGTTGCCGTCATTGCTCTTCCTCTTCACTATTTGGTTCGCTTTTTGCTGAACTATCAATAAGCTTTAAGAAAGTATTGCCAAATGTGTTCCGTAGCGTTATCAAAAACTGGCAACATTTATAAACCAATAATAAACAATGAGTTATGTAAATACTGATCCAACATGACTCACAAAAAAGGAATGAGCATCACAAGGATGAGTAACCAAATGCCCCAAACTGCACCAATGCTGTGCATCCATCACACTAAGGATGCAAACCAACAAGCTGCGAGTCTGATAAACTGGCAACAGGAATATGACCAACTCAGCGATGGTCGATTTTTAGGTCAAATTCGAGAACGACGATTTCCCAATTTCCATGTGTTTCGTGAAGACAGTAACCGCTCGCTAAGACAGCAATGCAGGGTTGAAGAGGGAGGTATTTGGTTGGGTTTGAGTGCGGAAAATAAGCCGCTACACCTAAATCACAGTCAGTTTAATTCAAGCCAACTTTTGCTTAGGCAAGGTGGCGCTGATTTTGAGTTAATGACACCGGAGCAGTTTTCTATCTATGGAATAGTGCTCGACAAAAACTTCGTTCACATCATAGAAAATCAACTTGAGCTTGGGAGTATCCAAAACAACACATTACACTTAACGGGTTTGACGGAAAAACACATTCAACAACTTAAATACTACTTAGGCACGTTACTTGGTTCCGCCGAGCCAAGATGGTCTGAAACCACACATCAAGCAATCTTAAAAGATATTGTGCTGGAGTTGTTCTCACTCAGTTCACTGCACACGAGCCATCCGATATCAATCTCTCATCGTCAACACGTGATGCACCGTATAAAACAACAGCTACAGGATCTAGACTACCGTACACCGATAACCGTCAGTGAACTGTGTGACGCAGTACACGTCAGTCGTCGCACACTACAGTACACCTTTGAACATTGCTGTAATACTTCCCCAAAGCAGTTCATACATCGAATGCGCCTGAATCAAGTACGTAGAGTGCTACAAAGCCCTGAAGATAATCGAACAATTGCAGAAATCGCTTTTGACTTTGGTTTTTTCCATCTCGGGCAGTTCAGTCAAAGCTACAAGCGGCTATTTGGTGAGACGCCAACTGAAACGAGAAAATGGGAGCCCACCAAATAAAATGACAGGCAGTATATTCTTTCAGATCCTGCGTTGGGGCCATGTTATGCAGTCGCAATGATTTGCTGAAACTTAGCATGAAGCTCTTCAAGTGCCGCTTCAACATCCGGTTCTGCACGGCTCAAGTGCGAGATTAACGTCATAAAATAGCAGTCAAAAATCAGCGGTATTTTTCCCTCAAGGACGGAGCTTCCGTTTACAGATTGAAACAAAGCTTGGTTAAACGACTGATAATAATCCAAATCCCAAATCACCTCTTTCAACAAAGCTCGGCTCAGTTCAACGTTCGCAAAATAGTAGCGATAGTATTTCTCCGTCAGCGCCAAACCAATGTCGATATCGGTTTTACCTTCCACACTGACTAGCGTTTCTTGGCTGATCTGTTGCAGTTGCGCCAGCATCCCTTCGCGCAAAATCGACAGTTTAGTCGGGAAATGGCTAAACACTGTGCCATCGGCTACTCCTGCTTCTCTCGCTATCTGCCTTGTGGTCGTCATGTCATAGCCATTTTGAGCAAAAGATGCCCATGCGGCTTTTAGAATTTTATCTCTGGTTTGTTGTCGCTTCGTCATTGATGTGTCTGCTTAATGAGCCTGAAAGGATCATACCTTGCGTGGTTGAGATTGACAAATTGAGCACGCTCATTTATAAAATTGAGCATGCTCATTTTATATAAAAACAAAAGGAATCGCTCATGTACGTATTAAACAAACTAGGCCAAGGATTGATTTTCTTCCCGACCATCTTCTGCTTTTCGTATATTTTAAGACCGATATTAATGGTCATCCTTATTCCAGGAGGGCTCGCACTTTTGGCGTTAATCGGTGGCGCAGAAGTCAGAGCAGAACTCAAAGCCATGCTGCTTGAGGAGTTTTTTGGCGTTAGCCCATCGCACACCACCTCGAAAAAGGCGTGAGTGCGCTACAAACGTTGGCAAGGCTAAGTAAAAAAGAAAACGCGCAGATATCGAGATCTCAATACCTGCGCGTAGATGTGGTGAAAATAAGACTGGCGTTAGTCAGTATTCATGTTCTGACCAATTCGCCATAAAACGCCGCTAGGGTCAAACAAACAACATTCGCGCATGCCCCAAGGTTGCTCGACCAGCTCAGTCAAACGCGAACCAAATTCTTCATGACCCACTTTGGATAAGTGCTGATGCCAGCTTTCTGCGTCTTCTACGAGCAAGTGCATCATGAAGTTATTGCCGTGTTCTGGCTCATAAAAATTCTGTAAAAGAAACGCGCAGCTACCTTGAGAGAAGTATGCTACATCACCGAAGTCCGATGCCATTTCAAAGCCAATCGCCTCATAAAAGCGTTTTGATAGCGCGTAATCTTTCGCCGGAACAAATGATTTGATTTCAACAATATTGAGGTTTTCCATTTCCAATTTCCTAAGCCTTTTTCCATAAAACTGACTGACGTAATCTCGCTCTATGCCTTCTATTCGCCTTGCGTAATCTGCTGTGATGACAGTGGCACACACTCTGCCATTTGCGTTTGTAACCACGTGATAAATTTATGTTCGAGTTCTGTACGCTTTTTATCTTGACTCAATAAAACGTAATTGCAACTTGATGGAGAAAACCCAAATGGTGCGACCAAATTACCACGCTTAATATCGTCCATGACAAAAGGATACGATCCCATTGCGACGCCTAAGCCGTCCACCGCTGCTTGTATGCAAAAATAAAAATGCGCGAATGATTGCTGAGTGTTGCCGTTGAAAGTTTCACAACGTGTTGATTGCTGCCAATCCGCCCAAGCATTCGGTCTGGTTTGGCTATTCAACAATCGAGCTGCTTTCAAATTGTCTTTAATGGATTGCCAATACTCAGGAGAAAATACCGGCCCCACCCACTCTTCCACAAGAATGGTTTTGTCATAATCGTGATGCTGCGCAAAATCGTCTCGACGAATCGCCATCGAAAGCCCAGTTGATCCTAATGTTACCGGGCCACCAGCCGTCGACAAACGAACATCAGCACGGTGTTCATCATTAAACGCGGCCAACCTTGGCATCAACCAGCGCATGGTTAATGTCGGTTCACAAGACACTTCAAGATGCTGATGCTTCTCTTGCATAAGCGTATTCACGCCTGTTTCTAGCGTTTGGAATGCCGTTTCTGTGTATGTCTTGAGTAATTCGCCTTCTGCCGTCAACACGACTTTCCTGCCCTCTTTGAAGAACAAAGGTTGAGACAGATATTGCTCAAGTTGCTTGATCTGCTTACTCACGGCTCCGTGGGTAATGTTCAGTTTGTCAGCCGCTTCAGTGTAGCTTGAAGAACTCGCCGCAACGTGGAAGACATAAAAAGATTTCAGGTGACGCATCTGTGAGTTTTTCTCACCAATATGGGAATATTTTTCGATTATAGTCAGTAATAAAGACGCCTACAATTCCGCTACCATCATTCAAACAGGAAATCGATATGGAATTTGTAACTCTTGCGTTATTAGGTGTGCTTATTGTTATTAGCCCTGGCGCAGACTTTGTTTTGGTATTAAGAAATAGCTTAAATCAAGGACGAAAAGCAGGCGTGTACAGTGCGATTGGTATCAGCATGGCGATCAGCATCCACATCGCTTACTCCATGCTGGGGATCAGTTACTTAATTTCACAAAATGAATGGTTGTTTAATCTCGTGCGCTATCTTGGGGCCGCTTATCTTGTCTACCTTGGGATTAAAGGAATATTCTCCTCGCAGCCTGCGTCAAACTCAGAAACCATTCAACAGAGCGAGTATTCAATGTGGCGATTTTTCATGCAGGGATTTCTGTGTAATTTACTCAATCCCAAGACGATGCTGTTTTTTCTGAGTATTTTTAGCCAAGTGATTTCTCCCGACTCTAATCAGCAACACATCGCCTTTTTTTACGGGATTTGTATGATTGCGCTGCATGGTATTTGGTTTTCTATCGTTGCTGTTTTATTCACGTCATCCCAGCTACAAGCTTTCTTGTTGAAGATTAAGCATCGACTCAATCAAGCATGTGGGGCGGGATTGATCATTTTCGGCGCGATGCTGGGCTTAAAGGTGTAGTACGCTTGCGGTCCGATTATCCCAATTCAAATTGATCATTGAACAAGTGGCAGTAATCAATTAAAAATCTACATTTTCAATACTTTAAATTAGAAAAAAACAGCCAACGTGCGCTGGCTGTTTCGATACAGTTAATGGATGACCCGAGCGTCCCCTTTAAATAACTGAGACAGATCGATAGTGAATATCGTCACTGTCGGACGTTTAGGCAGAGCATTTTCGATCGAAAACTCTGGCCCAGCTGGAACGAGGGGGAAGTGAATAGCAGTCGGCCACGTTGACGAAGCTTCATTACCGCCCGGCTCAGATATTGAGAAAGAAAACGCAGGTAAACGGGTCATAACACTTACCTCAAATGACTGATTAGCGGGCTCAAGCGAGCCCGCTTAGGTTTTGCAATGTTATTGTTATTTTAACGCTTACTTAATCACTAACGGTTGATGACGTTAGATATCAAGTTCTTTGTCTTCAACGTGGTTGGTGATCATCGCTTCAGTGGTGATCATCAAGCCAGCAACAGACGCTGCGAATTGAAGCGCTGAACGTGTTACTTTCGCAGGGTCCAAGATGCCCATTTCGATCATGTTGCCGTATTCACCTGTTGCAGCGTTGTAACCGTAATCGGCATCACCAGCTTTGACAGCGTTCGCCACAACAGAAGCTTCGTCACCTGCGTTAGTTGCGATTTGACGAAGAGGCTCTTCCATTGCACGTAGCGCAACTCGGATACCCACGTTTTGGTCATCATTGTCGCCTTTTAGATCCGCCAATTCTTTCGCGATCTTAGTTAGGGCAACACCACCACCAGCAACAATACCTTCTTCAACCGCTGCGCGAGTAGCGTGTAGTGCATCGTCCACGCGATCTTTCTTCTCTTTCATCTCAACTTCGGTTGCAGCGCCGATCTTGATCACCGCTACGCCGCCAGAAAGCTTCGCAACACGTTGTTGAAGCTTGTCTTTATCGTATTGAGAGGTGGTTGTTTCGATTTGTTTTTCAATCGAAGCCACACGATCAGCAATCGCGCTTGCTTCTGCTGCGCCACCCACAATGGTTGTTGTGTCTTTGGTGATGGTCACTTTCTTCGCACTACCTAGTTGCTCTAACGTTGCTTTTTCGAGCTCTAGGCCGATTTCTTCAGAGATGACCGTACCAGCAGTTAGTACCGCAATGTCTTCCATCATCGCTTTACGGTTGTCACCAAAGCCAGGCGCTTTCACCGCGGTCGCACGCACGATGCCGCGCATGTTGTTCACAACCAATGTCGCTAGCGCTTCACCTTCGATGTCTTCAGCAATGATCAATAGCGAGCGAGAAGATTTCGCCACTTCTTCTAGTACAGGCAATAGCTCGCGGATGCTGCTGACTTTTTTGTCCACCAATAGGATGTAAGGGTTGTCTAGCTCTACGCTGCCATTTTCTTGGTTAGTGATGAAGTATGGCGACAAGTAACCGCGGTCAAATTGCATACCTTCAACCACAGACAATTCGTTGTTTAGACCTTGGCCTTCTTCAACCGTAATCACGCCATTGCGACCCACTTTCTCCATCGCTTCTGCAATGATTTCACCGATCGCGCGATCGCTGTTTGCAGAAATGCTACCCACTTGGGTGATGGATTCTTTGTCGCTGCATGGCTTAGACATTTCACGTAGTTTCTCAACCGCCGCTTCAGTGGCTTTGTCGATACCACGTTTTAGGTCCATTGGGTTCATGCCAGAGGCTACCGCTTTAAGACCTTCATTGATGAAAGATTGCGCCAGTACGGTAGCCGTCGTTGTACCGTCACCCGCTTCATCATTCGCTTTGGACGCCACTTGTTTCACCATTTGTGCGCCCATGTTTTCGAACTTATCTTTCAGTTCGATTTCTTTCGCTACAGACACGCCATCTTTGGTGATGGTTGGCGCGCCGTAAGATTTATCAAGCACAACGTTGCGGCCTTTCGGGCCTAGTGTCACTTTTACTGCGTCCGCCAGTAAGTTCACACCTTTCAGCATTTTTTGACGTGCGTCATTAGCAAATAATACGTCTTTTGCAGCCATGGTTATCTCCTCAAAAAACTACTACAAAAATAATTACTCAACGATTGCTAACACATCAGATTCGGACAGAATTAAGTATTCTGCGCCGTCAATTTTCTCGGTTTTCACGCCGTAACCGTCATTGAAAATGATTTGGTCGCCCACTTTGACTTCCATCGCAGCGCGTTCGCCATTTTCAAGACGTTTACCTAAACCAACAGCAATGACTTTCCCGCGGTTTGATTTTTTCACCGACTGAGAAGTTAAAACGATTCCCCCTTCAGATTTATTTTCCACCTCTTGTCTTTCAACAATTAGCTTGTCATTTAAAGGACGAATTTTCATTTTTAAGTGCCTCCTACTTGGAACCAAAAATAAAAGACAAAATAAACATCAAGATGGATTTGCGAGTCGACAGCTCGCTTTCGATGAAAATAATAAGGTCGAAAAATGAGAGTTCAAGAGGTAAATTTGATAAAAATTTTTTATTAAATTAAATAAAGTTTTCTATCGAATTATCGCATTCACAACCACTTAGCATCTCTTTATGATGGAAAATGTGCTCAATCAAATCTAGAGTGGTTACGTACTCTTAAAAAGGATAATCAAACAATGAAAAAGGCCGTATCTCTATTTCTTGCAACGTTGTGCGTGAGCTTCCTCTCACCCAACGTGTCGGCTTCTGAACGCGCTGAACAAGGGTGGCAATTGATTGACAAGGGCGCGATGATTGTCGATGTGCGCACGCCGCAAGAGTTTTCTGAAGGGCATTTGGATAATGCCGTCAACTTCCCTTTATCTGAACTTGATAAACATTTTCAAGACGTCGATAAAGATCAAGCTATCGTGTTGTACTGTCGCAGTGGTAACCGCTCTGGCAAAGCGTATCAATACTTACAATCACAAGGCTTTACGAATCTGCACAATGCAGGTGGCTTAGAAGAACTACAAGACGCCAAATAGTCGTCTCCGTTCTAATATACAAAGTAAAAGCACAGAGCGTGTCGCAAGCGTATTGTAACGCGCTCTGTTTCTAAATACTTATCTACAACAACTCTACTATCTGGGCCCTGCATCAAATTGAGTCAGGTTGTCCGATATCTCGATCCATGGCGCTTTCGATGCGACAAAAATATGGAAATCAGGCTTGTGAGAAGGTGTGTCATCCAAGATACCAAGGCGAATATTGACGATCCCATTGTTCTTTTTCGAATACAGGCTCGATCCGCAGTGGCGACAAAAGCATAGCATGGTATTTTCGCTTTTCTGATAAGTTTGAATATCTTCTTTCCCTTGGATAATAAGCAGTTTATCCAACGCAATACCACCGGCAGATGAATAGTCAGAACCTGTGAACTTGCGGCATTCAGAGCAATGGCAATTTCCCATGTACTTAAATTCATCTGCCACTTCCAACTTTACCTTGCCGCACAGACATGAGCCTTTTAGTACTTCCATTTGAATTCCTTTTTGTTATGAATCTAATTGAATTAGATGGCTATCTCGACACCATGCCATTGCAATACGAAAAATTAAAGACAGGCAATACAGGTTTTCAAAAATGAAACGAAAATGTAAAACATTCCATTCAGAGGGAAGTGCGCTCGACACGTGAAAAATCGAGCTATTTTAGATACAAAAACACCAAGCAATAACGCTTGGTGTTTCCCTCACAGAATGTCGCCTCAGAAAAGGCGCTTTCCGCTGTGCTTAAAAAATGCAGTGTTTAGTAAAGCTGGTCGCTTCGTTTGCAGTCCAGTCACCTTTCGGCTTATCTTTCAGGTTTTCACACCATTGCTCGCTGCCGACACCATCTTGCAGAACACAATGCTTTGCAAAGTCTACCGCGTTGTCTGCTGTCCATTCTGTTTTTGGCTTATCGCGCATGTCGTTACACCAGCCTTCAGTGCCCACTTCATCACTACAAGCGGTCAAAGCAGAAGCCGCCAACATCAGCATGACTAGTTTTTTCATAAATTTAAGGTTCCAGTTGCAAACAATAGTAAAATTAAACTCAATCTCTTCAACACATGCCCATTCAAGTGTCTGAATAAAGGCGTCACTAGCTGAAGTGACTTTTGTATCAACTATAACGAAATTATCAGTCTACGTGTTAAGACACCGAAAAATTATTGAGCGACACTGTGTAAAGCGCGCCATTCTAAAAGCTATAGGCAGCGCGCTTTTGTTAGCTCACCAACCTTAAAAGAGCCAGTACCAAAGCACGCTAAACGCAGCTCTAATGCCATTTGTTCAAAGTGATCGACGACAGACTGCGTGCTGATCGTCGCAGCTTTTAATACCGCACCAGCTTGCCCAATGAGATTAGCACCCAAATGAATGGCTTTCGCCGCTTCAAGTCCGTTATGAACACCTCCCGAGGCGATCAAGGGTAATGTAGGATGCAGTGCGCGGATTTGAGCCAAACATGTTGCTGTAGGGACACCCCAATCGCGGAAAAGCTCGGCTGCACGCTGCATTCTCGGATTATCTTGGCAATACCCTTCAACCGCACTCCAGCTTGTACCACCCGCGCCCGCAACGTCAATTGCATCCACACCAGCATCAATTAATCGCTGCGCAACGTGTCCGCTAATACCAAAACCGACTTCTTTGATAATGATAGGAACCTTCACGCGAGATTTAAGCATCTCAATTGCCTGGAAAACACCAACCCAATTGTGGTCGCCATTTTTCTGAAACGCTTCCTGCATTGGATTAACGTGCACAAACAAGGCATCTGCTTGAATCGCCTCTACCGCACGTTGCGCATTATCGAGTTTACCTTTATCGAGCAATTGAGCGGCTCCAAGATTGGAATACAACGGTACTTCTTTCGCCAACTCACGAATGGTTTTACCCAAGCCCGAATGCTGACTTTCTTCTAAGCTAATCCGTTGCGAGCCGACACCCATGGCAATACCTAATTCACTTGCGGCTTCAGCCAAACGACAATTGATCGTTTCTGCGTCTTTTGCTCCGCCAGTCATCGAGCTAATCAAAAATGGTAGCGCTAATTGATGACCAAGAAACTCTGTCGATAAATCGATCGCGTGAAAGTCACATTCTGGCAGCGCACAGTGTTCAAACTCGACAGACTCAAAACCCGCCGTTTTATGCTTCATGCTCATATCATGATGTAAAACAGCATCTAGGTGTAAATCTTTTCGGTTAGTTTGCGGAGCCATAATGTCACCCTAAAGTAAAACAGTCGCGCAGTATTGCGATCCTTATCAGTAACGTCAATGCGAATTTTGTGAATTTGCCGGATTACTTTTCCGAAACGAGTAATGAATCTCGACTGCCCCTGACATTATAAGAAAAGAAACTCGCTTTCCGTTTTAAACAAGCCGGCAAGTTTCTCTTCAAATTGAGATAATCAGCGTACGATACCCATGATGCAAATGGATCACATTGCTCTGTAGTTTACTTTACGCTGTCCGACAGAATTAGCGACACAACAGTGCTTGTCGTCGTTGGTTCAAACTGTTCGGGATCATCACAGAATTGAATTTTTCCTTTTTCTTCTACATGGAACAGCGGTACAACTGAACTACCTTTGTGATGCGCTAAATAATCTTGATACGTGAAGTTATCGCTCAATTTCGTGTGTTTAACCTCTGCACCACGACTTAACATACTGGCTAGCTGGGTATAGCTTACATTGCCGCCCATCAGCAATTTACCATGGTACTCCTGAGCCACGGAGTGCTTCTCGCTGCCATTGCTGTTGGTTTTCACTTTTTGTAAGCAGTGAACTTTATCTTCCCCAAACTCGTCGACGAATTGCATGCAAGCCATAATGTTGAAATGCTGATCGGGCGTTAATGCAACCACTTGACCTATTCCTATCAAGTTCAAGTTGTCGTCCGCGTGACTAGAAATAGGGTTGCCGTAATAGTAATCCAATCCCAACATACGAACCTGACTGATGTACTCCCAGTTTGAGTCAGTCATTAATACGCGACGGTCATAACGCGCCAGCGCCTGCCCTATTTCTCTTGCTACTCGGTTAGCACCAATCAACAAGAAGCCGCGTGGTGCTGGCTCTGCGACGCCCAACGTCAGCGCTACAGGACGTGCCGTCGCACTTTGTAACACGACCGTTCCTATAATCACCATGAAGGTCATAGGGACCAGTAAAATCGCTTCATCAATGCCGTATTCGGTCAATTTGATCGCGAAAAGAGACGAAATCGAAGCAGCAACAATACCGCGCGGTGCAACCCAAGACAAAAACAGCTTATCTTTAAGACGCAAGTTACTGCGGAAGGTTGAAAGAAAAATCGATAACGGACGCGACACTAACTGCATAAATACAAACAACAATAACGCACCGCTACCTAGCGCAGCAAAATCATCCAGACTGATTCGAGCCGCAAGGAAGATGAACAATCCGGTGATCAGTAAAATGGTTAAATGCTCTTTGAAGTGCAGAATTTGCTGAATATTGATGTCTTTAGCGTTTGCGAGCCACATACCCATTACGGTGACGGTTAGTAACCCAGCTTCAGACTCAATGTGGTTAGAGACCGAAAATACACCTAGAACCACCATCAAAACCGCAAATGGCTGCAAATATTCCGGTAGCCAAGAACGACGCATGATCGTCGCAACTGCATAGCCTGAGGCCGCACCTAGCATGACACCGACAGCAATGATCGTCCCAAACACTTCGACGCTATTTATTGCACTGTGAGATACGATAAACTCGTAAACCATCACAACAAAAAGCGCACCGAGCGGGTCAATCAAAATCCCTTCCCAGCGCAAAATGTTAGCAAGCGTACTGTTAGGTCTTACGGTTCGTAGAAGTGGCACGATGACCGTCGGCCCTGTTACTACGGTTAAGCTGCCGAACAACATGGCAAGCTCCCAAGTAAAGCCGAGGAAATAGTGTGTTGCAATACTGGTCGCTGCCCATGAAATGATCGCCCCGATGGAAACGATGCTCCATACCGAACCACTCACGCCACGAATTTCTTTAAAATTTAAGGTCAAACTGCCTTCAAATAAAATCACTGCCACCGCTAAAGAAACCAACGGAAAGAGCAAATTACCTAATATCTCATCAGGATTTAACCACTGCATAAATGGCCCGACGATCAGCCCTGCCAACAACAAAAATAAAATCGCTGGCAAACGCAATCGCCAAGCTAACCATTGGCAACCTAAACCAATAACCCCAACCGCTGACAGCACCAGCGCTTCATTACCCACTTGCATCAATAATTACCTGTTTTTGTCTTTTTTCGCGTGAATGCGCTATACCCGAATACATTCAGCCTTACGGTCAAATAGAAACAACCGAACGTGCAAATCAAACGACTGACCTTCGATGACATCGCTACGAAACGCACATGTTTGAAGTCCTTTGGCGATCGCATCAGAACTATGAATATAGTTGACCCCCAATGACTTAACGACTCATTTTTGTTCATCAGGTCTTAAAGTGGCACACAAGTGTGCGACTTTGTCGAATTCATCATTACGCATTGAGTTTCATTATGTAGAATGATTTCTGAAGAAAGCGCGGAACCTAGCACTATATGAGGCTAAGGCATAGAGCATGAACTAAGCTTTAGCGTAAGTGCTCAAAGTTAAGAATCGTGGGTCACGCGACGTACGCAAGGAGAAATGGATTGTACGTAATACTAGCACTGTTCATGGCGTGTCTCGCCATCCTCATCGGAGTGAAAGCCGCCAACCGAGCTGCACTTTTAGAAAAAGAACTAACCAAACTTCGTGAGGAAGTCACATCACTACGAGCCAGTGTCCATGGGGGCTCACACCCACAAGCGCACCAACAATCCAGCATCGAAAAAGACACACCATCTGTAGCGACGTCACCTCACATAGAATCACCACAGAAAAATGTCTCATCCTCTGGGGAACATGATCCAGCTGCCAACCTAGACTTGGACCAGAGCGCTGCGAATCAAGGGTACGCCCAGACAAGAGAAGTGCAACTGGATGTTTTTAGTCAAGAAAATGAGTCATTCCTTCAGAGTAAAGTTCAGAGCCTGCTTAGCAACATTCAAGAAAATTGGTTGGTTTGGGTAGGCGCATTGGCCATGCTGATCGGTGGAGGTTATCTCGTACAGGTGATTGGTAGTCACATCCAGTTTTCGCCATTTATGCGAGTGTCCTTTGCCTTTGTGATCTCATTACTTATGGTGCTTGTTGGCGAGTGGTTTCACCGTAAAGAACAACAGAATCCGCAACGGGCAGCACGAGCCCAAGGCTTTACGTATGTTCCTGCTGCTGTTACCGGTACGGGATTAACGGGCATTTACTGCACCGTCATTTTTGCCTTTGTGGTTTATCAAATGCTAACGCCGAGTATCTCGTTGATCATCTTGGCTTCAGCGGCATTTTTCAGTTTAGCATTATCATTGCGACAAGGGCCGTTAATGGCCGTGCTTGGCTTAATTGGTGGCTACACAGCACCACTGTGGATTGGGGGTAATGAACCCAACTACTTTTTGTTAGCCGGATACATCTGCGCAATTTCGTTCGCGGCGACCTTATTGATGCAAAAAGTGCGTAGGTCATGGATTACGCCAAGTATCGCGATTCCACATGTCATTTGGATGTTGCTGTTGATTGAGAGTACACCAACAGAACGGTTGTTCTCGTGGCTCGCGATTTATCTCTCCATCACTTTGTATCTCATTTTCGCGGTTCCGAGAATGGGTTGGATGCTCAATCCTCGCTTTCGTCACTATCAAAGCAAGTGGACAAACTCGCCGACCGCTACCGCTCTCGCAACTGCTTTATTGACCTTTTCTGCCGTCACCAGAATGCCGGATCTGAACACTCTACAAATGGCGTACTGTTATACGCTGCTTGTTGCGATCATCTGGCTACCAGCACTTCGTACAGGCTGGTCATTACGTGTATTTTTGCCATCCATTCTCGTCTCAGCAACCGCGCTGATTGTTCTTACCATCGCTTTTAATGCGCTGTATATGTTAGAGCTAGAAGCTAGCATCCTATTCGCATTGGCGGTGAGTATTGCGCTGATCTGCTATCGAACATATTGCCAATCACTTAGTGACCGTTCGCAACTCAGTGGGCTGCTTCTGCTGGTACTGGCTCCCGCGATGAGCTTAATTACGTTGTTTTATATTGACGAATTTATGCAAGGCTACCTGTGGTATTGGACTGCATTCTGCGCATTGATGGCCACTTACTACGTTGTGCTTGGTCAGCGTGCACGTTCGTTGGCATTAGAATGCTCTGCCGTTATGCATGCTTTAATCGTAGGTATCGCTTTTGTTTGGTTGAGTGATACTTGGTTAACAACAGCAATCTCAATACAAGTTGCGATAATGGCCTTACAGGCTCAAGTCGGGTTATTTCGACCTGCGAGTTGGGCGATTAAAGTGGCAATGGGAATACTGGTTATCCGACTCACGCTGCTACCTTTCATACCCGAATGGCAACCGGTAGAAGCTGGGCATTGGGCTTGGGTTCTGGTGAGTTATCTGCCTTCTCTCTTCATCTTGTCTTATGCTCGTTCAACACTAAAACAAGTGGACCGAGAACTGACCAACTGGTTTGAAGGGGCGTTTTTACATGTATTCTTAATGGCATTGTTCACCCAAACTAACTACTGGTTAACGGGGCAATATGGTTACTTGGGGAACATCGACTTCACAAGTGCGGCAGTCTTTGCCAATCAAGCATTAGTTATGGGTTTGGTATACAGCTACCGCAGCCAATTTGCGCAACGCTTAAGCCGTATCTACGAAATCTATAGTTACTTGCTTTGGTGCGCGTTCGCTATATTGATTATTTTGCTTAATACGGCAGAATCGCCGTTGGTGACTGATAACGTCTCGGCACAAGCACTTCCCATCTTTAACATGCTGAGTATCGGCTGGCTGTTACCAGCTTGCATCCTGCTTATCGCAACCTTTAAACGCTGGAATACGTTGCAAGTTCATCGATTTGCGATTGCTAGTCTAGGCTTTTTACTTGCAGCCATTTGGTTGGGGATGTCTATCCGTCAATTCTGGCAAACCACATCGATGATGCTGTATCAGCCAACCAGCATGGCAGAGTTGTTCAGTTATTCAGTGGCTGGCTTGCTCGTAGGTGGATTGCTGACTTGGCGCGGCGTGACCCAACAGGGGCTGATGATGCAGCGTGTCGGTCTAGCGGTCCTTGCCGGTGTCGCACTGAAAGTATTCTTATGGGATGTGAGCTCTCTGGATGGGTTCTGGCGAGCAATAAGCTTCTTAGGCTTAGGTGCATCTTTGATAGCACTTGGATGGCTATTCCAGAAATTGAATCGTTCGGTGGCAAAAGCACTCGAGCCCTAGACGAGTCAAAGAGAGATTCCCGACAGTGCGCTGTTTTCGTTATTGGGGGACGATAACAGTGTAAAGCCGGGAATCATTGGAGTGTTCGTTACTTCAGTAAAGCGACCACGGTATGACGACGCACGTTTGCTTGCGCATTCAATGCCTGAAAAGTCGAAGTAAACTCGCCAGACTTTTGCATGAATCCATCCAGTTTTGCATTCACCTCATTGACTGAAAGCTGTGCGGTTTTGGTTTGGATAGAACGCATTTGAGTATTCAGTTCACCATGAAAAGCTTTCGCTTCCTGCAAGCTCGTTTGAACTTGTTTCAGATGCTGATTTACTTTGGCAATCGTCTGCTTGATGCCGTCGCGTGAGCCTAGATCAAACCCGAGCTCCGCAATACCATCTGGCTCAGACTTTAAGTTCAAAACGTTAGGCTGTCCCGCAGGGAATCGGTGCCCTTCCCCCGTTACCATCACCTTTTGCTGCATTTGTTGATAAGCGTTGTCTCTGGCTTCAAATAAAATGCTGCCATCATCGGCTAATGAGGCTCGCATTCCTAACGCAATCAAGCTGCGATCCAGCATTTTGACCGTTCGCTCACCGTCTGATTGTCCATCAAACTGAATCATCACCGCTTGACCTTGAGGAAAATCCAAACGGATTTGCTCGGCCTTGTCGCTTAAGCGATGAACATTCAAACCTGGAATAGAAAAGCGACGAATATCCGCTTTATCCAGTTTTAAGTGCAGTTCGTTATTTAGGACTTTCTGGCCATCGAAACGTGCTTGCTCAACGACTTTTTGGATGGTGGCTTTAGAACGAACCAATGTATCCTGCAAACCAGGAACATTTTGTACGCCTTGATTAATAGCTTGCGTCAAACCACGTTTAATTTGCGTGAGCTCTTTGCCAATCACCTGCAGCGATTTGGACGCGATCTGAACCGCCGTGGCTTGCTGCTGACCCTGCGTAAGCTGAATACCAGATACAGAGTAGGCTGACGCAGTGTCAGCCTGAATTTGCGCCGGGCGCGGTTTAATTGCCGTACTTGAGTCTGCAGAACGGGTCGGCATGATAGAGGCTTGTTCTTGTCCACCTAAGCGTATGCTATGGGGTCTAACCTCTACTGTACTCATTACCATAAAAAGAACTTCCTAACCTTATAAACGGTCAAACAGCGACAAACCATCGATCTTCACATAGCTTGCTTGCGTTGCTTGCAAAGCGGCCATGTAATTACTCAATCGTACCGACGCTTCACCATAGTCCAGAGCAGAGAGGTCTCCAGATACTTTGTCAACGAACAGCTTGTTTTCACTGTGCGCGCCACCAACAAGATCTAAGTTGTTGTGTCGACCACCAATCTCAGTCATGGTCCCTAGTACGTTTGAAAAAGTATCGTCGATAGCGCTGATACTCGCCTCAACTTCAGCTCTGAAGTTGGCGGTAGGGCTCTCAAACTCTTTGATCAGCGCATCAATTTGGTTAAGCACGTTATGGCCTCCCCCAAGGTCCAATATTTCTTTTGCAGTCATATTGGAATCCATCGTGACACCTTTAGCAATTGTTACTACGCGCTTGTCACTATTACCTTCAATTACGTAGCTGCCGCTCGCTTTACTTACAGCCGCAGTATCCGTTTTAGTACCAGAGAAAAGGTAGTGCCCTTCTTCATCCTGCGCGTTAAAAGACGACTCAATAGAGTCACGGTAACTCTTAAGCTCTGTAATCATACCGCCACGACTTTCGTCAGTAAGAGAGCCGTTCGCACCCCAAAGCGCGATGTCTCGCATGCTTTTTAAGCTTTCTTTGATCGAATCTAAATGGGTTTCTTGACTCGATAGCGTCGTTTTTACGTTTTCAATATTGTTTTTGTACTGAGCAATCGCACTGGTTTCTCGGTCTAAGTTAAGCAACTTGATCGAAGCCATTGGATCATCAGACAGCTTGGTCAAGCGCTTGCCAGTAGACATCTGTTGCAGAGCTTCGCCTAATCCCGCGCTATTGCTCTGCAAGCTGTGCAACATCATTTGACTAAATTGATTGTCACTAATTCGCATCTAAACTTTCCTCTTAGAATAACCGCAGAATAGAATCGAGCAGTTGATTTGCTGTGCTGATCACTTTCATGTTGGCATTGTGCGCATTAGCAAACATCATTAGGTTAGCCGCTTCTTCATCGCTGTTTACGGAACTAACATTATCGCGAGCTGCGTGCGCTTGCTTGTTCATGGCTAACTTCGCTTGATAATCAGCGTTAGCTTGGCGTGCTTTAATTGCGGTTTGACCCACCATTGAACTAAAGGCATCGTTCAAGCTTACTGAGCCGTAACCTGATACCGCCACTGGCTTGTTGCTTAACTCGATCAATGATTGCAACGCATCTGCGTTACCAGGTGTTCCATCACTTGAGAACGCAAGCTCATCTGGAGTTAGCTTGGTAATATCCAAACTGGCTGCAGGGTTTGCTGGGTCATAGCTGAACAAAGGTTTACCTGGGTTGCCATTTAAGTCTTTGCCAGTTGCAAGCACGGCGTTGTATTCATCCGCGAGAGCTTTCGCCATGTCATTCAGAGCCAGTTGGTTTGGTTTCAACACTTCGGTTTGATAGTCATTAATCGCACCTAATTTGCCACCAAGCGAGTCACCAATCGCAAAGCTTTGATTCGAGAACGTGACGTGTAAGTCCGCTAAGTAAGGATCACTCGGGTCAGGAATGGCTTCCAGTTTGCCATGGTCCGTACCCATCACAAGCGGTTGACCAGAGGTTAGTGTGACCTGAACACTGCCGTCATGCTGCTGTGTTGTTTTGATTTCAATGGTTTGAGATAACTCACCGATTAACCTATCTCGTTCATCCATTAACTGTGATGGGTTACCACCTGTACCTTGCATCTCTACCAGTTGCTTGTTCACCTTCGCGATATTTTCCATAAGGCTATTCGCGTGGTTAAGCGCTGCATTACGTTGGTCGCTCATGTCTTTATGTTGATTGTATAAAGACTCGGTAAGCGTATTAAAACGGCGGGCCAAAGCTTCAGATTCGTTAATGATCTGCTGGCGGTAAGGTATGGATTCCGGCTTAACGGTCGCATCGTTAAGCGCAGCGTTTAGCGAGTCCAAGCCAGCCGATATACTGAAACCATCGGCACCAAGCGTATTCTCCAGCTGACTCATGTTACTGGTGTATCCAGATGCGTATGCCGCCATACTGTTAGTCGACCACGTTTGCTTAATCAGAAATTGATCAGTAACGCGGCGAATGCTAGTGACTTCTACCCCTAAACCTGGACTTAAGCGATTGGCTTTACCATCATCGACAGACGCCATCAACGCTTGTTGACGACTGTAACCCACGGTATTCACGTTTGCCACGTTTTGCGCGGTTACGTCTAGGGCCACACGGTTCGCGCCTAAACCTGAAAGGGCAATATTAACTAGGTTCATTTACAGCTCCATTTTTCTGATCAACGGCTGAGAAAACGCGGTAGTCATACCGGCCTCACCGAATACCTGTTTAACAGAGGCGACGGCTTGAGAAGCGGTATTAAATAGGCTTGAATTCTTCTCCACCTCTTTAGAATCTACTTGTGAGATAGATTCAGAATTCGAAGCTTTACCATCGTTAGCGGATGAGATGTTGCGCGCAGCATCGAAAGCAACCTCACGCATAGACGGGCTCAGCTGTTGGATGAGCATATTGGCAATGCCTGAGCTCTGTTTCTTTGCTAGTTCCATCGCCAGCTGACCGTCATACATATCACGGAATACCCCTTGTTGCTGACTGGCAAACGGGCTGTCTTTATCAGCAAGAGCATCACTACTGCTGCGCATTTGGCGTAACACCATTTGTAAGAACATTGCCTCAAATTGACCTGCGACGACTTCAAGTGCGCCTTCTTGATCACGACTATGCTTGATGTTAGCCAATGCACTGTTGTCGTGATAAAGCATCGAATTTAACTGAGTTTGTTCATTGGTACTGTCTAGCTTCATCCTTAACTCCTTATATCACGACCAATTCAGCGTTCAATGCACCCGCTTCACTCAAAGCTTGCAGGATAGACATCAAGTCTGTAGGCGTGGCACCTAAACTATTTACCGCATTAACTATGGTGTTAAGTTCCGTGCCTGGAGGCCAAATCACCATCTGAGCGAGATCTTCATTCACATCAAGATCCGTTTGGTTAACGACTTTCGTATCGCCATTTGCAAACGCATTAGGCTGACTAACTTGTTGTGATTCAGAAATTCGCACGGTTAAGTTACCGTGACTTACTGCTGCTTCACTCACTTTGACACTCTTACCGATCACCACGGTGCCAGTGCGAGAGTTAAAGACAATACGAGCTGGTTTACGGCCTTCAACGACGCTCATTTCTTCAAGCATCGACATCATGACGACACGCTGCTGTGTATCTTTTGGTGCACGCATATCAATGCGCGCTTTATTGATCGCAACTGCAACGTTAGGTCCAAAAGTGTTGTTAATTTCACGCGCAATATTTTTTGCTGTAGTGAAGCTAGGCTTGCGCAGGTTTAGGGTGATTTCATCACGTTGGTTGAAATCGGTTTTGATTTCTCTCTCTAAAGTCGCACCATTCGGAACGCGACCCGCCGTTGGTGTGTTCACTTCTACTTTGGAGCCACTTCGCCCCTCTGCAGATAAGCCCCCCACAACCACGTTGCCTTGCGCAATCGCGTACACTTCGCCATCAATACCACGTAAAGGCGTTAGCAATAACGTACCACCGCGAAGGCTCTTTGCATCACCGATTGAAGACACAACCACATCCAACGTTTGTCCTGGGCCTGCCATTGGATCAACGGACGCTGTCACACTCACAGAAGCCACATTTCGTAGCTTAGGGTTCATACTGTCATCAATTTGAACCCCAAACTGACGTAGCATGTTGGTAATAGATTGAGAGGTAAATTTCACTTGGTTTCGGTCACCTTGGCCGGCTAAGCCAACCACCAAACCATAACCAACCAGTTGGTTTTCTCGAATGCCGCGAACATCGACCAAGTCCATGATCGGAATTTCCGCTTCAGCACGTGAAGTGCCTGGTAGTCCCAAGGTCAACACCAATAGGAGAGACATAAAGAAAGATTGCATTGTCTTCATTAGAAAGGTACCCATGGGCTGTTGAAGAACTGAGTTAGCCACCCGGCTGCGTTGCTGTCAGCTAGGGCTCCGCGACCTGCGTAGGTAATTCTTGCATCAGCAATTCGTTGAGAAGAAACTTGGTTACTGCGGTTAATATCATCCACACGGACGATACCGGTTAGGCGAATAAACTCGTCGCCTTGATTAAGACGAAGCCATTTTTCACCGCTGATACGCAATACGCCATTAGGTAATACTTCGTGTACCGTTACCGTAATGGCACCTTGAAGCTTGTTGCCTTGTGAACTTGATGCACTGCCATCGAAGTTACGTTTGCCATCCACGCTAACCCCTAACTCATCGATAGTTTTCGTGCCTATGGTCGGCGCCACAAAGTTAATTGCTGAACTTTTACCGAACTTAGTACCCGCATTTTTACTCGATGAGGTTTCTTCTGATAGTTGAACCGTTAATACATCGCCAACTCGGTAAGCACGACGATCCTGAAACAGGGTCATCGTGTATTGGTGACGATAAAGGCTACCAGATTGGGTTTCCGGCAGCGTGTAATCGAGCGTTGGTGGTGCATATTCCTCAGCATTCGGCTCAGGCGGAATAAATTCCTGACGGCCAGCACATCCCACCAGCAACACGGCGGCTACTGCCCAACTCTTAGAAAGCCATTTCATTGCTTTTTCCTTCATCATCACCAATTTCATACTTACATTGATTGCGAAACAAACTTCAGCATGTCATCTGCAGCAGAGACCACTTTCGCATTCATCTCATACGCACGTTGAGTGGTGATCATGTCGACCATCTCTTCTACTACTTGTACGTTTGACCCTTCCAGTGCACCTTGCTTGATAATGCCGGCACCATCAGCTCCTGCAATCAGCTCATCAGCTGGACCGCTGGCTTCCGTTTCACGGAATAAGTTGCCACCCATGGCCTCTAAGCCGGCTGGATTGATGAATTTTGCAAGTGTAATTTGACCAAGCTGCTGAGGTGTTGGATCGTCTGCTGTTGTTGTAGTCACGGTGCCATCAACACCCACAGAGAAAGAGACCGCATTGTCAGGGATCTGGATTTGAGGCTCTAAAGGCAGGCCCTGACTGTTCACCATTAAGCCTTCTGAGTTTCGATGGAACTGACCATTACGTGTATACATGATCTGTCCGTCCGAGTTTTCTATTTGGAAGAAACCCTGACCCATTACAGCAAGATCCAACTCTTGCGTTGTGTTTTGGGTATTACCTTGCGTGAACACTTTTTGTGTGCCAACAACGCGAACACCGCTACCTAGCTGAATACCACTTGGTAGTTCGTTAACTTGGTCTACTTGAGCGCCTGGTTGACGCTGAATGCTGTAGAAAAGATCTTCAAATACGACTCGGTCACGCTTAAAGCCAACCGTGTTTACGTTTGCTAGGTTGTTAGAAATGGCAGTCATCTTCGTGTCTTGCGCTGCCATGCCTGTCTTACTTACCCATAATGCTGAATGCATTTTTTACTCCTTGCGGGGCGAGACTTAGCTCGCCGCCATTAATTTGTTACCAGCTTTTGCTAGAGTTTCCGCCGTTTTCATCATGCGAACTTGCATTTCAAAGTTGCGCGTCAGCGACATCACACTAACTAATTCATCAATAGCAGATACGTTACTGCCCTCAATGTGCTCAGGAGAGAGTTGCACGGTTTCATCTGCCGCGAATGGCACGCCATCTACGCTGTGCAGCAAGCTATCGCTCTCTTTTTGCAGTTGATTAATTTCCGGTTTAACCAACTTCAAAGTGCCTGCCACAATTTCTGCGCCGCCACCTGGTGGGATCACTGAGACTTGACCACGCTCGCTGATTTCAATCTTTTGATAATCCGGCACAACCAAAGGACCATTGTCACCGAGGACAGGGAACCCATTGATTGTTAGAGCGCCAAAAGTATCGACCTGAATATTGCCTGCACGGGTGTAAGCTTCGTTACCCGCTGGGGTTTCTACAGAGAGATATCCCTCCCCCATAACCGCAACGTCCAACGGACGTCCTGTTTTCACAATATCGCCAGCGTCGAAACGTGTTGAGGCAGAGTTGGTCACAACCATAGTGCGACCATCAAAACCTGGGCCTTGCATCTCTACACTACGCACACGCTCCATATCCGCTCGAAAACCCGCAGTATCAGCATTTGATAAGTTGTCTGAACGAACGTGCTGCGCTTTAAGAACTCGGCTGGCACCCGACGTTGCCGTAAATAACAAACTATCCATGCAAAACTCCCATTACACCGCGTTAAACAAAGCTTGAGTAAGCTTGTCGCTGGTAGAAATTGTCTTTGCGTTTGCTTGGTAGTTGCGTTGTGCAGTCATTAGAGCAACAAGCTCGCTGGTTAAGTCAACGTTAGAACCTTCTAATGCACCCGGAGTTAGGTCACCCATCGTACCTGAACCCGGAACACCCATAATTGGAGCACCTGAGCTAAAGCTTTGAGTCCATGATGTTCCACTCACTTTCGCTAAGCCTTGTGTGTTTGCAAAATCAGCAAGAACAACCTGACCTTGTAGCTGTGATTGGCCGTTAGTGTAAGTCGCGTAAACCATGCCGTTACCTTCAACGCGTACACCTGCAAGTTCACCTGATGTGTAACCGTTAGGACTATTAGTACTTACGCCAAAAGCTGCACCAAATTGCGTGCTGCCTTTCAGGTTAATGTCTACACTCATCGCGTTCGCGCCTGCAGCAGGGAATGAAACATTAAACGGCGCAGTTGGTGCTGAAAGCGAGCCGTCTTTACCAAACGTTACAGGCACAGTTGCTACTGGCGTCGTACCGCCATCTACTTGAACGTTCACTTCCCACGAGTTAGAAGCAGTCTTAGTAAAGTACTGAGTTACCGTGTGCGAGTTACCCAGTGAGTCGTAGACTTTTGTTGTGTAAGACGAGTTAAATGAGCTTGGATCTTTTGGATTGAATGGCGTTACGGCTTTATCAATAACAGACGCACTTGCGTCGAAGTTCGCAACAAAATCTAAGCTGTCTGTTGCTTTAGCATTCAGTGAGGAAGTCGATACCTGAATATTACCCACAGAACCTGTCATTAGGTTGTTGTTGCTATCGACACTGTAACCTTGAAGCTTTGCACCGCTGTTAGCCGTAACAAAGTTGTTCTTATCCGTTGAGAACACACCTGAACGTGTGTACAACATTTGACCCATATTATCTTTAGTAACAAAAAAGCCACCGCCATTAATAGCTAGGTCCATCGCACGGCCAGTTCCTGTGATACTGCCGTCTTTGTCGAAGTTCTGTGAAATTGACGCGACTTCCACACCACCAGGTTGCATGCCGTTATATACAGCGGAGAATTCTGTGCGGCCACCTTTAAAACCATACGTTGATGCGTTGGCAATGTTGTGACTGATTGTGTTTAGCTCTGTGTTGGTCGCGTCCAGACCACTTAGTGCGATGTTAAAACTCATAAATAGACCTCTGATTTCCGTATTTGGTTAAGCACCAAACTGAGTGATTTGATAGAAAGGAACGTTGCCAACGCCATGGACATTGACTAATGCTGCGCCACCGGTATTAGGAATGCGCACTTGCTCAACAGTGCCTGCCATCAGCACATTTGGACTTGCTTGCCCTTCTTGCACTTCTACGGCCACTGAGTATTTGCCTGGTTTAAGACCAAGTTCTTCAGGATTAATTGAAAAGTCGACGTCACCTTTGCCGTGAGCACCTAGTGGCACTTTAGTTGATTGACCAAATTCATCTTTAACAACTAACGTGACTTGGTTTGAGCTATGAGCGAGTTCGATTTTTCCGTTTTGTACGTCTTCACCAAGCTGAAATTCATCCGCATTGACGTAAACCGTTTGCCCAACAAGGCCCGCTGTTGATAGCACTTGCATGTTGTCCAGTAACACCATGCTCTGTTGCATTGTCTTAGACATATTCTCGGTACTTTGTACCTGCGAGAACTGAGCCAATTGACCAACGTATTCCGTACCATCAAGGGGATTAAGTGGGTCTTGGTTTTGAATTTGAGCCACCATCAAAGAAATAAACTCATTCTCCAATGAAGAAGCGCTGTTCATGTCTTTAGGGTTTGGTGAGATACCGTTGCTGTCTTTTGCTTTTGTATTTACTGGAGCGTCAGACGATAAAGGGGTGTATTGTGCAATACTCATTAGCTGCCCTGCCCTAATCTAAGCAGACCTTGCTGCATACTTTTTACATTGGCTAATACTTCAACATTCGTTTCGAAGCTGCGTGTTGCGGACATCATGTCTGCCATTTCAGCAACTACATCAATATCTGGGTAAAACACATAGCCTTCATCATTAGCCAGTGGGTTGTTCGGCTCAAAACGCTTCTCTGCATCTCCAGCATTTTTAACAACGTCAACAATGCGAACTTCTGCATTGGGATAAGCTCCATTTTCTGTTGTCATTTGCGTTTTTTGGTACACAGTCGCAAATACTGGCTTAAGCGCTTTATAAGCATCTTCTGGATTTGCAGATACTGCATCTGCGTTTGCTAAGTTACTGGCTACCGTATTCAGACGCACAGTTTGTGCTGTCATCGCGGAACCAGTGATCGAGTAAATATCAGTGAATGACATAATTAACGTCCCTCAATCGCTTTCGCTAAGCCATTAAATTTCATGTTGAGAAACGTCAGGCTAGTTTGAAAGTCCATGTTGTTTTGCGTGAATTTTGCTTGTTCAACACCAAGCTCTACGGTGTTGCCATTTTTGCTATTCTGGTAAGGCACCGAGTATTGGGCCTGAACCTGGAACTTTGGCACCGGTTTGTTCACACCACCTGCCGTTACTTGGTTCATTACGGTGGTGAAACTTAGGTCTTTCGCCAAATACCCAGGGGTGTCAACATTTGCTAGGTTACTGGCGAGGACTTTGGTACGCTGAACGCGAAAATTAAGTGCCTCTGGATGTACTCCTAAAGCATTTTCAAATGTGATCGCCATGCATCTTCCTTACAGTTGGCTCGAATACGCCAACATACAAACAAGATACGTGCCATAAAAAATAGTTATATATATCAATGACTTATAAACAAGGATGGAAGCCAAACTTCCGGTTCTCGGAAAGCATTAAAAACAAGAGGAAAGTGTCCACTTCCTCAACAATAATGCTGACGTTACTCGCTTTGACATCAGAACAAGCATTCGCCAACACCAATGACAAAACCCTAAGCGTTGAAGAGATAAGGTCCGTTGTAGCAACGGATTTCGAACAAGAGGTGGATCGCGTAGCGCTCTCCAATCAGTGGGGGAAGTACAAACTGGACTTCGACATGTGGGTACCCGGTTCAGCCAATCACTTGCCAGAATGTGAATCTCCTTTAGTTATCACAGGTCGTGACAACAACACGTTGCCAGTCGGTAACCTCAAGCGCTCAGTCAGCTGCGACAATATCGCATCACCATGGCGAATTAACGTTACGATAAAGTCTTCGCTGACTCTGCCTGTTTTGGTCGCGACAACCACGGTTGGCCGAAATGAAGTCGTAACGGCTAAACACATAAAGCTTGAAACCCGAACCATCTCTCGCCAAGACGATTTTTATACTCGCCCCGAGCAAGCAGTAGGCTTAGAAACCTCTCGTCGTTTGCGGGCTGGACAAGTGGTTAATCCATCCAATTTGTCGGCCCCACCTCTAATCGAGAAAGGCAATGAAGTCATAGTCATTGCGAGCAAAAATGGATTTAGTGCCAGCACAAAAGGAGTCGCCTTAGAAGATGGAGCGAAAGGGCAACAAATTGACGTGGAAAACCCAAGTTCGGGCAAGGTCATAAGAGCAGTCGTAACTGGATTAAACCAGGTTCATACTCAATTTTGATTTTTTGACTCGGGGTAACATTTTTTAATTTTGGCTCTCGTCAGTAACACTGAACTTCGAGTACAAAAAAAATATTTAATGTTTATCACATTCTAACCGCCTACTTAATTTAGAACATGATGATGAGGACCACAGCATGAAAATCGACAAAGTCGCGGGCGGTCATGTCCCACAAACAAAATTACAGCAAGCAAGCAAACAGCCTGTCGACGTCGTCGAACAGAGCAAAGTACACGAGCCTGCATTTCAAGCGAATACCGTAGCGATAGATCGCGCTCAAGCTGAAATGGCATCACTACCTGATGTTGATATGGAAAAAGTAGAACAAGTACGCAACGCATTAGCGCGTGGTGAACTTAGCCTAGATACAAAAGTGCTATCCAAGGCAATCATGCAGTTCCATACAGGTCACGAGTAATAAAACGCTAGGAAGACATCATGGCAAGCGCAGTATCGCAGCGAATTCAACAATTTGTTCGCTCTATATCTGAGGATATTAAGCTTTATCAACAACTGCTTCCTTTGCTGCAGCAGCAAAAGGTATTGTACTTAAAGTTTGATGGAGAGGCACTGAACGACAATGTTCAGAAACAAATGCCGATACTCAATAAACTCAGCCGCTCCGCCAATGACAGAAGCCAGTGTATGCGAGCGCTGGGGTTAGCGTGTAATGACGCCAGCGTAAAACGAATTTTCAATGCTTTGCCTGCCCAAATAGGTATGCAAGCTAGAAAACAATGGGCGCTATTGGAAACGTTGGTAAGTCAGTGCCAACAATACAATCAGAGCAATGGCCACAGCTCTGCGGCGTTCCATGAGTTGGTCAGTCAACTCAAACAACCTGTGCAACACACTTATGAAGATAAATCGTTCTAAACGATGTTCGTCTTGCCTACAGATTCAGTCGCCATCTCGGCTGAGTACTGTAGGCCTTTTTATTGCCTTTCTGTCCTACCTTCCATTCACATGCCCGGCAAAACCAAATGCTGTCGATATTCAAACGCAGTATCAAATATTAGCCCCATACAAGCCACAAATTGCCAAGCGTCTCGATTCATACAAGCCGGTAATTAACCACATTTTCAAACAGCTTCAAAACCACTCATTACCAAATAGCCTAGCCTTAGTGCCAATGTTAGAATCTTCTTACAACCCCAAAGCCGTTTCTCACGCTAACGCCGCCGGACTTTGGCAACTGATACCAGCCACAGCGAAACGTTTCGGATTAACGATAAATACAAAACAAGACGATCGCTTTGACACAGAAGCTAGCACAACGGCCGCGCTCAAGTACCTGGCGTTTTTATACAACAAATTCGATCAAAATATGGCTCTCACTTTAGCTGCATACAATGCCGGAGAAGGACGTGTTGCACGTGCTATTCAGCGAGCAGGAAGTCGAGATTTCCAACAACTCACGCTGCCTAACGAGACTCGCCAATATGTCAGCCGCTTCTATGCATTGGAAAAGTTGATAGATATCGGTCAGTTACAATCCTCATCATTTCAACCTTTACTCTTATTTGCTCCAGACGCTCCTATGATTTCACAACCGCTGGTCGACTTTAGCCGACTGCCTCCGCTAGTTAATTTGTGATAAAAGCTACGACAGAGCTCAATGTCAGAGAAACGTAAAATTACAAGATCCTGTTCGGCGAATTTGAAAACTCGTGATCTCTATGCAAACGTGTGCAAAAAAGTTGAGGTAAGGTATCTCAAAGATAAGAAAGAGTAGTGGTTTACTAAAAAGCGCCCCAATTGCGCTTGGCAATTGGGTAGATATGCGTCACATTGCGTTTGCAAAAAAACATGAAAACCAATGGTCAGACCTAATAATTATTTACACACTAAATGTAAAACAGCTATTGTTTTCATAGTTCGAAACAAATCTAACATATCAAGATGACGCTTCGCTTGCGCGTCTGGAATAAGTCCGGGTTCCGGGGGGGAGTCCGGACTTTTTTATTGCTCTAAAATCTTTGCCCACAATAGAGCCAACAGAAGCTAAGTCGTAATGATGCAAACTAACTGTTTATAGTAATTCTTTAGAAATCAACTGAAGTAAAAACGTTTCGCGCTCAATGCTCATGCCTTTTTTCGGGCTTTCTGCCATCGTTTTTTCATTGTGTGCAATTGCTTCGTGTATGTTCATCCATACCGGGCGCATTCCATTTTTAACTTCGTAATCTTCATACGCCGTTTCGCCTAGCTCACGTTCGATTTTACATGTATAACAATACGACACCATGTGCATCACGTCAGCGTCATCCTTGTACCACGGACGAAACTCCTCAAAGATTCCGAAAGGCTTAATACCATGTATATTTTGGGCGCCCGTTTCTTCCTCTAATTCACGGACTAATCCAGCAATGACATCTTCACCATCATCAATACCACCGCCTGGTAGCGTGTAGTCATGGTAACGTTCTGTATAGAGCAACAGCACATCTTCACCATCAAGTACAATGGCTCGCGCTGCATTGCGCTGAAAAACAATTTTGTCATCCAAATGCTCTATGTCTGGATGAACGGTCGATTTTAAATGTCTCATCGAAAATACCACGGTCAATGTTTTGTGCGCATATTACCGAATTTCACACTTTAAATCATTGTTGTAGGCCAGGTACGTTCGAGCGCTTGTCAGGAAGTGATTGATATGACCTTCACAACAATACGCCAAGAACAGAAGTGTGACGTGCTAATCAGCAATAAATGAGAATATCTAAATTCTTATACGTCCCTCTTACTTTTAACATCGATAAGACAATAATCTCTTAAAGTTGCCTATAATCAATACAATACTCGCCCACCCCATGCGGAGATAAAGAATGAAAAAGACAAATTTAATGATGGCTATGGCTGCAACATTGGTACTGGCTGGTTGTTCAACTTACGAGGGAGCGACCCGATCAACTGAGTATACCTCCGTTGCAAATCCCGCAGCCGTATACTGTGTTCAGCAAGGTGGTGAGCTGGATACCGTGTCGGAAAACGGCGAACGTGTCACTTACTGTGTGCTGTCGGACAATGAACGCGTCGAGCAATGGGAATACTATCGCGAGAATCACAAAGAAAATGAGGGTGACAACTACTAATTATTTTTATCGATACGTCACCTTCCCTCTATCACTTAGGAGCCTTTGGGCTCCTTTTTTATTTGATTTATCAAAGTGTTCTTACGTTGTTTTTACATATCTCTGACTTTACCGCACATCGACCCTATATCGAACAGTGTTCTATTCTTGACATTCCCCTGACATAACTTTCCACTTGGACAATAAAATTCCAAACACAGATCACACTAATTCACATTTCTTCCACATTTTCTGGGACAGGTGAGCAAGATGAAAACACAAATAGTAAAAGAAGCCGAGTCAGCCCCAAGCAACGTTGTTACTGAAAAATCAAAGCGCATTATTTATAAATCGAGTTTAAACGCCTTGATGATTGTCGCTATAAGTATTCTCGTTAACCTTAGTCTTCGTCTTGATTATGTCGTGTTGGGATCAAGCCTTGGCGAGCTTTCCGTTACAGAAACGCTCCAGCTTGTGATGCTTGCTATTGCATCATGGTCGTTTTTCAGCTTATCGAAACAACAGCCTCAGCTAAAGCATGCGGCTATTTTGATTGCAGGATTTTTTGCAGTACTGATTATTCGCGAAACGGACTATTGGACAGACATGATTCATCATGGCTCTTGGGTTTTCCCAGCACTTGCTGTCACCGCACTGGCTTGCGCCAAAGCTTACCAAGGTGGTAAAGGTACCATGAACGAAATGGCGACCATTTTAACGGTGCCACATATGAAGCTATTAGTTGGTGCTGTAATGCTATTATTAGTCTTCTCTCGTTTGTATGGTATGGGTAGTTTTTGGCAACAAGTGATGGACGAAAATTACATCCGTGATGTTAAAAATATCTCAGAAGAAGGTATAGAACTGCTTTGCTACTGTTTGATCGCATTAAGCGCCGTCCGCACAAAACGCGAGCTTAATGAATAGACTCTGGGTCAAAGCGACGGTTCAATGCCGTCAGTATCGGATGGAAGATACTTAATGCCTTTTCCGCAGCACCTACAGATTCATCCAAGGCCGTCATTTCGACGGCCTTTTTCATTTCTTCAATATGTTGCAAAGCCTCTTTATCGAGCGGTAAAGAGAGCAATTTGTGAATAGTATCTCTTGCGATCATAAGTGGCTTTTTTCGGACAATTGATAAATCTCGGAAAAATACGCCATGCTTGACCCCTTCTAAATAAACTCGGTAGGTTGTGAGTTCATCGAGTAGCAAGAATGTGTCCGCCATAAGCCCTTTATGTGGGTATGGCACGCTAATATGTTTGCTGATATCCAGTGGAATATTGAGGGTCACCCCCATGGATTCGCAATCGGATTTAAGTACTCGTAATAAGCCTTGCTCATCCATCAAATTCTGGATATCAATGATTCGTTCGAGGTGGTAGTCATTAGACAGCAAGATAACCTCAACCGGATGCCCCAACCATAACTCGAACAACCCACTTTTGCACAAAACTTGGGAAACATAACGCATGTTTTGAAACGTGTTCAACGACTCCGTTTCTAAGAGTATATGACGTTCAGGGAACGGATTCACAGAGTCTGCGTTTAGGGTTCTAAAATACGCGTACATCGCCTCTGCTTCAGAAACACTTTGTCCTTGCGTTACTCCGCCACAAAAAACAATCACCGTTCGCTCTATCGGTAGTGATGCAGTCCTACAAGACAAAGCTTCGACTCTGGTTATGCCCTCAGAGGTCAACCTGTTATTGACGAGGCGTTTACCTAAAACGATGACGATGTTGTCTAACTTCATTTTAAAATCTCGCGCTTAGTTGGCAGTGTTACAAAAATCTTCTTTCACTCCCGACCCACAAGCTTTAACATCTAGTTAACAACACTGTTCTAGAGACCTTTATAAAGGTTCACTGCTAAAGGAAGTCAATTATGCTGTCGATTTTCGATATATTTAAAATTGGTGTCGGGCCATCCAGCTCCCACACTAATGGTCCTATGCTTGCCGGATTCCATTTCACTCAGCTAGTTAGCGACTCTATGGCGAAAGTGCATCGGGTGCAAGTGGACCTTTATGGCTCATTGTCACTGACAGGTCGAGGGCACCATACAGACCGAGCCACGGTCCTTGGTTTGATGGGAAATAAACCTGATACCATCAAAATGAGCAGTGCCAAAAGTGCGCTACAAAATACCATAGACAATAATACGCTCATGCTCGCCGGTACACACCAGATTGAGTTTAGCTACGACCATGACATCGTCTTTCATAGCGACAACCTTCCCCTGCATGAAAATGGTATGACGATTACGGCATTAGACGCAGCTGGAGATCAAGTAGCGTTTGAAATTTATTACTCCATTGGGGGCGGATTCATCGCCACCGCCGACGAACTAGAGAACGGCACGCAGCAAAATGAGGTCGCAGTACCATTTCCGTTTACATCCGCAGATGAGATGCTGGAAAAAGCCGAGACGAACGGTTTCAGCTTGGGAGGCATGATCCTCCAAAACGAACTCGCATTTCGCTCAGACGAAGAAATTAACCAAAGAGCAGAGCAAATTTGGAAAGTGATGTCGCTCTGCATGCAACGTGGCTTCGATACGGAAGGGATTTTGGAAGGTGGTCTAAATGTCACTCGTCGAGCACCAAACCTTTTGAAAAAGCTCGAAGCCAACGCTGCAGTTGAAAACGATCCGATGGAGATCATGGATTGGATCAATCTCTTCGCCTTTGCGGTTAGTGAAGAAAATGCAGCAGGAGGGCAAGTCGTCACTTCTCCAACGAATGGTGCAGCAGGGGTGATTCCGGCGGTATTGATGTACTACCATCGCTTCATCAAAGAGCTCGATGTTAAACAGCTAAAAGACTTTCTCGCAGTCGCCGGCGCTATCGGCATCTTATATAAAACTAACGCGTCAATTTCTGGTGCAGAAGTGGGGTGTCAGGGAGAAGTTGGGGTTTCTTCATCCATGGCTGCCGCTGGCTTAACAGCGCTAAGAGGGGGCAGTAACGAGCAGATTTGTATTGCTGCGGAAATTGCGATGGAGCATTCATTGGGTATGACTTGTGACCCGATTGGCGGCTTGGTTCAAGTACCTTGTATTGAAAGAAATGCCATGGGAGCAATGAAAGCGATTAATGCATCGCGTATGGCATTAAAGCGCACAAGTAAATGTTTAATTTCTTTAGATAAAGTTATCGAAACCATGTATCAGACTGGTAAAGATATGAATAAAAAATACCGTGAAACCTCTTTGGGGGGCTTAGCTGTCATTCATATGGCACCGCCATGCGAATAATGGCAGGTGGTCATTGCGCTTAGCTTCTCACCATACGCTTATCTGGTAATTATGATCTGATGATATTACATATAGAAATGCCGCGTTCTTCGCGGCATTTTCTTAACAAGAAACTATTCGATTAATCACGTCGACCACGAAGTTCAATTTTTTGAGTTGCAGCATCCGAATGGATTGTTACACCGCCATAGGCCATTTCATTGCGACCCTTCAGCGTCAATTGAGAATCTGAACGCTCTACGTCAACCTGATTTTTCGTTGCCATCGTCATATCAATCGTGCCCGTGTATGACCCATCACCAGCAAATGCTACGTTTGTTGAGCAAACCATCAAAACAAGTGCGATTAGTTTTTTCATACATCACCTCTATTATCGTTCTTACTTTCTGTCGGTGGAAAAACTGTAACAACAGAAACGCGCTCATACGAGGAAAGCCATTATTTACCAAATGGAAATCCATGCTAATAAACTGATGTAACCAAGAATAACTTATCGTTACCTTCAATAAATCAGGGATAAGGCAGCAACTTAAATTGACCGAGCGTTGTCTTTTCTTAAGAAATTCAGCGATATGATTTGTCGACAAAAGCCAAGCGAGACAATGTATGAGCGTTAATCTGGATATTCAAAATATTTTGGTATTAAAACGGATGTATGAGTTACGTAACGTCCGGTTAGTCGCAGAATCACTCGGTAAAACGTCAGGAGCAATCAGCAAAAATCTGACAAAGATGAAAACTCAGCTCAATGATCCGCTATTCGTTCAGACCAAAAATGGCTTTGAACCAACAGCTTTTGTGGAAGCGAACATTGCGCATTTTGAGCAAATAATCAACAGTATTGATTCCATCAAACCACAGCATTTTTCACCAGCTCATTTTGACGGTTCAATCACTATTTATGCCAACACATTGTTTTGGGAGTACTTTGGTGACAAGTTTTACTTGGAGTTACTAAAGCACGCCCCAAACGCAAAATTCTCATGTTTGCGCTGGGGTAGCGAAGCAAAAAAACGATTAATTGACGGTGAAAACGCCATTGCGATTCATTACTTTGATGAAGATCTGCCACAGTCAATTGTTCAGACCGAACTAGGGCGAGGAAAAGCGGTATTTTTTGTTCGACAAGATCATCCCGCTCAAAACTCCCAAGAACTAGAAGAATACCCTTTTATACTTTTTAAAACGCCGGGATGGAACGACTACCGATACCCAGTGTTGGAAAGGCTCAAACATATGGGTTTTAGAACCACACCTAAAGTGGAAATTGAGCATCCAGCGATGATTCAAAAAGTGCTTCTGCAAACGAATCATTTTGGCATAACGATGAGTGGACATGTTCCTAAGGGTTGCCGGAGTATCGCGCTTCCTGCTGGGCTAGAGCTTGATGTTCGCTACGTGATGAGCTGTCGTCGCTCTCAACAGCAAGCTCCGGTAAATCAGTGGTTATTAGATGTCATTAAGCATGTCGCTCAGTCCTAGACTGATGACTTGCTACTGCTAATAATAGCCAAACCACACATGCGCTCTACTTACTCGCTGAACGAACATTAAAGACTCTGTATTAACCATTGAGCAAAGGTGTTTACGTGTGATTTTTCGGATGCTCGAACCACCATATAATGTGCACCAGAACTTGGCATATGCCAATTTCCAGCCTGGACTAATACGCCCTGTTGCAGCTCATCCTCAACAAGAAAGTCTCTTACCAGCAACACGCCAAGTTGATTAATCGCAGCATGAATAGCAAGCAATGAGTGTTCAAACTCGGCGACGACTTTGCTCACCTTCCCTTGGTAACCTTGGTGTGAAAGCCACTCTTGCCAAGATTCATGATAACCACTAGTACAGATTTTAGGCGCTTTAGCTAACTGCGAGAGGTCATTTATCGGGTTTAAATGCATAAAGCCGGGGCTTGCGACAACAATCCAGTTTTCTTGGGTTAATCGTATGGCTTCTTGCTCTTGCCAATCTCCATCTCCGTTAATAATTTCGATATCCGCAATCGCACTGGCGTTTGGAACTGTATTAGCAGTTGTCGAGACTTTAAAGGAAATGTCTGGGAATTGTCGCTGAAAATCAGCCAATCTTGGCATTAACCACTGAGAGCAAAAGCTGTGAGCGACATGTAAGTTAACTTGCGTATTCTTGGGACGAGTAAATAAATGCTGCGTCGTGGTCGATAATGTTTGAAGCACATGGTTAACCACAGGCCAGTATTCTTTTGCTGAGCTGGTCAGCGTAAGATGCGTACCCTTGCGCTCGAATAATGTTGCATTTAACTGCAGTTCTAGCGATTTCACCTGCTGACTGACGGCCGCACGGGTCACATTTAGCTCCTCTGCGGCTTTAGTGAAGCTCTGTAATCGCGCCGTGGCTTCAAACGCTCGGAGCAAATTAAGCGGCGGTAAACTTTGCATAACACTCTCCCAAACACTTGGCAGCCATGGTATGAACTGGTGATGACAAATTGATGAAAGTGCTGAGTTTGTTAAGCGGGATCAAAAAAGCCAGCGTGATACACGCTGGCTTTTGGAACTTTATCTTAAGCAGGAATTATTCTGCTTTCTCAGTGGTTTGGTATTCAAACGCAGGGACAACTACTTCAACACGACGGTTCATTTGACGACCTTGACGTGTTTCGTTGCTTGCTACTGGGTTAGCTTCACCCATGCCTTTCACTGTCATACGCTCAGCCGCAATACCTTTTGCTTGGAACTCGTCAGCAACGGCTTTCGCACGTTTTTCTGTGAGTTGCTTGTTGTAAGCAGCAGAACCTGTCGTATCGCTGTAACCCGTGATCTCAACTTGAGCTTGTGGGTAAGTATTCATCAAATCAACGGTACCAGAAAGGTTCGACGCGTCTTTCACTTCTGCACTTTCTAAGTCGAATTGTACTGTCGCTGTTGTTTGAGCAGGGTAAACGTGATCTACAATGCGGGTTGCAGGACGTGCTTCTACCACCTCTTCAACGGCTTTTTCTTGAACGACTGGCTCAGAACCAAACTTGTAGTTGAAACCGATACCGAAGAAATCTGAATCCATGTCTTCAATTACATCATCAGACATATCTTGGTAGCGTTGGTATTCAGCACGTAGGCTCCAGTTGTAGTTGATTTGGTATTCAGCACCCAGAGAGCCAGTTGGTACGAAATCTTTCTCGTCACCAGCCATCATGTATGCAGCACCAACTTTCGCGAATAGATTCCAAGAATCCGTTAGTGGTAGGTTGAACTTAGGAGCTAGAGTTAGTGCCCATAGGTCACCGTCAACTGTGTTTAGGCCAGGCTTTTTGAAGTTTGCAGTGAAGTCACCAAGGTAATCAACACCATACTCTGCTGCAACGTACTTGTTGAAGCTGTAGCCTAAGTGCATAGATGCTGCAAAACTGTCGTCGTCACAAGGTTCGTTTAGGTAACACGCATCGTTTAGAGAGTTGTAACCTATTTTACCGCCCATGTAAGTGTCAGCAAGTGCAACGTTTGAGATCACACCACCAGCAAGTACAGTAGCCACTGCTATAGCGATTTTTTTCATTATTCTTTTCCTTTTTCTTGTACACAAAGCAACACATCGCGGCAGCATACTGCCGTAAAATATGAAGCCGTAACTTTCTCTTTTCTTCGAATAGAAATAGCTAAATAGCGTAGGAAAGAATCAAAAATGATATTCAAACGCCAATGACGTAAAACGGAAAAAGGTAACCTCAAGACCATCTATTCATGAGCTTCATCCGCATACCCAACCGAAAAATAAAGTTCGTTGCGTTGGTTTAGCCATAGTCAATTCGTTGCGGAAAATATCACAAAGAAGCCAACTTTCTGTGACGCAAATCACCATAAAAAGCCACTTTCTCAAATTTAAGAATCATCATTTAAGCTTGTGAATGGCAACAAATTTTTACAGGGGAGCGTGGATATGGAGAGCACAAAAAAACAGCTCATTTAAAATGAGCTGTTTTCGAAATAATGAAAAAGCGTTAACTCGTCGCGCTAAATTTTATCCGCTACGGTTAACGTTGCAGCTAATACATCTTGTCCAAACAAGACACTACGCTCAGGAGACCAACCGTAAAGTGGATCTGGGTGATTGTTGTTATCTTTAAATGGCATTTCGATTGTGTAAGACAAGCATTTGAACTGCTCTGCAACCCAATTTGAACCCACAGTCAAATTCGCTTTACCACGCTCATCTTTATCGTAACCAATCTCATCTTGGAACTCTGGCGTAATAGTCAATAACGCTTGCTTAAATGATGCCTCTAAAGCGGCAAGATTTTCATCGTAAGAAGGAATACCTTCTGAGCCAGCGACGAAGTTATACGGAATCGCTTCATCGCCATGGATATCTAAAAACATGTCAACACCCGTTTCCAGCATGCGCTGACGCACAAGGTAGACTTCTGGGCTCTTTTCCATTGATGGCGTTTGCCATTCACGATTTAGGTTTACACCTACTGCGTTGGTACGCAAGTGACCGCGAATACCACCGTCTGGGTTCATATTTGGTACGACGTAAAGCACCGCTTTTTCAAGCAATGCACGCGCAACCGTGTCGTTTTCATCTAACAGACGTTGGATCATACCTTCCATGAACCATTCCGCCATTGTCTCACCTGGGTGCTGACGTGCAATCATCCAGATTTTCTTTTTGCCTTCTTCTGGCTCACCGAAAGTAAGCAAGCTCATGTCATTGCCATCTAGCGTATGACCAAGCGTCTCTAGTTGGCAGTGGTGCGCGCTTTGTGCCATGTGTAACAAGTCTAAATGACGATCGTACGTGTATGGCGCAAAGTACGCGAAGTAAATTGAGCTGCGCTCAGGGATTACAGTGAAAGTCAGCGTGTCGCCATCGAACTCTGCCGGTAGTCGGAACCATTCTTCACGATCGTAAGACGCAACCACATCGTAACCTTGCCATCCTTCTGGATAAGCCGATTTAGCCAAATCAAGCAATTTGATGGTGTGTGATTGCTCGACTTCTGTCTCAAGACGGAAGTGGAACCACTGGTAGAATTCCGACATATTGTCGTTAGGAATTTTGAGTTGGATGTCGTTTTTGTCGTCCGCTTTCACTACGTGAATGCTGCCGCTATCGAAGTTGCTGAATACTTTCATTTTATGACTCACCTTTTAAATCTGAGCTTGAAAGACAGAGGCTAACACAAGGCTTCATCGCGCCCCAATGACTTTCACTGCAAACTGTCTCGTTTGTGGCTAAAGTCTTCAGTTTAGTCAAGCTTATCCGCTTTACCTGCTGGTCCTGCAAGTTTTGCTAGCCACTTATCCCAGATAAACGGCGTTTTCTCGTTATCTTCTGCTTCCTCTTTTCGACGTACCGCGTTGCGCACTATCATAGCCCCGGTCCAGCGAAGCGGTTCTGGTGGGAAACACCCCAACGGTCCTTTGGCTAAACCACTGTTCGTCCACTCGTTATCGATTCCCAATATCAATGAAGATAGGATCTTTCCGCCCATGCGAGTCTGCGCTACACCATTGCCTGAATAACCAAATCCGTAAAAGATATTGCTCTGTTTATCTAGATCGCCGAAAAAAGGGAAACCAGTAGCAGAACGATCAGAGCCCCCCGTCCATGAATAAGCAAACTCCTCGCCTCTCAAACGAGGAAACAACTTATCGAACGACTTACGCAGTAGACCTTGGTAGCGTGTTGGCTTGTTAAACATTGCGTCAACTTGGTTATTGAAAGAAAACTGATTGCCGCCTTTCCCCAACATCAAACGGCCATCTGGCGTATCTCGGTAATAGTGTACAAAAATACGAGAATCCAACACACTAGAACCTGCCTGCCAACCAGATTGAGGTAGTGCGTCACCAAGCGGCTTGGTGATCACCATGTCGGAAGAGACCACCACGATACTGTTTTTAAACTGTTTAAACTGCTCCACCATCCATGCGTTCAATGCCAACACCACCTGCTGCGCTTGAACATTTCCTTTAGGTGTACAGACAGTGGCAGGTTTTCCATAATCTAGACGCGTCATCGGCGTATTCTCATAGATTTCAACATCCAACTCCATTGCGACGCGTCTTAATCCTCTCGCCAATAAAGCAGGTTGAACGCTGGCTGCAACTGGAGAGTGAAAGCCTTCTATATTGCGCGGCGATCCCGCATTGGCACGCAGTTCCTCCACCGAGCAACGACGCCAACTGTTCACTTCTAATCGCTTTAACTCGTCCACAACTGGCTGCATTCCCCCAGTTTGAGCCTGATTGGTTGCAGTGTAATAAACCCCTTTCAACGATAATTGCGCATCGATGTTGTGCTGCTGACAAAAGTCGTCAATCTCTAGCACTGCTTGTTCCGACTCTTTTACCAACCAAGCAGCATGTTCTTCACCGAATAACCGTTTCAATGTCGGAAACTTTGTCGACCAAGTCAGCATACAACCGCCGTTTGCGCCCGATGCACCACTGCCACAAAGGCCTTTTTCAATCACGACTACCTTTTTTTCCGGAGATTGCTGCTTAATCATAATCGCGGTCCAAAGTCCGGTGTATCCGCCACCAACAATCGCAACGTCAGTATTAATGTTCTGCTGTAACGGTTGTGGCGTTTCTGGTTGCTCAGCTTCAATTGCCTGCTTGAACCAATATGAATGATGTGTCATCGGGTATCCTCGTTAGTGCGTTACATCCATTTCCGCAAACACTTTACAAACGATGATGACAATCAACGAGCAAGAAAATCTAACGCTGAGCGATAGAAAATGTTGCACTGAGAGTGTGCGAATTTTCGCTTCCAACAAAAACAAAATGGGGAGCTCGTGGCTCCCCAAAACAAACAGCAAAAATATTAGTGGTAAACAATTCGAGTCCGTCTTACTGGTTAATATTTACCGGTATCACGCATGCGGTACTCGTATTGAACATTGAGAATAGGCTGGTAAACAACTTGCCCGTCACTTTGCAAGAACTCATTTACCATGACTTTTGAGTCAGTGATAGAAAACGATTGGCGATCAACATACGTTGTAAGGCTCGTAAACTCATCACGGAGTTGTCCAGATGATTTATTTTGGTAGCTTTGGATCATGTCTCGGCCCATTTCATAAGCCGCTTGTTTGCTATCCATTACGTCGCCATGGATAGTTTCGGTATCGTTTGTCCAATGATAACCACCAGCAAGAGCCATAGAAGGTGCAGCAATCAGAGCAATCGTACTTGCTAAAGTTGTTAAGCGTTTCATAAACCTCTCCTTACTTACCTTTACATCGGGCCAAAATTGGCTCGATACTTATAAGGTACGTATAAAGACCTAAAACACGTCAAAACAATTTCAAATAATGTTCAATTTTCGTTCAACTTATTTCACATTAACTTAGCAACTCAACGTCATATTCAGCCGACATTCGCATTTTCTTCCTTTTGAACAATGGGTTTCAACCTGACATTTCCTTACCAAACCATACAATACCTAAGGTCAATTTTCTCTTAGAATTCCAGCAAAAGAACAGTGTTCAAAACCTTACAAAAACGTCGGACACAGCAAAAACCACCTCTTTTCAGTCGTGCTTTGCATTCCTCCTTTTCGGGTTCTTCGCTGCTCGTCCGTCGGTTCTTAATTGTCGCTATTGAGCACAAGTTAATCTGGAGTGAAAATGACCGCGAACAAATCTATTTTTTACCATAGCCAATCGATTTACTCAGATGATTATGCTGATGTCTACAAGCCAATTTGGACCTACAGAGCTAAGTTCATCTTACGTGCGCTTTATTACAAACGTGCATTTAAGCACCTTTCAAACAATATTGAATCGTCATTGTTAGAGTTGCTTTGTACACGTACGCATCGGTTTTTAGAGAAACCGTTTCGTCCGTATATCATCAAAAACAACTCAGCGTTCGATCGTTCTAACTTGGTAGTTGATCACTATAAAACTATTTCAGAACTGTTTTCTAAACAAACAATCGAAGAAATCTACACAGACTCGAAAGGCCTAACATTAGCCTCTTTTGAAATTGACGAAATACTGTACTCGGTGAGATTAGTATACGAAGCACGTTATCAAAAAGAAGGCGACATGAGCCTAGTGCTGCACAGCGCTGAAGATGGCAACTTCTACACGCTCTCTTTTACGCTAGGTCACATCGAATCTGGACGCAGCATTATGATTGGAGGCTTACAAGGACCGCGAAGCAGTGAAGAAAACAACGCGAAAATTAAAAAGCTAACTCGTAAGCTTTACGGACAGAGACCAAAAAGCTTGATGGTGAGCTTGCTCACTTTGCTCGCACAAATTTGGGAAGTAAATACGATTCTAGCGGTGAAAACGCAGTCCCATACTTACGCAGCTAAACGTTACAGCAAAGGGCGAATAAAAACGGATTACGATGCACTCTGGCAAGAATTGGGCGGCACCGAATACAATCGTCATTTTTTACTCAATTGATGTAAATGCACCCCGTAGAGATATCGAAGGCATGTCGCGCTCTAAGCGTTCGATGTATCGTCGCCGTTATGAATGGCTAGACAACACCAAGGTCACTTTCGAACAAATATTAAAAGGCGAGCAAGCTAAAAGCTAAGGAGAAGCGTTCATGCGTTATTCATTCATTACTGCTTTAGTGTTGTCGGCTTTTTCTTTGTCAGCCAATGCAGAAACCAGTGAGCACATCATAGGTACAAACATTGGCTATGGCGATGTGAACTACGATGCTCCGACAAGCAAAGAATCAGGCGACATGTTCTTAGGTGAAATATATTACCGCTACATGCCAACACATAACTTTGGTATCGAAGCAGGTTATAAAGGCGCGTTTGACGGTATCGGCTCGATACTCGTGAGTCCGATTTCAGAAGTCACCGATACGAGCTTCTCCGGACCTCGCTTGAGTGGCTATGCTAGCTATCCTCTGGGTTCAGGTTTCGAACTGTACGGCAAGGCAGGTGTCACTCTCTACACTCTCGAATACACTTATAGAGTGAACGGTCAGAGCAAGAACATCGAACACTCAAGTGTCGGAGGTGAAGCGGCTGGCGGTATCGGCTGGAGCTATAAACACTTTGGTTTGAATGCAGAATATGTGTACTCAAAAAACAGCGATTTTGACTCTAGCGGCGTGATGTTTGGTGCGCAACTGCGTTTTTAAACAAGGCTTACAAGTTAATACAAAAGGCAGCGAGAGGCTCATTCGCTGCCTTTTTTCGTGAATATAGGTCAATACGCAAGCGCAAGAATGATCCCTGCCACAATCGAAGTAACGCCTAGCCCTCGCGTGAGATACCATTTCTCAGACAGAAAGCAAATCCCCATAAACAATCCAAACACGATGCTGATTTGCCTTAGTGCCACCACCAAACTCACGTTGTCTGTCATGGTCATAGAAAACAACACCAAGCCGTAGGTAGATGCCATCATTACCCCTGCCATGCTAGCTGTTTTGCGGATCTGCCACGCAGTCTTAATCTCATCTGGCTTGCCCGTAACTAAGCACCATACAAGGGCTGGAATACCAATTGCCCAAAACTGCACGCCCAAGTAGAAGATCGCACTGTACTGATCATTCAAGATCTCTGATGCTTGTCCTGTGAGTAAACTCAGCGCTTCTTTGTCGACCACCGAGTAACCCGTTGTGCCTATTGCAGCAATCAATGCCCAGAACACACCAACGTTCAAATAAGAGCCCAATGTCATCTGACGAAAATTCGTCAGTGGTACCAGCATACAACCAAGGGTTATCAGCAAGAATCCAAGCCACTGCTGACTGGATAATTCATGCCCTAATGCCACACTGATTGCGCCGACCATCATCACAGGCAACGCCCGAGCAATGGGATAAACCACCCCCACGTCAGCGTGCTTATAAGCGACAATCAAGCCAACCAGATAAACCATTTGTGAAATGCCGCTAATGAACAGCAACCCCCAAAACTCACTCGGTAATGATGTCCAGCCAATGGTTGCCAAATACCAAATCAAATAAGGGGTAAGAATGAAACATGCAGAAAAGCTGGCCGCCATAGTAAACGCGAGTCCAGAGCCTGAGTTGCTTTTACCAAGGATATTCCAACCCGCATGGAGAACAGCAGAAAAAACGACGAGACCAATCGCCAACAAATCCATTTCAATGTTCCTGTCTGAATAAAATAAAGGCCCCGAGATGGAGCCTTAGATAATGAGAAAATCCACTTAACGATTGAGTTCCGCAAGAGATTCAATGCTGATGGCATCGTGTCGCCAATACTCGATATCGCAATCAATCAACTCACCGTGTTGGTTGTAGTTGATGCGCTCCACTACCATCGCGGGCGTACCGGCTGTCGCACGCAGTGCCTGAGCCATTTCACCCAATAAAGTGCTGGTTGAAATGCGGTAGCGAATCTTTTGATATGTCACGCCATAATGATCGCGGTAAATGTCCGTCAGTGAATTTGATAAATCGTAATCCAGCAGGTTCGGAAACAGCTCTGGACGAATGTAGTTTGTTACGAATACCACAGGTCTGTCTTCAAGGTATCGCACACGGTCGACTCGATACACATCCGAGAAAGGCTGCAAGTCCAGCAAGCGCGCGGCTTGTTTGTTTGCCAACGTCCCTTTTGCTGCGACCAACTCCGTTTTTGGCACACGATTTTGCGCTTTCGCCATGTTCGGGAAGTTCAGCGTTTGGGTTGGGTCGTAACGCAATGGCTCAGGTGAGATAAACCAACCTCGGCGATCTTCGCGATAGATTCGACCTTCCGCTTCTAGCAGTGATAAAGCTTCACGCAGAGTGACGCGTGTAGTATCGAACGACTCCGCCAACTTACGCTCTGCTGGCAGTTTTTGACGCGGCGATAGCATGCCCGCTTCAATCTGTTCAACAATCGAATCTTTAATTTTTACGTATTGCACGAAGTGTCCTTATCTTTTGCGCCAAGCTTGTGTGCGATTTTCTAACAATTTACCCAAAGTCATCTGAACAATCTTCGCAATTGCGGCAGCAATCATGATCATGACAGCCATTGCCGCTGCAGCGCCAGTTTGACCTGCATCATCCATATTCAGAATCGAGACCGAAGCCGGAATCGTATCGGTTGAGTAAAGGAATACTACCGCAGAAGTGGTGGTCAATGCATTAACAAACAAGTAAGTCGCAATGTCCAAAATCGCAGGTAAGCACACAGGTAATGTCACTTTAAAGAACAACTTGTATTGAGGAAGCTTCACCGATGCCGCAGTGGCTTCAATCTCCGATGGCAACTGCTTTAACGCTGTCAGGGCGGTCATGTGACCCACTGTGTAGTAATGCACTACCGTGTTAATTACCAAGAATGCCATGGTGCCATAAAGCACGTTCAGAGGATTGTTCGCATCGTTGAAGTAAAAGATGTAACCCAAGCCAAGCACCATACCCGGAACCGCCATTGGCACCACACTGAGCATTTGCATCACCTGACGAATTGGACCGAACGCACGCCCTTTCTCAATGCAGTAAGCACCGACAAAGATGATGGCTGTACCAATAACCGCTGTCCAACCTGCCAGTGTTAGCGAGTTGAAGAATGGGCTCCAACCGTAGGTGCTCATTTCAGCAAAGTTGTAGTTGTTTAGCGTCAGCGCTTTGTTCCAAGGCCAGAACGTCACTAACGAGCCATACACCGCCATGCCAAGCACAGCCAACACTGCGATAGAAATGATGCAGCAGTAAACCAAACAAATGCTGTCGCGCGCTTTATTAGGTTCTGGCTGATAAGGCACCGAGCGAGTGTCGAATAAGCTCTTTTGTTTTTTCTGTACCCAGCGGTCTGCGCCAAACGCCATTACCGCAGGGAATAACAACATAATGCTGGTCACCGCACCCATGGCAAAGTTTTGCTGTCCCACGACTTGCTTGAAGATGTCAGTCGCCAGAACGTTGTAGCTACCACCAATCACTTTCGGCACACCAAAGTCCGTGATAACTAGCGTAAAGACGACAATGAGCGTGCTGATCAAACCGTATTTCGCCGCAGGTAACGTCACCATAAAGAAAGTTTTGATGGGAGAGGTTTTAAGTGCACGAGCTGCTTCATACAAACGGGCATCTGAAGTACGCAGCGAAGTGGTCAAAATCATCAATGCATGAGGGAAGGTCCAGAAAATCAAACCCATCGAGATACCAATCACGCCATAAATCGAGTTTCCTAACAGCATCTCTTTAGCAATGCCTTGATTGCCGAAAAGGAAGATCAAACTGATCGCCGGCAACAACGAAGGCGCAAGGATCGGCGCAGTACCTAGAATTTGAAACAAACCTTTAAACGGCATGCATGAACGAGTCAGCGCGTAGGCATAGCCAAACGCAAGCGCACCCACTACCGAGGTCACAATCACGCCCAGAGTGAAGGTGTTGCCCACCGATACCCATAAGCTTGAAGAGGAAAAGTACGTCGCAAAGTTTGCCAAACCAACGAATTCGCCATTGGCATTTTGCACACTCTTGGTCAACATTGCCCAAAGCGGCATCAAGATGAACAGCACCATCATGGTCGACAAACCAGCGAGCAAACCAAACAACACAAGGTTGTCGCGGCTAACACGTCCGAGTAAGGATTTTGCTTTGTCTTGTGTGGTCAGGCTATTCATCGTCATTGTCTTCGCATCCATGTTTACACCTACGCTGCTAGCGCTTTATCAACCGAGGGCACGGCGTAACCATGCAGCCCTTCTTCAGCAAACTGGATGTAACGTACATCGCCCGCCTTGATATTGAGTTTTTGAACCGTTACCACAGGCACATCCACGACGATGGTTTTCGTTGAGCTGTCGTTTTGCAATACGCAATCAATGCGGAAAAACGCCCCTAGAAACTCGGTTGCCGTAACTCGCACAGGTAAAGAATTGGTGTAGTTTTCTACGAACTTGATGCTTTCAGGGCGCACCGCAAGGTCGAAGCGGTCACCTCGTTGAATCTTGCGATTGGTCAAGCTTGGCGCTGGCATCAGGGTTTCTGCAATTCGTACTTGGGAGTCCGTTGCGACTGAGGTTTCAATAAAGTTCATGCTGCCGACAAACTCAGCGACAAAGCGCGTTGCTGGTTGTTGGTAGATCTCTTGAGGTGTGCCGACTTGCTCAATCACGCCATGGTTCATCACCACAATGCGATCCGCCATCGACAATGCTTCGTCCTGATCGTGCGTAACCATGATGGTGGTGATGCCAAGCTTACGTTGCAGCTTACAAATCTCGTCACGTAAGTGAACACGTACTTTTGCATCCAGCGCTGACAGCGGCTCATCAAGTAGCAGTAGACCCGGAGACAACGCTAATGCGCGAGCGAGTGCTACACGCTGCTGTTGACCACCAGAAAGTTGGTTAGGGAATTTCTCGCCAGAGGTTGGAAGACCAATGGTTTCTAACCAGTAATCTACTTTCTCTAGCGCTTCTTTGGTCGACATACCTTGGTTCTTCAAACCCACTGCAATATTCTCTTGCACAGTTAGGTTCGGAAACAAAGCATAAGATTGGAATACGATGCCGAAATCGCGCTTCTCTGGTGGTAGGAATGTGGTCTCTTGACCGTTTTGAAAAATCGCACCAGACGTTGGCAAGTCTAAACCTGCAATGGCACGTAGCAGAGTGGTTTTACCGCAGCCAGAAGGACCAAGAAAACAAACGAACTCGCCCTTTTCAATCGCTAGCGAGATTTTCTTTAATGCAGTGAACTGTCCGAATTGCTTCACTACATTTTCGATATTTAGGTAATGTTGGTTAGTTGACATAACACACGCTCCAAATGGTATATACCAACTTTAGTTTTGGAGTGTTACGTTCCAATGACAAATTTATAGCCAGAAGATGACAAATAGATGAAGGGAGATGAGAGTGGTAATTAGAGATTCCCGACTTTCTTAAGTCCGTCATTCCAGCGAACCTAGGTGAGACTAGGAATCTACTTGCAGCAAACTCTGAAATAACAGAGAAAACAAAAAATCCACCTCAACCGAGGTGGATTTCAGCATTCAACTCAAAGCAAATTCAATTAAGATTTTGGCTCTGATTTCGCATCGAACTTCTCAGACCATGCTGCTAGAATCTCTGCACGCTTACTGCCCATTTGCGCGAAGTCCATCTTCGCCATGTTCTCTTGAACATTAGGGAAGTTAGACACAGTCGCTTTCACTTCTTTATGTGCAACCACCGGATACATTTCTACGTAAAGCTCGTTTGCTGCTTTAGAGATTGACCAGTCGACAACGCGCTTCGCTGAATCCGACTCTTTTACAAGACCAACGGCTTCTGATTCCCAGCCGATGCCTTTTGGTGTGATAACCGCTAGTGGCGCACCTTGTGTTTTCAGCTTCGCGCCGCGGCTCGCCATAGAAATACCGATAGCCACTTCACCCATACCCGCTTGAACACATGGCTTAGAGCCAGAGTGAGTGTAGTGTGCAATGTTCTTATCTAAGTCACGCATGTAGTTCCATGCCTGATCTTCACCCATGTTTTGTAGCCAAGCAGAAACCTGCATGTAGCCAGTGCCTGAAGACGCTGGGTTCGGCATTGCAATGTGACCTTTGTAAACCGGCTTCGTTAGGTCTTCCCAAGACGTTGGTTTCGGTAGGTTAAGTTGTTTCGCTACCGCTTCGTTGAAACAAACTGCGTTAAAGAACGCATCGTTACCGAACCAAGCTTGGTTTGATTGAGGGTCGTTTAGGTTCGCGTGCAGCTCTTCCAAACCTTTTGGTGTGTAAGGCTTAAGAAGACCTTCATCTTTAAGCAGTGCCATTGACGAGCCAGCAAGACCCCAAACCACTTCCGCTTGAGGGTTGTTCTTTTCGGCCAGCAATTTCGCCGTCATGATACCGGTTGAATCGCGAACCCACTTAATCTTGATATCTGGGTTATCTTTCTCAAACGCAGACTTGTATTTAGCAAGAATGTCAGTTTCGAAAGCGGTGTAAACCGTGACTTCCTGTGCTGCCATTGCATTCGTAGCTAGCAGAGAGACAAGTGCAGCCAGCGATCCTTTCATCAAACGGTTTTTCATCATTTTCTCCAGTTAATTTGGCTAAGTTTTCATTTGGTCTGTACCAGTTGACAATAACCACCCTACTGAGCCTTTATGACGAAATCATGACCATTAAATGGCAGTTTTACGAAAATTTGCGATGAATAATCGTTCAATTGATCCGCCATTTTCTGGATATTAAAGTTTTATGAAATTGGAGATTCGCCTATTTACTGCCCTTTTCTTCCTCGCTAGAGTGAACTCGAAATTTGGTGTAGACCAATTAGCCTATTCTGATGGAAATCGAGATGAAAAACGAATACCTACTACTGACTCCAGGTCCTCTATCTACTTCTGAAACAGTACGTGAAGCCATGCTAAAAGACTGGTGTACTTGGGATGATGAATACAACAAAGACATTGTAGAAGTGATCCGCACTAAGCTTGTAAAACTGGCGACGGAGCAAGACGGCTACACCAGCGTACTAATGCAAGGTAGCGGCACCGCATCAGTAGAAGCGACAATTGGCAGCGCCATTGGCAAAGATGGAAAGTTGTTGGTTGTCGACAACGGTGCGTATGGTGCACGTATCGCTCAGATCGCTGATTACCTAAATATTCCATGCCATGTAGTTTCCCCAGGCGAAACATCACAGCCACACTTGAACGAGGTGGAAACTGCATTGGCATCGGATCCTGCGATCACGCACGTGGCGATTGTTCACTGTGAGACAACCACTGGCATGCTGAATCCAATTGAGGCGTTTGCTTCTGCGGCAAAAGCACACGGTAAAGTGGTGATTCTCGATGCCATGTCGAGCTTTGGTGGCATTCCTATCGATATTGCTGAGCTAGGCATCGATTTTATGATCAGCTCAGCGAACAAATGTATCCAAGGCGTACCGGGTTTTGGCTTTGTGATTGCGAAACAAACTGAGCTCGAAAAGTGCCAAGGTCAGGCTCGCTCTTTGAGCCTTGATCTTTACGACCAGTGGCACTGCATGGAAGTTAACCACGGTAAATGGCGTTTTACGTCTCCTACACACACGGTTCGTGCTTTCTACCAAGCCTTGTTAGAGCTGGAACAAGAAGGCGGCATTGAATCTCGTCATCACCGTTACCAAACTAACCAGAAAACACTGGTTGCAGGTATGCGTTCTTTGGGGTTTGAGCCACTACTGAGTGATGACCTTCACTCGCCAATCATCACTTCTTTCTACTCTCCGACGCACAGTGATTACCAATTCAAAGCGTTCTACACGCGTTTGAAAGAGCAAGGTTTTGTGATTTATCCGGGTAAGGTATCAAACGCAGATTGCTTCCGTATCGGCAACATTGGCGAAGTTTATCCAGCAGATATCGAGCGCTTAATCGGTGCAATTGAAAAAGCAATGTACTGGCAAGTTGCTTAAAGCAGCCTTCTGATTGAGAAAGCGTTATGACTCAGAATATCAAACCGACCCATTTCCGCAGCGAAGGCGACGTCAACACAACACCAGCGCGCCAAGCTTGGAATGCATCGATGGACGACGAACGCACGCAAGCATTATTGAAGCGTGATTCGGAGGTCTTTCTTCATCAAGCCATGTCAACACCTTGCTTAGATACATTGGAAGCAGCAGAAGGTATCTACATCCAAGATGCTACCGGCAAAAAGTACATGGACTTCCATGGCAATAACGTCCACCAGTTGGGCTATGGTCATCCGCATGTGATTAAACGTGTGCAAGAGCAAATTGCCAAACTGCCGTTTTCACCACGTCGTTTTACCAACGAGACCGCGATTGAATGTGCCGAAAAGCTCACCCAAATCTGTGGCGGTGAATTGAACCGCGTGCTGTTTGCTCCGGGTGGCACATCTGCGGTTGGCATGGCACTTAAACTAGCGCGCCACATCACGGGCAACTACAAGGTGGTGTCTCTGTGGGATTCCTTCCACGGCGCATCGTTGGATGCCATCTCAGTAGGTGGTGAAGCGTGTTTCCGCCAAGGCATGGGACCCTTAATGGCAGGTGTTGAGCGCATTCCACCAGCCGTATCTTACCGTGGCGCTTTCCCAGTTGCCGACGGTAGCGATGTGCATTATGCCGACTACCTTGAATACGTGATTGAGAAGGAAGGCGGCGTGGGCGCGTTTATCGCAGAAGCAGTTCGTAATACCGATGTACAAGTGCCGAGCAAAGCCTACTGGAAACGCATCCGTGAAATCTGTGACAAACACAATGTCATGTTGATCATCGACGACATCCCGAATGGCATGGGTCGCAGCGGAGAATGGTTTACCTACCAAGCCTACGACATCGAGCCAGATATGCTCTGCATCGGTAAAGGCTTGGGTGGTGGCTTAGTGCCTATCGCAGCCATGGTCACCAAAGACAAGTACAACACCGCCGAGCAAATCTCAATGGGTCATTACACTCATGAGAAAAGCCCTATCGGTTGTGCTGCGGCACTGGCAACCATGGAAGCCATTGAGCAAGACGGCTTGCTAGATAAAGCCAAAGCTGACAGCCAGTTCATGCGTGAAAAGCTGCTAGAGATGAAAGCCAAATACCCAGTAATTGGTGATGTGCGTGGCATCGGCATGTTATGGGGCATTGAACTGGTCACTGACCACGAAAGCAAAGCACGCGCGTATGACGAAGCGGAAGCTGTGTTGTACCAATGCCTCAACAACGGCGTGAGCTTCAAGGTGTCGCAAGGCAATGTGATTCAACTCAGCCCACCGCTGATCATCACTCGCGAACAACTGACAGAAGCGTTGGCGATCTTCGAAGAAGCCATCGCCAAAGTGTGTAAAGACTTTAACTACATTTAGGTTTTGTTGACCTTTTGAGCTGATTTTTGCAGCAGTTTGTGGGTTCTTTATGCAAGGCAGAGGCTTTGAGTTGTAGTTGTTCTACCTGATAAGCCGATAACGCAGAAGAAAGGAACCACAAACGCTGCCCGAAGGGTTCGGCTAAAAGCGTTTTACTCTTTGTTGTGAGGTGTTGTGCTTAGAATGACTAGGCTACAAACCTCTCGCCGCGATTAAAACGCTTTTATCTCGAACAAAATTTAACCGCAAAAGGTCAACAAAACCTAGGGTCAATAGACCTCAACAAAAACCAATTTATCCAGAGCGCGGTTCCAATGTGTAGGCAGCGCTCTGGCAAGCAAGAAAAAGGATTGAACATGAGCAACTCACCAATTCAAGCAGTGATCTTTGACTGGGCTGGCACTATCGTCGATTTCGGCTCTTTTGCGCCAACCAGCATCTTTGTGGAAGCGTTCAAACAAGGCTTTGATTTTGAAATCGACCTTGAAGAAGCGCGTGAACCAATGGGGCTTGGTAAGTGGGATCACATCCAAGCTGTGGGTCGCATCCCTGCAGTTGATAAGCGTTGGAATGAGAAGTTTGGTCGCTCAATGACCAGTGAAGACATCGACGCTATCTACGCAGCATTTATGCCTCTGCAAAAAGCAAAAGTGGCTGACCACGCAGAGCCAATCCTCAATGCGATTGAAGTTGTGAACGGCCTGAAAGACAAAGGCATCAAGATCGGTTCTTGTTCTGGTTACCCTCGCGAAGTGATGGACGTATTGATTCCTGTGGCAGCAGATTACGGCTACAAACCGGATTACGTAGTAGCAACGGATGACCTGCCTCAAGGTGGTCGCCCAGCACCATTTATGGCACTGAAGAACGTGATTGAGCTGAATGTTACCGACGTTAATGCGTGTATCAAAGTGGATGACGCCGCACCGGGCATTGATGAAGGTCACAACGCCGGTATGTGGACCGTTGGCTTGCTGCTTTCTGGTAACGAAGCAGGTCTAACGTTTGAAGAATACCAAGCCGCGGACGAAGCAACGCTTGATGCCGCTCGTGAAAAAGCGCGTGCAAAATTGCTCAAGAGCTCGCCGCATTACCTCATCGACACCATTGCTGACTTCCCAGAAGTGGTTGCTGATATCGAACGTCGCCTAGCAGCAGGTGAGCGTCCGTAGTCGAGAATCACTGTTCTCACGTATAAAAAACCTCTCAGCATTGAGAGGTTTTTTGTATCGCGTTTTGTTTCTAACCAAATCAAATTAGTTGATCGCAGTACTCGCTCGGCGTTTTAGCTTAAAGCCCATGTCCGTTGCATGTTCTACAGGCTCACCTTTAATGGCTTGCAGTAACTTGTCTGCGGCTTTCGTCCCCATACGTTCGTAATCGAATTCCGCACAGGTCAAACTTGGGTAGGCGTGCTCACCCATAGAAGAGCCTTCTAAACAGATAATCGCAATGTCGGTCGGGACTTTCAGCACTCGGCGATGACACTCAAACAACGCGCCAATCGCAATCTCTTCATGGCTACACACCAAAGCATTCAAACTTGAATCACGCAATAAAAGCTTCGCCAACCCTTCCGCACCTAATTGTGAAGATGGTGCTTCGTGCGTGGTTAAAAAATGGTCCGGCGCAAGGTAGTTCTCAATCATCGCGCTTTGCCAGCCGTGTAGCTTACGTTGCAAAGTGGAGTGATCGCCGCGCGCACCAATGAAGCCCACGTTCTTGAAGCCTTGCTCAATCATATGCTTGGTACAGGCTTTACCCACCTCAAAATGGTCAACACCGATATTGAGATAACAGGCTTTCGAACTTAACTCAGCAATTTCCAATACTAGTGTGTTCGAGGCTTCCAAAAGCTGATTAGTACGTTGGCTGTGTTCATTACCAAACAACACCACTCCGGCTGGACGGCTCTCAAGAAATGTCGAAAGCAGTTTCTCTTCTTGTTCTACCGAGTAATCACTGTAGCCAAGCAGCAACTGATAACCCGCTTTGTTCAACGCTTGTTGAAAGCTCGGTAAGAAAAGCGCGCACGCTTTTTCAAACAGGGAAGGAATGATAAGAGCGATGGAGTAACTTTCAGCGGACGCCAAAGCCCCTGCCGCTTTATTCGGGATATAGCCAAGCTCATCAACTACTTGTTGAATCTTTTCTCTCAGCTTGTCAGATACTAGCTCGGGCGTTCGTAATGCTCGCGACACCGTCATGGTGCCTACGCCGGCTTTTTTAGCGACGTCCGCCAAGGTGACATTGCCAGTACTTCTTCGTTTGCGAGGTTCGCTCATTGTTCTTATTTAGTGTTCTCTATTTTCTGCCGCGACATCTTACCACAGCGTTTTAGTGGTTTTGATATTAGCGCATTAGAAGTCGATCACAAGCATATGAAACTCGGATGACTGATAAAATGGTAGCGCTATCACAATTTATGATAGCGCTATCAGATAGCGCTACCATTTGTGATCATTCTCAGGTTTTTCTGACAAATTGATCGATAAAGTACCCATCAACAAAACAACAAACCGGAAAGATCCAATGCTACGTGAACTGATTACCTCTGATGTGATTCGCATCCATTCTGATGCCACTGACTGGAAAGATGCGGTGAGCAAATCCTGTGAAGCACTGATTGAAAATGGCGCGATTGAGCCAAGCTACGTGGACGCTATTTACCGCTCCCACGAAGAGCTTGGTCCTTACTACGTGGTAGGTCCTAGTATGGCAATGCCACACGCTCGCCCTGAAGATGGCGTTAACCGTTTGTCTCTTGCTATCACGGTGATTCAAAACGGCGTGAACTTCGATTCTGAAGGTAACGACCCAGTGAAAATGCTGGTTACGCTAGCCGCGACAGACAGTAACTCGCACGTGGATGCGATTTCTAAACTGGCTGAGTTGTTTATGAATGAAGAGCATGTAGAAGCCATCTGCTCCGCTCAAAACACACAAGATGTTCTTGCGATCATCGAAAAATACTAACTCCTGATGTGCCCTTCAAAATGGGCATACACCCCTATAAAAAGAAAAGGTCTGAATTATGAAAATTATGGTTGTTTGCGGTCACGGTCTTGGTACTAGCCTAATGATGGAAATGAGCATCAAAGGCATCGTGAAAGAATTGAATGTAAACGCAGAAGTGGATCATATCGATCTAGGTTCTGCAAAAGGTACGGATTGTGACATCTTCATCGGTACTAACGACATCGTTGAGCAGTTGAACGCACTGGGCGTTGAACCACGCATCGTTGCGCTTGATAACATGGTCGACAAAGTGGCAATGAAAGAGCGTCTATCTGTGGCACTTCAAGAGCTTGGCGCTCTATAAGGTGGCGTTATGGAATTTTTCAGTTTCTTAATGAACGATGTCCTATCAGAGCCAGCGGTTCTGGTAGGTCTCATCGCCCTAATCGGCTTAATTGCTCAGAAAAAACCGGTCACCGAGTGCATTAAAGGTACAGTAAAAACCATTCTTGGTTTCATCGTGCTTGGCGCGGGTGCGGGTCTGGTTGTGACTTCTCTGGGTGACTTTGCGACGATTTTCCAACACGCATTTGGCATCACAGGCGTGGTTCCAAACAACGAAGCTATCGTCTCTATCGCGCAAGAAGCGTTTGGTAAAGAGATGGCGATGATCATGTTCTTCGGTATGTTAGTGAACATCTTGACCGCTCGCTTCACGCCATGGAAATTCATCTTCCTAACGGGTCACCACACACTATTTATGTCGATGATGGTAGCAGCAATCCTTGCTTCTAGCGGCATGAAAGGCGTTCCACTGATTGCGCTTGGCTCTCTAGTTGTGGGCTCTGTGATGGTGTTCTTCCCTGCGATTGCTCACAAGTACATGAAGCAAGTTACAGGTTCTGACGACGTTGCTATTGGTCACTTCTCTACCCTTTCTTACGTACTAGCGGGCTTTATTGGCAGCAAGTTCGGTAACAAAGAACACTCTACTGAAGAGATGAACGTACCTAAGAGCTTGTTGTTCCTACGTGATACGCCAGTGGCAATCTCGTTCACCATGGGCATCATCTTTATGGTGACGTGTATCTTCGCTGGCGGTGACTTTGTACGCGAAGTCAGCGGTGGTAAGCACTGGTTCATGTTCGCGCTGATGCAATCCATCACATTCGCCGGTGGTGTATACGTTATCCTTCAAGGTGTACGTATGGTTATCGCAGAAATCGTTCCAGCGTTTAAAGGTATCTCAGACAAACTAGTGCCAAACGCGAAACCTGCGCTTGATTGTCCGGTTGTATTCCCATACGCACCAAACGCAGTATTGGTTGGCTTCCTATCGAGCTTTGCGGCGGGTCTTTTGGGCATGTTCCTACTTTACGTGATGGGACTTACTGTGATTATCCCTGGTGTCGTTCCACACTTCTTTGTAGGTGCAGCGGCAGGTGTATTTGGTAACGCTACAGGTGGTCGTCGCGGTGCAATCTTGGGTGCTTTTGCACAAGGTCTATTGATTACCTTCCTACCAGTATTCCTAATGCCAGTACTTGGTGACCTAGGCTTTGCTAACACGACCTTTAGTGACGCAGACTTCGGCGCCGTTGGTATCCTACTGGGTCTGATTGTTCGCTAAGTAGTCTGAATATGACTAGCTGATAACTGACTTGATTGATGCGCGAATAGGCTCATCGGCATCAATCTTCAAGAATCTCTAGTCATAGCAAACGACGAACTTTAGAAGAAACCAGTCATAAAAAATAATCATAGAAAACAATCGTAGAAAGAAAACAAACGCCCCTTACGTGAGGGGCGCTTTTCTTTTTGGCACTATCTTAAGGAGGTTTGGCTTATTGAAGCGTAGTTCCGTTAGATAGCAGCTTCCTTGTCGGCTCTTGCTCGGTGTATTCGACCGCATCGTGAGCGGCGAGCTTATCGACTTCCGCCTGTTCACCCACCACAATCAACACATGTTGTTTCACCAGAGCGTCGACTACTTCAATGTTGTGCTGACGAAGAAGCGCTCTCACTTCGCTCTCTTTTCCTTCATGATACTTAATAAAGTAACGTTCAGGTTGCTGCTCGGCTTGATCTTGGCGTTCATCCACGAGAGGAAATCCTTGATTGTTTGCCAAGCTGCTTGAGCTCAGTCCGATTGCCAATAGTGCGGTAGCGCCTACCACAGACAAAGAAAGTAAGGTCAACTTCTTCATAGTCACTCCTTATTGAAAGGTCAGAGTCCAACTGTTGATGGTGCCTGTGTCTCTTCTGGCACTGTCCACCGCTTTTAGTTCCCATGTACCTTGCGATTCAAAACCAGAAAAATCCGCTTGGAACGTGTTTTTTATATCGTTAGCGCTGCCGCCAGTATTATTGTGAAGTACAACTTCTCCACCAGTCGGTGACGTTAAAGTCACTCGTAGATCACCGATGTAAGTGTGGCTAATATCAACGTCAATACTTACTGTGCCTGAATCACCAGAGCGATCGACTTCTACTGCACTGATTGCGCCAGAAGATTTATTATCTGGAATCGCAACAGGGCTGGTATTTGAGAAGCTAGAGTCCGAAGAGCTACCACCATCAGGTCCATTACAGCCAGCGTCCAAGAACAGCTTCGCCGCTTCAGCATTAACTAGGCCGTGGCCCGTACGGTTGTCTCGACCAGCAACATCAATATCTGTTGCAGTTTTCACTAGGGCATTACGTACTTGCGCTGCGGTACAGGTTGGGTGGTAACTCCACACCAAGCCAGCTACGCCCGTTACGTGCGGTGTCGCCATTGATGTACCATTGTAGTACTCGTAATCTTCACCAGAGGTTGTTGCAACAGTAATTTCCTGACCAACATACCCCAACAGCTCTTGACCAAATGCACGATCAACCGTTACCGAAACCATACGATAAGCGTTGTTTGTGTCTACCAAGAAAGGGTTTTGTAAACCAGGTAGTTCAGAGTTGCTGTATACGATTGCAGCTCGCGCACCCGCATTGTAACAAGCCTGAACCGCATCTACTTCAGGGTAGTTTCCTGAAGACTGGTTGCCGATACGCTCAGTCAAACAAATTTTGCCCGACATATCACCACAGTTAAAGTTACCGCCAGAGACATCACAGCTATCTAGCGTTGCCGTTACTGAACCCGCGATTGGATCCGGAACATACGAAGAACCGTTATTGATCAAACGATTGTGAGGAACAATCCCACGATCAAACTGACTGACACCATTCAAGGTAATATCAGAAAGTTTACCTTCACCTACCGTAACCGTTGATAAGATCGCCACACCCGGGCCTGAGATCTCAACTTGATTAGTAGATTGTGAGAACGCTGCATGATCATTTTGATTATCAACAGCCGCAACAGACATCACTGAGTCATAAGAAGCTGGATAGCTGTGCGCTGTATTGCCATCATTACCCGCAGCGGCGATCAATAGAACGCCTTGATCGTAAATATTTTGCAGTGCATTTTGCTCAGTTCGGCTTGATTGACTACCACCAAGGCTCATGTTCACAACGTTAGCACCATTATCGGCACAGGTCTGGATAGCTTTAACAAGCCCAGATGAGTAACCCCAGCCCGATTCGTTAAATACTTTCACGATGTGCAAATTAACATTCTGGTTTGGCATCACACCCTTTACACCTTCGGTGTTGGCAATCGCAGCAATCGTACCCGCGACGTGAGTACCGTGGGCATTGTTGTTACCCGGATCACTCCATGATCCCGTACCACTATCGTTAGTACCAGCAACGCGGTTACCGCTTAGGTCGTTGTGCGAAATGTCGTACCCTGAATCGATAATACATACAGTGCGATTACCCGCATTGAAGTCAGCTAGCAGTTGAGCATTAACCGCTTCATATCCCCATGGGGTCGTTTCGCTGAGCAAATAGCGAGGTGGATCGACTTCCACGTATTCCACATCACTACGATTGCGAAGCGGCTCTAAGTCATCGCCATCCAATTCAACGCTGTAAATGGCGCGATTGCCTAGTTTTTCCACCTTACGTGCCTTCACCTGTTCTAGAACAGACTCCTGCGCGATTCGTGGCCCCCAGAATGAGTTACCACCCATTGAAGAACGGCTGACTGCATCTTCTTTGAATTTGACGATGTACTTCGTCGGTAACTTAGATTCATCAAATCCCATTGGTGGAGCCGCAAACGCTGACATCGAAGTGGTCAGTGCTATTGCTACGGCAGACAACGAAAATAAGCCTTGTTTTTTACTTGTTGTGTAGTGCATTTGCCCTATTCCTTATTTGAGCTAATTTTTATTCACTATATTCTCATGAAAAGTCATCATCATGATGTTTGCATGAGAGCTTCAGCTATAGTTTACAGAGCAAAAATGCCAAACAATTTGTTTCATGAATATACAAATTTGTACAAAAGATCATTCAATAAACACTTTAAGTTAACATTAAAAATCACCGACAAAACCTTATAAAGCAATTACTTAATTAACAAAAAGTGAATGTTAAATTAATGTTAGTGAGTAATTATTCTAAATATCACCCATTTAATCGATTGCTATGCTGAATGGATTTTTTGACCGTGGTGCCAAAACTGAAATATTGAATATTTAGTTGTTGACTGTCTTGAGCATTTACTCAGAATTAGAAGGTTTAGTGAGAAAAATTCTCATCTAAATACTGTTATAGCCGAGCGTATTCACGCATTCGGAACAATAACCATTACAAGAAGAGTGAATGATGAAAAAAACAATCACACTATTAACTGCATTACTTCCGCTTGCCTCCGCCATTGCAGAGGAGCCAACTTTATCACCAGCAATGGTTTCTGCGGCTGAAGTGGTTAGCGCGCAAGAAAATCAAACTTATACGTACGTTCGATGCTGGTATCGTACGAGCCACTCTAAGGACGATGCGGCTACCGATTGGAAATGGGCAAAAAACCAAGATGGTAGTGACTTCACTATCGATGGCTATTGGTGGAGCTCTGTTTCATTTAAAAACATGTTCTACACCAATACCTCACAAAACGTAATTCGTCAGCGTTGTGAAGAAACACTAGATCTAGCGAACGAGAACGCAGACATTACATTTTTTGCTGCTGACAATCGTTATTCTTATAACCACACGATCTGGAGCAATGATGCTGCAATGCAACCAGATCAGATAAACAAAGTAGTGGCTTTAGGCGATAGCTTGTCTGATACAGGCAACATCTTTAACGCGTCCCAATGGCGCTTTCCTAACCCGAATAGCTGGTTCTTGGGTCACTTCTCAAACGGTTTTGTTTGGACGGAATACGTTGCTAAAGCCAAAAACTTACCGCTATACAACTGGGCAGTTGGTGGCGCAGCAGGTGAAAACCAATACATCGCGCTAACTGGTGTCGGCGAACAAGTTTCTTCTTACTTAACCTACACAAAGCTGGCGAAGAACTACAACCCTGCTAACACATTGTTTACGTTAGAGTTTGGTTTAAATGATTTCATGAACTACAACCGTAGCGTGCCGGAAGTAAAAGCGGATTACGCTGAAGCTCTGATTCGTTTAACAGACGCTGGCGCTAAGAACTTCATGTTGATGACACTGCCTGATGCAACCAAAGCACCACAGTTCAAATACTCAACACAGGAAGAAATTGAAACGATTCGTGCGAAAGTATTGAAAATGAACGAGTTCATCAAAGCACAAGCGATGTACTACAAAGCCCAAGGCTACAACATCGCATTGTTTGATACACACGCACTGTTTGAGAAGTTAACCTCGGCACCAGAAGAACACGGTTTCGTAAATGCAAGCGACCCTTGCTTAGACATCAACCGTTCATCCTCTGTTGACTACATGTACACTCACTCATTACGTTCTGAATGTGCAGCATCTGGCGCAGATAAGTTCGTGTTCTGGGATGTGACTCACCCAACCACAGCAACGCATCGTTATGTGGCTGAAAAAATGTTAGAAAGCAGCAATAACTTAGAAGAGTTTCGCTTTTAATAAGCCGTTGTTGTTCATTGCAAGTTAATCTGCATAAAAATGACCACGATGCTTCGTGGTCATTTTTTATCGATATCGACCCCCGATAACGGGTTTATTTGAGCTCGCTTAGTTCAAGCCGTTGATTTAGAGACGTTGACTTTGAGCAGCCTCATTCAGCTTTCTGTTTTTGATACGTTACCGCGGAAGCTGTCCACCATAATAGAGATCAACGTCTTTAAGGTTACATCATCACTACGGTATGAGTAGGCTCGTATACCCGTAAACTGAACCTGGAACAACTGAGCAAGAAGCAATGTATCCTGAGCTTCAATTTCGCCATTCTCGATTGCTCGCTCAAACAGCTTTGCAAGAAAAGATTCAAATTGGTTTGCTAAGCTGTTTGTTTGATTGCGCAGCGCATTAAAATCCTCAGCAAATTCACTTGCTGATTTGACTAACATGCACACTTCACTGGGATTGGAGTCTCGCTGATTGATAACCACATCAATCGCGAAAGCTTCTATTGCATCTAGAACCGTTGTGTTCTGAGCTAAATGCAACTCAAACAGGGCTTGTAAGTTCGCAACGTACATTTTTAGCGCTTCACAATATAGCCCCTCTTTTGACCCAAACGTCGCATAAATACTTCCAGGACGCAGATTAACGCTATCTTGTAAATCACGTGTAGATGTTGCATGAAAACCTTTCTTCCAGAATAGATCCGAGGCGGCTTTCACCACTTCATCACGTTGGAATTTCTTTGTATTCGCCATGAGCAATTATCAATTTTGAACATATGCTCAATTTTATATTGAGCGACCGCTCAAAATCAACTATCCTGTTCTTGCCTAATTCGCTCATATCCAACTACAGGAGATTTAAACATGGCAGAATTTAAACTGTATACCGCAGAAAACGCACCCGAAGGATCAAAGCATCTGATTGAAAATTCAGTCAAAGCGTTTGGCATGCTACCAAATCTTCATGCTGTTATGGCTGAAGCGCCAACCTTGCTTGAGGGTTATCAAGTTGTGCATGAGCTCTTTCAACAAACATCATTTAACGCAGAAGAATTGACCGTCGTATGGCAAACCATCAACGTTGAACATGGTTGTCACTACTGCGTTCCTGCTCATAGTGCGATCGCGGCGTCAATGAAAGTGGATCAGGAGATTGTCGATGCTCTCGTCAACCAAACACCATTGGCAGACGAAAAACTTGAAACACTACGAGAAACAACGCTTCAAATGGTGCGTCAACGTGGTGTAGTGGAAGAGTCTCAGATAGAGAAATTCTTTGCGGCAGGTTACGGACAGCAGCAACTGCTTGAAATTGTTCTTGGTCTAGCGCAAAAAGTGATGAGTAACTACACCAATCACCTAGCTGACACCCCGGTTGATGCACCTTTCAAGAAGTTCGCCAAGTAACTTAAGCTTTTATTACTGGTCCCATTCATGGGACCAGTAATACCTTCAAAAAAGGCTTTGTTGCATGGCGCTTCGCTAGTGTGAGCTGACACCTAATTACAACGGCGCAACGTCGGCTCCTCCTAAAGACTGGTAAAGCGTAACCTGAGTGAGAAACTGGTTGTAGCGGTTCTCCAACAAAGAAGCTTGTGCGTTTCTGGTGTCTTCTTGGGCATTCAAATAGTCCATGATCGATGTCGAGCCATACTGATACCGCGCGGCATATATGGACTCAGCGGCACTTGCGGCATCATATTGTTCTTGTAAACGCGCCGCCTGATACTTCAATTTCTCGCGTGCCGACAAGGCATTTTCGACATCTTGGAATGCGGCGTACAACACTTGGCGATAACTTACAATAGCCGATTGATAGTCTAAATCGGCAATGGCTTGGCTATTTTTCATCTCATTCCACTGCAAAAACGGCAACGTCATATCTGCACCTAAACTGCCGATCGGGTTGGAAAGCAGGTCTTTGAGCGCTTGTGACGATCCACCCAAAGCCCCAGTGAGCGTCAGCTTAGGCAAGTAGTCCAAATCTGCTGCGTCTTTATTTGCTAGCGCGGCTTTGACTTCATAAATCGCTGCTTTAATGTCGGGTCTGCGGATCAATAAATCAGACGGAGCACCAACACTCAACGATGGCATATCGCCTTCAGGCAGCATTTGGATGTTTGCACTGATGCTCTTCGGCGGTTGATTGAACAAAATCGCAAAGGCGTTGTTTGCCTCAAGTAAACTCTGTTCAAACTCACTTTGCTGCGCTTGTAAGCTTGCCAACGTACGTTTGGCTTCAAGCACATCTAACTGATCCACAGCGCCAAGTTGGTACTGTTTTTCAATCAATTGTAGCGTTTGAGCTGCGTCTTCCACATTACGCTGACTGAGGTTTAAGCGCTGTTTCAGATAGCCAATTTGCCAATATAACGATGCCGTCGTTGCCACCAAACTTTGTGCGGTCGCCTCGCGATCTTGTTGACTTGCCATCGCCGTCCACTTGGCTTGGTCAACGTCCGCCGAGATTTTTCCCCACAAATCCAACTCGTAATTGACGGACAAGTTAGTGCTGTAGCTATCTGCCGATTCCCCGCCATCAAGAGATTTTTGAACTTGTCCTGATGTGGAAGAACTCAACGTAGGGAAAAGGTCATCTTGCGCTAAACCCAGCTGTAAACGCGCTTTCTTTAGCGTTAGCGTTGCCAGCGTCAAATCGTTGTTTTGAGCCAACACCTGAGTAATGTATTGATTAAGCGTTGGGTCGTTAAACGCCAACCACCAAGGATCCATACTGACATCACCCGCAACATGCATCTGTTGCCAATTTGCAGGCACTTGCACCTCAGGAGCTTGATAGTCGCTACGCATAAGCGAACCACAACCTGACAACCACACTGCGCTTAAGGCAGCCGCGACCAATCGAGTTTTGAATTTCATTGTGTTACTCATTTTTAGTCTCTCGCTAGCGCTTCTATCGGATCGAGTTTGGCGGCATTGCGAGCGGGTAAAAAGCCGAAAGCGATGCCAATCAACGTTGAGCAAATAAACGCCCAGATGATCGAGTTCATTGAGTAAATCATTTGGAAGCTGCTGCCAGATGTACTGAATGCAAAACCAATCAAAAACGCCAAGCCAATACCAGCAATGCCACCACACAAACACACCAGTACCGCTTCAATCAAAAACTGACGCAAAATATCCGCTTGCCGCGCACCCACAGCCATTCGCACACCGATCTCTTTCGTGCGCTCTGTCACCGACACCAACATAATGTTCATTACGCCAATTCCGCCGACAATTAGGGAGATCACCGCAATCGCTGAGATCAGTAACGTCATGGTTGCGGTGGTTTTCTCGATGCTCTGACGAATGGTGTCAGTGTTAATCGTGAAGAAATCTTCTGTACCGTGGCGCATTTTTAACAAGTTGATGATGCTCTGCTCTACCGCCGCACTTGGGGCGTTCTCATCAATCCGTACAGTAATGCCGTTGAGGTAGCGTTGTCCCATCATGCGTCCCGACATAGTGGTGTATGGCACCCAAATTTTCAGCGCGTCGCTGTTACCAAACGCGTCTTCTTTTTTCTGCGTGACACCCACAATACGCACTGGCAATGAACCAAGAAAAATCACTTCACCAATCGGATTTCTATCCGCAAACATTTCCTTTCTGGTGTTGTCATCAATCACTGCTTCTTGGGCGAGTGAGTTCACGCTCTCTTCATCCCAAAACTGACCTTTGGCAATCTCATAACCGCGCACACGGAAATAATCTTCCCCAACCCCTTCCACAGACGCGGTTGCATCCTGATTGGCGTAACGCACGGTTAAGCTGTTGGATAAAGACGGCGTGACACTGTCGACAAAAGGTAGACTCTCCAACGATTTAGCATCGTCGGCGGTTAGCGTTTTCACTCGTCCGGAGCGGCGGTCACCAAACCCTTTGCCCGGCCTGACATCAATGGTGTTTGTTCCCATGGATGAAATATTCGACAAAATTTGCTGTTGTGAACCATTACCTAGTGCCACCACGGAAACCACCGAGGCTATACCAATAATGATGCCGAGCATGGTCAAAAACGTGCGCATTCTGTGGCTAGACATCGCCAGCAGCGCCATTTTTAGCGCGTCAATAAAACTGTCCCACTTCCACCACTTACTGGCGGCTTGCGCTGGGCGATGAAAAGATGCGCTCGGTGTCTTTGCTGCTTGCTCATTGATTACAACTTGTGCATTTGGCGTATCTGCAATGATTTCACCATCTTTGATTTCAATGATGCGATCCGCAAAGTTCGCCACGTTCATATCATGAGTCACTAAGATGATAGTATGCCCAAGTTGATGCAACTCTTTAAGCAGTGCCATCATCTCTTGCCCACTGTGACTGTCTAATGCGCCAGTGGGCTCATCAGCGAGAATCACCTCACCACCGTTCATCAGTGCACGAGCAACACTCACGCGCTGTTGCTGGCCACCACTCAGTTGGCTGGGCTTGTGGGTCAAACGATCTTCCAGCCCCAAGCGAGCCAATAGTGACTGCGCTCGATCCGTTCTTTGACGATGAGGAACTCCCGCGTAAACCGCCGGTACTTCCACGTTTGCCACCGCGGTTAAATCCCCCAGCAGATGGTAACGCTGGAATATAAAGCCAAAATACTCGCGGCGCAGTTCCGCCAGTTGATCAGATTCCAACGTCGAGACATCTTGCCCATTAATGAAGTATCGACCGCTGGACGATTTATCCAAGCAGCCGAGCACATTCATCAGCGTCGATTTACCTGAACCTGATGCTCCCACGATCGCGACCATTTCACCGCGTTTTATCTCTAAATTAATGTGGTTCAACACAGTAAGCGATTCGTCGCCAGAGACAAATCGTCGAGTTAAATCCTCAACTTTTAAAAGCACGTCACTCATCTTAGAACCTCATTGGAGGTCGACGACGATCACCTCGGCTTGATGATTCTCCATCCATAGCATTGCCAAGAACAACTTGGTCGCCCTCCTTCAAACCTGAGAGAATTTCTGCGTTCACTTTGTTGTTAATACCCACTGTCACGGGCTTTTGCACCACTTGGCCCTGTTCAAGCACTGGCACGGTATAGTTGCCTTTGCCGCCAGATTTTTGCAGCACTTGTGAAGGGACAATCAAGGTATTTTCCGATTGCTCAAGGACAATCGAAACTTGCGCAGTCATGCCGATGCGCAAAATACCTTGCGGGTTCTTCACATCAAATACAGCGTTGTAGTAAATGGCGTCGCTATCTGAAATGCTCAAATCGCTGTCATCGCCATCCATGATGGTTGGCCCCGGCTCAATGGCGCGCAGTGTGCCTTTAAACTGCTGATTCGGTTTGCCTAAAATGGTGAACAGCGCCATTTGGCCTGGGTGAACAAAAATCACATCGGCTTCCGAAATTTCGGCTTTCACCGTCATCGTATCTAGCTTGGCTAACTCGATAATAGTTGGCGTGGTTTGATTGGCGTTTACGGTTTGTCCTTCTTCCACCGCGGTGTAGACCACCGTGCCATCCATCGGTGCGTTGATGGTGGTGTAACCGAGATCTAACTGCGCATTGTCGACGTTGATTTTGGCTTTCTCGATTTCGGCATCCAGTTGCGCTAACTCGGCTTTGTAGATGGCGAGCGTCGCTTCGGCATTCTCGTAATCAGCTCGTGAGCTCGCTTTCGCTGCCAACATGCCTTTTTGGCGCACGTATTCATAGTTTGCTTGTTTAATCTGCGCTTGCTTAGCCTGGTACTGAGCGTTGAGACTATTAAGAGACGCTTGGGCTTCTTTGAGGCTGTTTTGCTGAGTCAGGCTGTCAATCTGTGCAATCAAGTCCCCCTGTTTTATCTCATCCCCTAAGTTCACAGCGAGGCGTTGAATTTGCCCAGATACTTGCGCACCTACATTCACCAATTTGGACGCTTGCAACATGCCGTTAGCTAATACCGCCTTTTCGATATTGCCTTTGCGAACGACTTCTGTCGCGTAAGGAGAAATGGGTTCTGGACGTTGCAGATAATGATAACCACCAGCACCAATAGCAAGTAGGCCACACAAAACGAGCCATTTTTTATTGAGTTTCATAGCAGGAGTGAAGTAAATAATCGTTTTGATTTTATACTGCTATTTGTCTTAGCCGTACAGGGTACGAGACGTAAAGATAGGTAAATTAACGTCAAGAAACTGAATGAATAACTTCACTAACGTGAAAAATCAGAGATATTATAGTCACTTCAAAACTTTATCATTCAATACATATAACAAAGACCATTTTTAATATATAAATTCAAGTTATAAGTATTATAAACAAAACTTTTAAATACTAACAAACCAGTAAAATCCAAAATTATTCAACATTCCATTAATTTAAATTTCATGATGGCCATTTTGATGATTGAATTTAAAGAGGAGTTAAGTGACAAGTTAAATAAAAAATACCCACATAACACAGGTAAGACCGAGAGGGGTGTGTCATGTGGGTTTAAAACGATAGTTCTCTTGCTGATTCGAACTACCAACGTTGGGATGCAATGGAAATACAAATGACTCAGAGTTTCCATCACGGACACTTTATCGCTGGATTTCCCTCTATTTGTTAGGGAACAGTCAGCACAATAAAAATAGAGAAGTAATACCGCAAAAATAAAAATAGAGGTCCAGGGTTTAATTTACACTTAAATAACTACTATGTTCACGCCATGAAGCATTAATAAATTCAACAATAAATATTTATTAAGTTAAATTTACTTATTGTCAGCACACTGTTAGTTTTACTCTTAAATACACTGGTCAGGTTTGTTTATTTTACTAATTTTAGTTGCAATACAACTTCTAATTAATTCATGAGAAAAACATGCAGCGACAATTAACTCTTTCACCGATTTATTTATTAATCGGGTTAGCCTCCTCGACGGCGTATGCCGGTGGTTTTCAAATTAACGAACATTCTGCGACGGGTCTTGGTCGTGCTTTTGCTGGTGATGCCGTCATTGGTGATAATGCATCTGTAGTCAGCCGCAACGCCGCAGCGATGACGCTGTTTAAACAAAATGCCTTATCGTTCGGTGTCACTTACGTCAAACCTGACGTTACCGTTAAAAATGCGCAATATCATCGAGCTAACATTAATGCAGATGTCAATGTTGGTATGGGCGGTTTTCCTCCGTCCCCTCAAGTTGACATTACCCCGTCCTTCTCTCAAACCGTGACCGACATTGATGACGTCGATGGCGTTGGTCAACCAGCCGTTGTACCCAATTTTTACTTTATTCATCCTATCAACGACGACTGGTATCTAGGCTTATCGGCATATTCCAACTTCGGAACCGACATGGAGTTTAAACCAAACTATGGCGCACCTGTTTTTGGCGGTGTCACCAGCGTAGCGAGTGTCAACCTTGGCGCAAGCTTGGCATACAAGGTGAACGATCGTTTTAGTATCGGTGGTGGTATTGATGTGATTTACGGCTCTGGTGAGCTGTACCGCGATATGGACGTGGGTGTTTGCGTTGGTGGGAACATACTTGGAAACGAACTAGAACAACGCTGTGGATCCGTAAAAGGCAACGCACTTGATGTGGAAGCTGGCGGCATTGGGCTTGGCGCGAACATTGGCATGATGTACGAGTTTAACGAACGTCATCGCTTAGGTTTAAGCTACAAGCACAGCCCTAACATAGATGCCAAGGGCGACATCCACTTTGCTGGCGAATCGTACGACTCGCTTGCTATGCCGCTACCGGATATTGCGGAGTTTTCCGGTTATCACCGCGTCTTACCTAAATTTGCCCTGCACTATTCTGTGCAGTGGATTGGTTGGTCAGCATTTGACAGCTTGAAAGCTGATGATCAGTTGCTAAAAGATTTTCAGTGGCAAGACTCCGCGCACTACTCCATCGGTGCGACTTGGTACGCCAATGAACGTTGGACACTTCGCACGGGTTACATGTTCGACAAAACACCTGTCGATGAGCTGACTTCGCTTTCTATTCCAGATTCGAACCGTCACTGGTTATCTGCGGGGGCCTCTTACCAATGGTCATCAGATACCACGGTTGACATCGGCATGACGTACTTGATTGGTGAAGATGTCAACGTAGAAGAGTACGCGTATGAAGGTGTTCCTGCACCGATGGTGACGGGCGTGACCCATTCAAATGCGTTCCTAATTGGTGCCCAACTCAGCCACCGTTTCTAATTTGTCAGGCAGTGATCAAACCTCTAGGTCATTGCCTTGTAACAACGCTTATCGAAGCGACCGAACAGAGACATTATTATGAACAAAACACTACTTGCTTTTTCACTCTCACTTCTCACTCTAAGCGCGGCTCAGGCTTCGGAATGGGGCTATGGCAATGACAAACACGGGCCAGAACACTGGGGAGAAATCGCCAAAGACTGCGCAACCACGAAAAACCAAAGCCCAATCAACATCGACAACCCAGCCGATGCAAAACTGGAAGCACTGAACCTTTCGTACACTGGTCAGGTCATTGGTTTAACCAACAATGGTCATACGCTGCAAGCGCAAGTGAACGGACGTAACAGCTTCACCATCGATGGCGAGACGTTCGAGCTGCAACAGTTCCATTTCCACACACCTTCAGAAAACCAAATCAAAGGCCGCCAATATTCACTTGAAGCGCACTTTGTGCACGCCAACGCAGACGGCGAGTTGGCGGTAATTTCGGTGATGTTTGATGCTGGCGATCAAAACGCAGCACTGTCTAAACTGTTCAACGCAATCCCACAAGAGAATCAAACCACTTTCTTTAAAGATACGTTTGAGATTAACGACTTACTGCCAAAAACTGCAAACTACTATCGATTTAACGGCTCTTTAACCACACCGCCATGTTCAGAAGGTGTGCGCTGGTTTGTGCTTAAAGACACTCAAACCTTATCCAAAGATCAAGCCGCGAAACTGATGGAAGTCATGGGACAAAACAATCGTCCGCTGCAACCGCTAAATGCGCGCGTTGTACTTTCTAACTAAACGCCACATCCGATAAGGGGCATCGTATTTGCCCCTTATTTTGATTCGCTCTAACCTCACTTCGTTACAGGAACCCCCAATGAAAACTCCATCTGTTCTGTCACTCTTACTCGCACTCGCCCCGACATTCGCCTTCTCTCATAACCTTTCTGTCGGTCAAACCACCCCCTCCGTCAGCATTGATACCTATGGCGAAATGACGCTGCAAGGAGACGATGTGGCTTATCAACCTTGGGCAACTCAGCAGATGTTAGGCAAAGTCCGTGTGATACAAGCCATTGCAGGTCGTAGTAAAGCCAAAGAGATGAACGCGCCGCTGATGTCAGCAATCACTGCCGCTCACTTTCCTGAAGATCAGTATCAGACCACAACCGTGATCAACCAAGAAGACGCCATTTGGGGAACCGGTACATTTGTTAAATCGTCGGCAGAGGACAGCAAAAAGACATTCTCTTGGTCTTCCATGGTGTTAGACAAAAATGGCGTATTAGCAACAACTTGGGATCTACAGCAAGAAAGTTCTGCGATTATCGTACAAAATAAACAAGGCGAAATTTTATTCGTGAAAGAAGGGGCTTTAACTCAAGACGAAGTCACACACGTCATCGAACTGATTAAACAGAATATCTAAACCTAAGGTAAGGAAAAGCTATGAAACTGTTCAACACCATCGCACTCTGTCTTTTAGCGGCTGTAGCCTCTTTCCAATCGGTTGCAGGAGACAACGATTGGGATAAGATTGCAGATAAGACCGTCAGTTTTAAATCGGAAACCGACACAGTCAATCCACTGTCACCATTTGCTAACGCTCGTTTCAGCCACATAAAAATCAAATGTACGCAAGGTACGGTCGATCTGAAAAGCGTTAAAGTAATCATGAAAGATGGTCAGGAAAAGACGTTCGACAGTTTAGGTGTTCTGACTAAAGGCATGTCATCAAGAAGTTTAAGCCTACCAACAAAAGATAACGCGAAATTAGACAAGATCGAGTTGAACTATGAATCGGTTGGCAGCACAGCGCTGCAAGTCGCGGGGGTGACCAAAAAAGCGCAAGTGGAAATCTTAGGTAAGAAAATCGACGAGTAAGCGATGGCTCAACGAACTCACCCAAACTAAAAACAGCGGCACTAGGCCGCTGTTTTCATTAAAAAATCGTCATGGATAACTAAATGAATTTCTTCAGCTTCGCCAAACCATAAGCGGCGATGGTGACACAATCTTTGATTGTGCCGTCGATCATCATCTGTTCGAACTCCTCAACAGAAAAAGCGCGAGTGATCAAATCCTCTTCTTCACTGTCGAGTTGATTGCCCACGTCCGTTAAATCACTGGCGAAGTAGACGTGACATGTCTGATTCAAAAAGCCGTATGCGATAAACTGCGCGCCGACATACGCCATAGCGCTCGCCTGCATGCCCGTTTCTTCACGCAGCTCACCTTTGGCAAGCTCAAGATGATCCGCATCTGGGTTTGATTCCCACGCCCCTTGTGGGATCTCCCAACAACGTTGACCTACGGTGTAACGGTACTGCTGAACCAAGTGAATCATCCCGTTATCGATAGCCAGAATCGCAGCACAATCAGGTTTGTCGACCACACCATAGATGCCCTCTGCGCCGCTCGGACGTAAAATTTTGTCCTCACGCACCGTCATCCACTTATTCTGGTAAACGACTTTGCTGTCTAGCTGTTTGATGTCTGACATGATTATTCCTTGATTTTTCTGAGGGTTACTGCGGAATAATACCCGATTCGGTTACGCCACCAAAATGTTCTTTAGTTCACTCAAAGACTCAACGGTGTAATTTGGTGCGATACGCTCATCGACGCTTGCGCCTGTGGTATTTAACCAGCAAGTTTCAATACCAAAATTATTACCACCCAGAATATCGGAATGCAGGTTGTCACCCACCATCAGTACGCGCGTTTTGCATGGGTTGCCCATTTGCTGCATCGCGTATTCAAAAATACCTAAGTCCGGTTTTGCTACGCCCACTTGTTCAGAGATCACCACTTTATCGAAGTACTCAGTCATCCCTGTGCGCTCAAGGCGAATTGCTTGCAACTCTGTAAAACCGTTGGTGATGATGCCCATTTTGGCTTTGCCTTGCAGCGCTTCCATCAGCTCTTTTGCACCTGGCAACAAGCTGCAAATATCGGCCATTGCTTCTAAAAATGCGCTATTGAGATCTGCTGTTGTGGTATTCAGCTTCTCAGCCCACTCGGTAAAACGCTTATGTTTTAGCTCATCTGCCGTTACTTTGCCGTCTTGGTAATCCACCCAAAGCGGTTTGTTTACGGTTTGGTAATGAGCAAAATCTTGTTCAGTAAAATCTACGCCTTTGCGAGAAAACATAAGCTGCAAACCTTTGAAAGCATCAAAGTGGAATAAGGTTTCGTCAGCGTCAAACAGGATCCAATCGTACTTCATTTTCTTCTTCCCAAAATCAAGGTCGTAATACTGGTGCATAGTCTAGATTGTTTTCTTCTTGAAGATAATCTCTATAATTGGAAATTAATTGTATCCTTGTGCTCAACAATAAATGCTTCACGATAATAGGAGATTGATGTGAACGCGATTGCCTCCCTGCCCGTTTTTGTTGCTGTTGTCGAATGCGGCAGCTTTTCCCTTGCGGCCAAACAGCTGAATCTGACGAAATCGGCGATCAGCAAACGCATCAACCAACTAGAAGACGATTTGGGCATTCGTCTCCTTAACCGAACTACGCGTAAGCTGAGCCTGACCGAAGCGGGAGAACGCTATTTTGAGTACGCTTCTCAAGCGCTCAATCTGGCCCAGCAAGGCGTAGACGCGGTATCGGAACTGCAAGGCTCTCCACAAGGTCGGCTCAAAATTACCGTGCCGATGTCTTTCGGTGTGCTGCATATCGCGCCTTTGATCAGCGAGTTTCTCGCTCGTTACCCGAAAATTGAAGTGGATTTAAACCTCGAAGACAAAATGGTCGATTTGGTTAAAGACGGTTTTGATTTGGGGATCCGTATTGGTGAACTCACCTCTTCCAATCTAATCGCAAAACGTCTCGCCCCTTGTAAAAGTGTGCTTTGTGCCTCACCAGATTACTTAGAGGAGTTTGGAACACCACAAAAACCAAGTGATTTAGTCGGTCACAACTGCCTGCGCTACTCCTATTTCCGTGGCGGCGTCGAATGGATGTTCATCAACAACGGCAGCGAATACAAGGTACTTCCAAAAGGAAACTTTATCGTCAATAACAGCGAAGCCATTCGCCAGTTGCTGTTAAGAGGTTCGGGCATTGCGCAACTGCCAACATTTATTGCAGGAAGAGACTTTGCCGCAGGAAATCTAAAACCGGTGATGGAAGAGTACTCTCTACCAGAACACGCCATTTATGCAGTGTTCCCTGAGCGCAAGCACATGCCGTTGAAAGTAAGGGCCTTTATCGATTTTATCAGCGAAAAACTCGGCACAGATTTACCTTACTGGGATCGTTACAACAGCCCAGAAAAATAACCATATTGATGATAAGTGAGTGAGATTTCACTACTGACATGTTCTGACATTCCATCCGCGTAACCTTATTTGGAACTCAACAGGCAATCCGCCAAAACCAATAAGGAATCACAATATGGAAACCGTTATCGAAACTGTGCAATTTCGTCTAACCGCAGGCACAACAGAGCAAGACGTGATCGCCGCTGCCAAACAGTCACAAACGTTTGTGAAGAATCTGCCGGGCTTTTTGTATCGCTCACTCAGTCACGAAGCGACTGACGGTGTGTGGACAGACATCATTTACTGGCGTTCAATGGACGATGCAAAACAGGCGGGAAAACAGATTAAGCAAGCCGTTGAATTTCAGCCTCTGTTATCAATGATTGACTGCGAAAGCTTCGAGCTTAAACATCACAACTTAAAAATGTGCAGTGAGCTAGAGAAGTAATCAGCCACACTACCACTAACAACCAGTAGGTCTAGATAAGGAACATCATGAGCAAATCAGAACGACTGTTTGAGCTACTGACGCTTCTGCGCGCAAAGCGTTACGCCGTGACAGCGAAAGAGCTCGCAGAAAGAATGGAAGTTAGCGAACGTACGATTTATCGCGATATTCAGTCGTTGCTTAGTTCTGGTGTTCCGATTCAAGGTGAAGCAGGTGTTGGCTACCTGTTGCAAGCTGGCTCTCATCTGCCGCCTTTGATGTTCTCAGAAAAAGAGATGATGGCGCTTGAACTGGGTATGCGGATGGTTCGAGCCTGGTCGGATGTTGAACTCGCCGAAGCGTCTCACTCTGCGTCCACCAAAATACTTTCGGTATTGCCCGATAAGCTCAAACAACAAGTGGAAGATTGTCCGCTGATTGTGCCCGATTATCACACCCAATCCGAGACTGCCAAACGAGGGCAGCTTCTGCGCCACGCGATTGATCATCAGTTTAAGGTCAGTTTGGATTACCAAGATGAAAGCGGACAAGTGACCGAAAGAAAAATCCAACCGTTAGGCCAGTTCTTTTGGGGCAAAGTCTGGACGCTGGTCGCCTGGTGCGAATTGCGCGATGGCTACCGCCAGTTCCGCCTCGACCGTATCCAAGCACTGCGTATGCACGATGAAGAGTTTCAGAGTGCGGAAACCAAATCTCTCAAACATTATATTGCGCAGTATGAATCGAAAGATTGAGTATTTTTCATCCCTCCATCACAAGGATTCCAAATTGCTCTGCTCAATGCGAGATATTTGGAAAGGCACATTTAGTTAAACTAATGTTTCATTTTTAACAGATGCGCAACCAACCTAAGATCGTTAACTTAAGTAGCACGTCAACCACACCGGAGCGTGAAGCTATGAAAGTACTGATTCAATACACCCAAGCAGGGAAATATCGAGATCAAGCGTGGGAGTCTTTAACTCTTCGATCTAAAGGTGATATGCAGGCAGTTACCCCTTCTTATGCTGCCCAACTTATCGAACAAAGCAAAGCGACACTTGTGATGACAGAAGACGGACAGATCATCTTTCACTCCTAAATTCCATCAATCCTATGACGAAAAAGGCCTGCATTGCTGCAGGCCTTTGTATGAGTGAATTAAGAGTTATTTACTGGAAACTCACTGCCGTTGGTAGGCGATCAAGCATCTTGTAGTAATCACCAGCTACAGCGCCAATATCACCACGCAAATACGCTTGAATCATATTGAGATCTTTCAGCCAAAGTTCTTTGTCAGCATCTGAAGACGCCATGTACCCTGCGTACACATTGTCGACCGCGAACATCATGTCTTCGGCGTGATCGTTGTAAATCAAAAGCATCGCATCAGTGTAAGCTTCGAACGCTTTCAGCTCATCGTGCGCTTTACCACCTTTGTAGCTCAATGTGCCCGAAGTTGCATCGATGACCAAATCACCCGAAGTCACATTCGCTGTCGTAAAGTTGATGAAAGACTGGCTGAACGACAGCACACCTGCCGCGATATCCGCATCAATGGTTCGCTTCATTGCGTTGACCATTGGCGCATCCAGCAGCAATACAGGATCGTGGAACGCTGGGACAATCGCTGTTCGGAATGGCCCCCAAGCGCTATCGATGCTCTCTGCAACCTTGTTTAGTGTTGCATGCTCATAGCTATCTAGGTACGTTTTTAGATCGTAACCTTTGGACGTCACCAGTTGATTTGCGTAGTCGTAAGCCAGCTTGTTTGCTTTTGTTGCCACAAACTTCTCGCCGTCGATAACAAACTCAACCTTGTCACCCGCGATAATACCGTAGCGGTCTTGTTGCTTCGTAAACGTATCAAACTGAGATTGACCACGAGTCTTCACTGTGTAGTCGTAAGACTTCATTTGGCGCACACCCATTCTCAAGATGACATCGCCAACACGTCCGCGACCTTCTGCGCCAATATCAAGGAACCTTGCAATACCACGAGGCATTGGTGGTAGGGACTCCATTTGCTCAGTGATGTGTAGGTTCACGGTAACACCTTTTAGATTGGTGTATTCCTTACCGTCTTTACCCACCAATTTAACTGGCGTATTTAACGCATCATTTGCCACGATGTTGCCCATGATGTCTTCGTATTCAGCTTGCACCCCAGGGATATCAAGCAGCGATGCAAAGCTCACCTCATCGGTAAAACGGTTCGAGAATCGACGTGCTAAGAAGTGGCTCGCAAGCGCTTTGTCTGGCCAGTTACCCAACACAGACACCGCATTTGACCAAGGGTAATCCGGGTCAAAGCTACCAATTGAGTTTAGGAAGCGTCCATTCGCAGTTTCCGCAACAGCTATATAGCCCTCATCTGAATCTTCGATAAAGCGTGCTGCCAAATCATCAAAACAGCTGGCTGTTGAAAGATCGTAATCAGCCGGAATTTGGTGTGAGTTGTTGTCTAACAGTTGACCAAAAGAAATCACTTTTTGGTTGCCTGCCGCATTTTCTATCACACATTGATGCTCTGGTGTGCGCAAGATATCAAGGAAGAACGCCGCGGATTTTTTCGCCCCATTCGCATAATCACAGAACCATGAGTTATCGGCTTTGCCTTCGCTACAGTATTGAGGGTTTGAAGCAAGGCGCAATAAGAAATCACCCGGCTTATCCGTTGACGAAGTGTAACCTAAATTGGTGTACAGGTTATCGATGCGCTCAAGATCTTCCATCTTGTCACGGATAGCGCTCATTTCCATGTAACGGCGCACTAAGTAACCAGGATAATCGGACGAGAATAATCCTGTGGTCCCATATAACTCCAAGTTGCGTCGATCATAGCTATCGAGATAGTTCTGCCACTCGTAAGAAACAATTTCTTCTAGGTTTGTACCTTCGTCAAAACGGTTACAGTCGCTGTTTAGAGAAACGTTCCCATCGGTACAGAAATCGTAAGACTTACGCTCAATTTCATTCACTTTATCTAGGTAGTAAAGTGCGCCATAACGAGTTTTCGCATTCAGTTCAGGATCATCAGACAACGCAGCGATATCGAATCGGCTAAAGTCACAGTTGTAGAGTGATTTGCCTTTCTCGTCCCCCGTTAGCGCCTTCACTTCAGAACACACCATCAGCGATGTGTTGTCTGGATTGTTGCCAAACTTGTATGCAAAGCTTTGTTGGTAGGCTTGCTGATCAGCGAGGTAACGAGCATATGCCGCTTTGTCTTCATCGCTCGCACTGTCTGCCGGTTTCGCAACAGGTGTAGGAGCTGAACCTGAAGAATCTTGAATCGTCTCGACTTTACGGCCGTAGCCGAACTTAAACGCCGCAATGTCGTACAGACCCCAAGTTGGCGTTTCATCCAACATGCTTGGTGCGTAGTCCATTGTCGAACTGTAAGCAGGAATGTTGTTCAAGCCGAGTTGATGCGCTTGCTCTAGCGTGTAGTAGTTCGCTTTGTCATTTGAGCCTTTAAAGTTATGGCGCAGACCCATGTTATGACCAAGCTCGTGAACAAGCGTATTGCTGTAAGTCGCAACCGTAATCGCATCTGCGGCTTTCACTTGCAACTCTTTTGGCAGGTATTTCCAACGCTTAAGCTGACGTGATACTTCGTTACCTGCGTCATCAAGTTTGATCTCAAAGTAACGCTCGTCATCCAACTTCAAGTTGTCCAACATGGCCTTGTTGGTTGAAGAAACCCACGACGCTTCGATTGGATAGACGTTGTTCTCTGCCCAGAAAGACAAACGGTTCTCTTCAGCTTCAACCACCTTTTCAAACTCCATGTCATCATTGAAGTTTTTCATTAGCTGAGTTGGGCTCTTCGTCGCTGCTTTTCCAGAAACGATGTCTTCTTTTGAAACGAGCGGCGCATGAATGTTTTCATCCGATTTCAGGCTCGCCATCGCCGCCATTGTAGAAAGCGCTTCAATTCTATCCGCAACTTCTGTTTTCACAGATTCGCTGCTGGTTGGCAATGGATCTAAGCCATCTAAGTCCAGTTGATTACGATTATAGAAACGCGCCAAGTTATCCCAATAGAAAGGCACACCCGTTCTTGCAACGCCTGCGTATTGGTTCACGTGGCCTTTGATGATTTCCCCCGTCATCGGGTTAGAAACCGACGGGCCATAGCCAAGCAGACCGTTAGCTAAAGGCTCGTCAATCAGGTTAATCACGTTGTAACGCAGATCTCCTGGGTGAATACCAGCCGCTTTGGTTTTGTTCACAATCTCGATTTCAGGCTTGCCTGCATCCGCCCCAAATACATTCAGCGCTTGGTTCATCTTGTCGATCGATTGCAGCGTTGCATCCAAGAACAACTTGTTCTTCTCTTCAAAGAAATTGTCGCTCAAGTAATATTTGATAGAGCCTTGATCTGGGTTGAAACGATTGAGGTAAACCACATCACGGTCGTATTTATTCGTGACTGGGTTAAGCTTTTTCGTCGACGTGGTGAAGAAACCAATGTCGTTCTCATCACCCACTGGGTACAAGATCGGTTGGTAACCTTCGGTTGCCACTTCACTTTCGTGCACTAACGAGTAGTAGAAACGAGATTTAAACGCGCCATCTACAAGCGCTTCATCCAAGCTCGCTTTCGTTGCAAAGTTGATGTAGTCGGAAATATTATCTAAATCGATACGGAACGTGCGCTCTAGTTCGAAATTGAGAAGACCGTTTTTAGGGTCAAAGTCCCACGAGATCAATCGTGGTGCGCCAATTTCATCAATGCCCTCGGTAATGCCATACAGATCTTCCATATTGAATTCTGCAATTTCGAGATCTTCAGGACGAGGAGTGAAGTGGGTTTTCCTCTTGTAGTTTAGGCTTGCGTCTTCATTGGTTTCTTCTTTGTTGGTGCAATCACCATGCGCGTCTTCTTGACAGCGATACGCCGCAAAGTCACCCGGAATCGTCAGCACTTGCGCGAAGTTAACGCCGTCGTCGTCTGCGACAAATTTCTCTTCACCGCAGTAGTTATTAGCATCTTTGCTTAGATGCGCGTCTGGGTAGTTTTTATCGTAACTGCGAACTTCCAGACCTTCTTTGGTAAAACAAAGCTCAACGTAACGAGGTGAGCCTTGCAAGAATGGGAATTGGTTCAGAGCAAAGCGTGGCGCGGCACCAGTCGTCGGAACGTAAAACCAACGACCGTCTTTAAGGTCTTTTACTGCGACTTCTTTTGCATCTCTTTCGACATAGTCATACGCCTGATCATCTGCGCCACAGCCTGCAAGTGCGGCCGTTATTGCTGACACCAGAGTCAATTTTTTAAACATTATTTGGATATCCTTAATTGTTGTTATTTTCCTAGAAGGAGTAAGTCACTGTCGCGATGTAAGATGCTTTCTCTTGGTCCAACAAATCGATGTTGCCCAAGGTGCCTCGCTCTGCATCGTGATAGAAACCCGTTGATGACGCCGCGAGTAGCAATGACCAGCTTTCATCAAACTCGTATGTGCCGTACAACGCCCCCTCATACTGCCAACTGCTTCTGCGCGTACCTTGATAGCTGATGCTGTTACCACCTAACGCCGTGATCCCCACTGCGAACGATTCCCACGACTTTTCCGCAACAGCAAACAACGAGTAAGTCCACTCAGTCAGCGAGCGTCCCCCCATGGTTTTGTATTCGTGGAAATTTTTTCTCAGTCTTGGCGAAACCGAAAAATCGACGCTCCAAGCTGAAAAAGAGATCGGCACATCTAAACGAACCGCGGTGTGCAGTTCATCTTTATGAGATGTTTCTGAAGTTGGAATGGTGAGCTGACCCGCAACGCCGATTTTCCCTGTATCTCCAAAGCGATATAGGTTCGTGTATTGCAAGCCCAACACCGAATCTGTCGCGTAGGTGCCGACTTCATCTTCTAGGGCACGATAGCCCCCCGTAGAAAAATAGGCTTTTGTGTCGCTCGAAAAGGAATAAACGAGATCGCCTCCCCACGAGAAATTGCGGACAGAACGGTAGTCGTCTTTATCGTAAATGTTTGTATCGTAAGATAGGTAAACGGCCCCACTAAACTTACAAACAATACAGGACGTATCTCCTTCATTTTGTGTAGATTCAGGCGTGCTAGTGCTATCAATTACACTCGTTTCCACCGCGAATGATGGCGCTGAAAACAGCGTACCCAACAACATTGCAAGCGGCGTCATCATCCACTTTGTTGTGTGCTGCATGTTTTGAAACTTCCATGAGAATTAAGTTCATTAGAATAAACTTAAAGACAAACAGATTATTGGGATGAAATTCCATAAAAATTCAGATAATCAACCCCAATAAACCTATCAACCATAAAATTACTCTTATGGTTAAATCCTTATTTAACTTTTTAATACTATTTATCTGAGTATTGTCGCGTTCTACTTTGCTTAAAAACGTACTTTAAAATGACTTTTTATAAATAAAGCCACACACCACAACATTAAAGAAGCAGCAAAGCAACGTCATTAAAACAAAAGTTAAAAGACAATTATTATCAACAACTTAAAACCAACAAAAACAGTTAAAATGAATGAGTCAAAATGTATAAGTTAAAATACAATAAAAATACAAGAACATCATTCCGTTTAATTTTAGTCGTTATTGTATTGAGAGAGTTTAATTTTCAATTTCTAAAATTGGTGGGATACACATAAGAGAAATCATCAAAACCATCCGTTGTTAATAATGAATTTCGCATTTAAAACAAAAGATAGAAACAAGATCAAATTCATGTTTTCTAATATATCCATTCAACCTTTCACAAGTTTGAATAGAAAATCAAACCTTTAGTCAATCTAAAAACAACAAAACATTCACCAAATGAATACACAAAAGATAAATCAAAACTAAATAGCACATACGGTCAGCATATTTGTGAATTACTATTCATTAATTATTTTTTTATAAATTAAACGTTAATGTGACCAATTTCACACAATTGCGCTACATACAACATAAAGCAAACGAAATTTAAGTATTTACTGACCCAAAACGTGTCGATAGAACAGAGTTTAAACATCGAGCTGAAACACGTATTTCCCACCAAAATTTATTATATATAGCAGTGAGTTATCTGTATCCAAGCGGTTAAAATGCGTACTAATGTGACTCATTTTTGAGAGAGGAACACAAGAAGAGCAAAAGCACTAAAAGAGGATGATGCGATTTGAATAACCAGTGCTTCAAACCGCACTTATGAACTTATGCAGAGAAAGAAGGACTATCAGTTACTATTGAATGGTTTTATGACCACAGTTTTCGCAGATCAAATGACGTTCAAATTCATCCATAGAGGCAAGGAAGGCGCCGAATACTACACTTTTGAGAAAGCCAGCGATGAACTCTTTCTTTTTGCGATTTTTATCACCTTCAAAGCCACTTTTTTTTCTAACTAACACCACGACATGATGCGTTTCTACCACACATGTAGGGCACATGAGGACTTCTGTCTTGTTCGACATCTTAGGCTCCTTGATGAATTATCCCTTTCTGCTGGCATGATTCTCTTACGCCTGTAAAGCGAGTCATCATGCCATCACTATCGATTCTTACTCTTCTTCGTTGAGACGGCGAATCAACTTAGCTGGCGTGCCTCCGTATAGACAATCTGGCGGCACATCATGGTTGACTACCGAGTTCGCCGCAATAACCGAACGAGCACCAATCGTCACACCTTGGTTAATGACGGAGTTACCGCCAATCCACACATCATCTTCAATCGTGATGGGTTTACAAAACGTTTCCCAACGTCGGCGACTGCGGTAATCAACAGAATGAGAAGCGGTATAGAATTGCACGCTCGGTCCAATGAGCACGTGGTTCCCGATGGTAATTTTGGCACCATCGAGCATGACCACGTTCATGTTGATAAAGGTTTCTTCACCTATTTCGATGGTCTTACCAAATTCACAATGAAAAGGGGACTGGACAATACAACGGCCTACCTTGCCAAATAGCTGCTTTTGCAATTCGTCGCGCTGACTTTCGTCGGTGTTATTATTAAGCGCTCTAAGTGCTTGAAGAGCATGGCTTCTAATGGCGTCAATTTCTTTGTCCATGCCATCAAAGACCTGGCCAGACATCATTTTTTCTAGTTCTGTCACTGGAAGACTCCTACAACCTGCAATTACTGCTTTCAGATTCTTCACAAGGTACGTGAACTGCGAAATAAAAAAAGAGAAAAGCCCGGACTTTTCTCTTTCCTGTTTTTATATTTTGTGGAGTCTGTCAACTTACACAATTTCCCAACTGTGGGTCATCTCAACACCTTCGCCTAGCATTAAGCAAACCGAGCAGTATTTTTCTAGCGAGTCAGCCGCCACTTTTGCTACGACTTCTGGGTCAAGCTCGTCACCTGACACTTCAAAGTGGATATTCACTTGCGTAAAGATACGCGGTGCGGTTTCACGACGCTCTGTGGTTAGCTTGGCATTAACTGACGAAACCTTTTGGCCTGCTGTTTTCAAACCATCAACAACATCGACAGAGCTACAGCCACCAGCAGCCATTAGTACCATTTCCATTGGGCTTGGTGCGGTTGCACCACCATTGCCATCCATCACTACGGAGTGGCCCGACTGAGATTGCCCAAGGAATTTAAAATCTTCTATCCATTTAACTTCAGCTTGCATGATTTACCTCATTTAGCATCGCTTATTCAAGGCATCGTTGCCCTTACTAGCGGTGTGTTTCTTGTCGATACTTTAGCTCTATCGCATAAAAGGGCAACGGAATTTTCAACATTACTGTAATTTTTTCGCTCGGTTACCTTTCTCTATACGTAACACTTTTTATTTAAGTAACACTTTCTACAAAAATAACGATGAGGTAGCTATGAAGAATATGTCTAAGTTATTGGCCGGTTTCTCCTTCGCACTTCCAGTCTTGTTTCTACTATTGAGTAAAACAGGTACCGCCGATACGATCGATAAGCTGAAGGCTTCAGAGAATACAAGAATCGCAACGCTAGCTGGCGGTTGTTTCTGGTGTACAGAATCGGATTTAGAGCAACTGCCCGGCGTAATCGATGTTGTATCAGGTTATTCAGGTGGTCATATTGAAAACCCGACTTACCGCCAAGTCTCTTCTGGTAAATCTGGTCATATTGAAGTGATTGAGGTGAAGTACGATCCCGCTGTCGTGAACTACGAACAAGTGCTGGACTACTTCTTCCGCCATATCGACCCGACTGACGACAAAGGCTCATTCGTCGACCGTGGTCCCCAATACCGCCCGGCGATCTTCTATCATAATGCGGAGCAAAAGCAGATTGCTGAGCAGTTTATGATGGAAATCGACAAGGCGATGATCTATCCAAAACCGTTGAAAACAGAGCTTATCGAGTTTGAAAAGTTTTACCCTGCGGAGTCGTACCATCAGGATTACTACAAGAAGAGTAGCCTGAAGTACAAATACTACCGCTACGCATCAGGTCGCGATAAGTACCTCGACGAAGTGTTTGGTGAAGATCGTAAAGACAACCCAAAAACACTTCGTGAACTTATCAACGAAAAAGAGTTGGTGACGAAAGTAAAGGTATACGAGAAACCTTCGGACAAAGAAATCAAAGCTAAATTGACTGAGCTTCAATACTACGTGACACAAGAAGAAGGTACAGAGCGTCCTTTTAACAACAAGTATTGGGATAACAATGAAGCAGGCATTTACGTTGATATCGTCACTGGTGAGCCTTTGTTCTCATCAACGGATAAGTACAAATCTGGCACAGGTTGGCCAAGCTTTACGAGACCCATTAACCCAGGCTACATCGTAGAGAAAACCGACTTTAAATTGGTTTATCCACGCACAGAGATCCGCAGTAAGTTTGGTGATTCGCATATTGGCCATGTATTTAAAGATGGCCCTAAGCCAACGGGATTACGTTACTGCATGAACTCAGCCGCAATGGAGTTTGTACCAGTGAACAAGATGGCGAGTTTAGGCTACGGCGATTACCTGTACCTATTTGATAAGTAGCTAGACCACTGTTTTAACCAAATTAGGAGTGAACATTCAGCGCAATGAAAGGTTTTAAATCCAACCTTCCCATGAAAGTCTGTCCGGTCTGTCAGCGCCCATTTTCTTGGAGAAAGAAGTGGGCGCGAAATTGGGAGGAAATCGTTTATTGTTCTGAGCGTTGCCGAAGAAATAAATCAACGAAAACGTAGGTCACTCCGACCCTCTCTGGAAAACGCTATTTCCTTTGCATCAGCGTTTGTACGCGTTCTCTTACCAAGGTAATAACGTCCCATCATAAGCCCAAAACGCCCCGCTATCTTGCGGGGTCGCTTTTTCTATCAAGCTTAATAGATCCTTAGCAACTCGCTCTGGCGTGAACAACTTTCCTTCTGGCACATTGGTTTGAAAAGGTGCCGACAAAACTGTATCTGTGGTGCCTGGGTGAAGTGACAGCACAGTGCCGTGTTTGACCATTCTTTGCCATTCGATCGACATGGTTTTAAGGAACATGTTTAATGCGGCTTTCGATGCTCGATAGCTGTACCAACCACCTAACTGATTATCGCTAATGCTGCCAACTTTGGCCGAAATGGTCGCAAACTTAGGTGCAGTACTGCGTTTTAGTTTGGGCGTGAAGTATTTCGCCAACAATAAACTTGGCAAAGTATTAACCGTGATGGTTTGCTGAAAAAAGTCAGCGTCGAGCGAATTAAGATTCTTCTCAGGGCCTTTCTCTTGGGTGTGCAACATACCAACGCAGTTCACTAACCAATCGACGTGTTCAATCTGCTCACTGAACGCTTTTACCTGCTCGTCTTGCGATACATCCACTTGATGCCAAACGACATTTGGATGTTGCCAATCTGGTTGCTGCTTACGATAAGTGGCATGCACGTGCGCTTGAGGGAACCGAGCTGCGGCTTCTTGAACCATCGCCAAACCAATTCCACCATTGCCACCGACGATGAGTATTTCCATCACAAGTTCTCCACGTTTTCTATGTAGTGCTCTGCGGTATCAAGTATCGCTTGGCGCTGCTGTTCTTCCATGTTGTCCCAAGAGCGGAAAATCATCCCGATTCGTGGGTTGGTTGCGAGACGCTTGTCGTGCTTGTTCATAAAGCGCCAATAAAGACTGTTAAACGGACACGATCTTTCCCCGCTCCTCGCCTTATTGTCGTAATGGCAACCCTTGCAGTAATCGCTCATTTTGTTGATGTAAGAACCACTCGCCGCATAAGGTTTGGTACCAACAATGCCGCCATCCGCAAACAATGCCATGCCACGAGTGTTCGGCATTTCGACCCATTCAATCGCATCAACATAGATACCGAGATACCACTCATCCACTTGGTCTGGATCTATCTCGGTTAGCAAACAAAAGTTACCGGTGACCATCAAACGTTGGATGTGGTGTGCGTAGGCATAATCGAGAGACTGCCCAATCGCATTGCGCATACATGCCATTTTGGTTTCGCCATTCCAAAAGAAGTCTGGCAGCTTTCTGTCTGCGCCCAACTCGTTCTTTTTCGGGTAATGAGGCATATTCGCCCAGTAGACGCCTCGGATGTATTCTCGCCATCCCAAGATTTGGCGAATAAACCCTTCGACTTGAGAAATGTCGATATCTGCGTTGGAGTGAAACGCCTTGAGTGAAGCATCAATGACTTCTCTCGGGTGCAGCAATTTGCTGTTGAGCGAGAATGAAATTCGGCTGTGATACAAGCTCCACTTAGCATCGTGCTGGCCTGTCATGGCATCTTGAAAACGTCCGAATAACGGCAGACAGACTTGGCAGAAATGCGCGAGTAAAGACAAGCTTTGCGCGCGATTAATCGGCCACAACAAGTCCCCTTCGAGATTTCCGATGGTTTTGATGCCATGTTTTGCCAACCGCTCAACAATGCCACGCACGTCGGTACTGAACATCAAAGGTTGTGGCAGTTGTTCAATGTCTTTGGCTTTGAGCTTATTACGGTTATTGGCATCGTAATTCCATTTTCCGCCGACGGGTTTTCCGTCTTGCATCAAGATGTCGAAGCGCTTGCGCATGCGGCGATAAAAGTGCTCCATCATAATGTGTTTGCCTTGAGGAAACTGCGATTCTATTTCTTCAAACGGCAACAAAAAGTGTTCCGAATCGACACAACGCGTCACGACCCCATCAAGCTTTAGTTTGGCTAACTGCTCTAGTAAACGGTATTCATCCGGGCGTTGATATTCAAACTTACTTGCACCAACTTCGCTCACGTAGTGTTGCAAGACTTGCTCAAGATCGTCGAAGGATTGTGTGTCATCCAGTGTGAGGTGCAGAACTTGATGACCTTCGCTCTGACGCTCTTGCGCAAACTGTTCCATTGCAGAAAAAAACGCACACACTTTCTGAATATGGTGCGTGACGTAAGTATTCTCTTGCTTGAGCTCTGCAATCAAATAAAGCACTTGCTCATCCGGTTGCTGAAACCAAGAGTGCTCACTGTTAAGTTGATCGCCCAAGATCAATCGTACGGTTTCAAATTGCATTACGGTTTCTCCGGTGACGAAGCTTTGTCACTGCTGCCCATCACAATCGGCCAATCGACCATGTCTACACTATCCAAATGCGCGCCAGCACAACGACCTTGCCACCTATCGATGAACTCCATGTGCGGATCGTACATTTCGGTTTGCTTTTCGAGGTTGAATTGTCGTGAACCACGCGGATCAGCACCAACGCCTGCTAGGTATTGCCAATTTCCCCAGTTTGATGCCACATCGTAATCAACCAGTTGTGACTCAAAGTACGCCGCGCCATAACGCCAATCGAGGCCAAGCTCATGCACTAAACAACTGGCAACTAACTGTCTGCCACGATTCGACATATAACCGGTTTCATTAAGCTGATGCATACACGCGTTCACGATAGGAAATGGCGTTTCACCTTTCTTCCATTGTTGGAAGCGATGCGCGTAAAAGCTGGTGAGTGGTGCTTGATTTTGGATGCCACCGAATCGGAAGAGCTGTCGCTTGTATCGACGTGCATACCAATAAAAGTATTCACGCCAAAGCAGTTCGAAGTAAATCCAATAGGTTGAATCATTTGCACCATTCTCCGCTTCATAACGTTTCAACATGGCATAAATAGTTTTCGGAGAAACGCACCCATGAGCTAGCCAAGGAGAGAACTTGGTGGAGTAATCCATGCCATCTAAACCATTGCGTGTTTGTTTGTATTCACTGGCTAGTGTGGAAGCAAAATACTGGCGACAATGTTCAAGCCCGCGGCTTTCTCCACCATGAAACGCAGCTTTTGTGTCAAAGTAATATGCAGTAACGGAAGGAAGATTCACACCTAAAGGAATTGGAGGTAACGAACGGATACTCTCGTGGGGCCGAGAGATGTCTAAACCTTCAACTTGCTTTCTAAACTGCGTGAAAGTCGTAGGCAGATTGCTCAAGTCAAATGGCAGTTGTCCTTCCCTTAACAGGGTCCGGATTGCTTGCTGTTTTATTTTTACATGAGACGCGCCTTCAACTGCGCGATCTAACGCTTGTTGCTCATCCGAACCGGGAAAGGCGTCAGCATATATATGTGTGACGCCGAAGCGATTAACAGCATACTTGATTGCTTGATCGGGCGTCAGTTCAACCGCCCATAATCGCTGACCAAGGTGATTCAAAGATTGATTGAGTTCACTACGCGATAAGTCGAGAAACTGCAATTTCGCACGCCCGAAAGAGGCTTCCTGCGCAAAGTGATGCAAGTAAGGCGTCATTGAAGGGTAGCAATACAAGCAAATTAACTCGTCCATTTCTACACTGGCGCTTTTCAACAGTGGGTTGTCGTGCAATCGCAAGTCGTTCGTGAACCAATAAAGTCCTATTTTCTTTTTCAATTCGCACCCTCAGATGTTAATTCTTCGTCTACGAGTTCTTTTCACGGAGACCCTGACGTTAAGCCTTTTGATTTACTTGCTTTTATACGAAAACGAGAGTTTGACGATCATTAGGTTACTAACGTTTACACGGAATCCATTTGCTGGATATCTCAAAACACGCAATACCACCAAATGCCTGTACATGTTTCATACTGATATTTTATAAAATTCGAATCCAACGGTATTGATCACGATCTTAATCACTCATTTTCTATATAAACTATGCAAAAGTGATAAAAATTAAAGCGACATTAGTTAATATCCGTTAATCTAAGCCCAATCCCATTTTGCTAGTACCATCGCAGAAATGACCGACGAGTTTAAGAAATCAACCGCTAATTTAAAAAAAGCGGTCCCACTGATGATCAAAAACCATGTTGCTGCCACGCCAGCCAACTACGCGCTTTGGTATACCTACGTTGACAAGACCATTCCAGAACTCAACTTTGAGTTAGACACGGTGTTAGAAAACTACGGTATTTGCCCGCCAGCAACCAATTAGCAGCTTTACAACAACTATGTGGCCAGCAAAGCAGAAACCAGCCTTGAAGATCTTAGAACCAATGTAGAAGTTCTGCTACATGAAGTATCCAGTTCAATGAGCGATACGATTTCAGATACTTCCTCCTTTTCTGAGATGGTAGACAAAAGCTTTAATAAACTGGAAAAAGTTGAGGACAATAGCCTAAGCATTGAAGAAGTGATGGTGGTGATTCGTCAACTTGTCGCAGAGTCACACGAAATTCGTCACTCAACAAAGTTTTTGAATAGCCAATTGACTAACGCGAGTGAAGAAATTTCTCGCCTCAAAAACCAATTGGCTGAAGTACAGCAAGATGCGTTGTTCGATGGTTTGTCAAACCTATACAACCGCCGAGCATTTGACAAAGATCTCTCTTCACTTATTGCATCAAATCAGGCAATGACCTTGATCATGCTTGATATCGATCATTTCAAATCATTTAACGACAATTACGGGCACCTTTTTGGCGATACAGTATTAAAAGCCATTGCCCGCCGACTACAACAAAGCTGCCGAGATGGGATATGTGCGTACCGTTTTGGTGGTGAAGAATTCGCGTTAATTGTACCTAACAAATCTCTGCGAATTGCTCGCCAATATGCAGACACACTGCGCCGCATGATAGAAAAGCTGCGTATCAGAGATAAGCGCTCAGGCACACAAGTTCACAGCATTACCGCTTCTTTTGGGGTAGCAGAATTTGAGCCGGGTGATACGCCTGAAGCCTTAATCAATAAAGCCGATAAACAGCTTTATGAAGCAAAACAACTCGGTCGTAACCGCGTGATGCCAATTTAAATAAACTGGCTAAGCGAAAACGACTTTTATGATGAAAAAGAAAACCCCGCGCTGTAAAGTGCGGGGTTTTTATATCCAATCATGAGTATCTTAATCGACGCTGTAACAATAACTTAGAATGTAGTCGTCACCATTTTTTGCGGTATATTCTTTATCTTCACTGCATGCCATCGGCTTACCTTTTTTGTCGCCTTTGATTAGGCTTATCCAATGGCGCATCGCGGTTGGTGCATTGCCAGTTAGTTCAGGATGAAACGTCGTGCGAGTTTCCAATTGAATATCGTCAATGTCCACTAATTCCACGCAACCAGTGCCTTTGTGACAGCCAAACAGCACTTCTACATGATTGCCCGAATCATCTTTAAACAAAATCGACTTTGGATCTTCCTTTTCACCAGTGTACGCCACAAAATGTTTCGGACTTTTCAGGCCGCTATGCGTACCGTCTTTGAAGTAAGCCAATACATGGCGATAATCAATTACGTAACTTGATACGTCTTGGTGCGACCCGTTCTCCAATGGGAACATGCGGTCAAGCAGTTGCTTCGCTTTTACTTGTTTCTCACTCTGCTGCTCGGCACTTACCGCTTCGACGGCAAATACGGCTTCAGCGATAAATGGGCGTTGTTGTTGTTGCATCTCTTTTTTATCGAAGTTCAGCATATTCATCGTCATATCCTCGCACTTAAAAACTCGTCCAAGAGTAAAAACTTAAATCCTTTATTTAAGTTTCAGGCAATTCTGTGAAGTGGATGGTTAATTTCCTTGCCTGCTCATTATGTAGACTAGCGAAATATTGACTACAATTTCACAACAAAAATTTTACAATGTGAATTTTACAAAATGTCTGTGTCAAAAAGCCTTATTCGTCAGTCTCATTTTCTTGGTACGAAAATTCGTAATCTAAGAAAAAACAACCATTTAACGATGGAGGATTTATCTGCCCGTTGTGTAAGAATTAATCCAGAGTACGCTCCTTCGGTTTCTTACCTTTCGATGATTGAGCGCGGAAAACGCGTACCGAGTATCGATATGCTCGAAGTGATCGCGGAAGTTTTTCAAAAAGATCCTGCGTGGTTTTTAGATGATGAACCCGAATTAGAAGCCATCACACCCAACAAAGGGAATCGTGGTGGGATTAGTGGCATGGCGCTGGAGCCGAGCTTCCTGTTCTCCAATGATATTCTTCAAATCGCGATACCAGAAATGCTCTCCCAAACAGGTATCACGGGGCGTCAATTCGCCCACTTACTGATCCGTGCACACCAAGAAAACCATCAAAACCATTTTCCTGATTTAGAGCGCGCCGCCGAAGAGGTCGGCTTGAAGCGGCTGAATCTATCTGTAGAAGATCTCGTAGACATTGCAAAGAGTATGGGATTGGATATCCGCTGGGTAGATCGAGCGCCACAAGATGTGATTGATGAACTGGGCGTCAGCGCCAAACAGTTGATTACGTCTTTCATGGAGCCACCTGGGACTATTTATCTCAATAAACGAATGCGTGACTATCCAACCCGATTGAAGTATGACTTGGCGGTATATATCGGCCATCGAGTGCTCCATAGCAGCGATGCAATGAATAACGTTTTATCTATCGGGCATCAAAACAATTGGGAGCAAATGGACAGCCCTGTGTCGAACTCTGAACTCAATTCGCAAGATATCCTGCAAGCTTGGCGTGATTTTGAGTCCAGCTTTTTTGCTGGTGCCTTGCTTTGCCCCAAAGTACCATTTCGTCAGTTGCTTGACCGCTCCGGTTACGAAATTGATGTTCACAAAAAGGCCGGCGTTTCTCCTTCCGTTGCAATGCGTCGCATGACGGTGGTCTCGCCTTACCCTCATTGGCACTATTTTGATGCCTATGGCCCTGGCAAGTTAAAAGCAGTGTATCGAGGAAACGGTATTCCATTGCCTTGGGGTAACATGCGCAAAGTGAACGACCCTTGCCAGCACTGGGCGGTATTCCGACGCCTTTCCCAGCCTTTGGATACAAGTTCAGCGCAAATTTCGATTTTAAATGTTGGCGACGAGCCACGTATCTACTGCTGCGAATCGGTCAACGTATTTGATCCTGCGGGGAATAATCGCGTGCTATGTGCCGGTATTGATCTTAACCCTGCCATTTCTGCACAAGGTGGCGATGCCGTTTCCATAGCGGAAGAACTTAAGTCCCTTTGTGTCGCTTCCGGCGGAAGTAGTGTTATTCCTCCCCACATCAAAAAAGACTTAACGACTATCGCTAAGATATTAAACATCAACTGGATAGAGCGCGGGATTCAAACCCAAGCAAGGTTAATCTGCTCCAGAGGGGCGGTTTGTCCAAGACAACCTAGTTGTTACAGCAAGTGCGAAGAAGCTGATGAGACGGGCAACGATGTGGATATCATCGGGCTTTAGAAAGAAAAAACGCCAATCACAATAAACGTGATTGGCGGTATATACTTGTGAACAATTTGTATTCACTAACAACGTCAGTTGGCTAGGTGACCCTCGGCTTAATAAGGGTCACTCTAAGTAAAGCACGATGCGTGCCAACTTTAAAAAAGCCGTTTTTTAGTAGATCCAGATGCATATCGTTGCTTTATTAACCATTAATTTCGCAAACTGCATTTGCAAAATGCAACATTATGCAAATATGCCACTAAATGCACTGCTAATAACGACTCTCTCAGCAAAGTGTCTGTGAACATATGAAGTCACATATTCTTGCACCTCAATGATGATGAGATTTCGGGATCCCAACTTTACCATTCCTCTAACCCCTTATTGAAACTGGGTTCAGGCTCATCCGCCATGCTTTTGTTGATACATTCTCTCATCGGCTATTTTCATCATTTGCTCAGGAGATGACATTTGCGGGTCAAATATCGCGTACCCAATACTGGCTTTCAAATAGATAAGCGTTTCATCGTAAATGACGGGCGTCGAGCATAGCGCTAATCGAAGTTTTTGTAGAAGGGACTGAATATTTTCTTCCGTTCCAGGGTGATGGACTACAACTAAAAACTCATCACCGCCCATTCTGGCCACGATGTCTGATTTACGCAGAGAGCTTTTTACCCTTTCAGCCGTAGCGATTAAAACTTTGTCACCTGCGTCGTGACCATAGGTATCGTTAATGTGTTTAAACCTATCTAGGTCAATATTAATTAAGGCGAAGCTATAACGCTTTTTATAACGTTTCGCTATTTCGAACTGCTGCTTGTAAAACTTCATAAAATAGCGACGGTTTGGTAAATTCGTGAGTTCATCGTGTAAAGCTCTGTCATCTGCAATGGTATACAGTCGATAAATGGCGAACAGCGCGAGGCTAAGTGCGAATATAATGGGATAGCCGATTACTCTAGCTAAATGCAACTGATGCCAAGAGATTTGGCGATCAGCTTTGCCTCCAGAGAAAACCACCATACTCCACCCACCATAAGGAAAATGAACCATCTCTTTTGCATATACCATGCTATTTACACTTTGCGCGCCAAAGAAAGCATCACCAAATGAGCCACCGCTATCGTAACCACGGATCATTAAAGGGTAACGATACGAGAAATCAATTACGCCGGTTTCTCTCATCAGAGCATCGAAATCAATCACCGCACTGATCACTCCCCAGTAGTCCTGATTCATTGGAGGATCAAGAAAAACAGGCACACGCACGATCAAACCTCGGCCACCTTGGATCAATGTAACGGGCCCTGCGATGAAAATTTCTTGTACATCCTTGGCTTTTTGCACCTGTACCCACTGCTGTGGCACTGCGCGGTAATCAAGGCCGATTAGGCGCTCATTACCTTGGCGTGGAAATACGTGACTAATTACATCATTTTTCGCGATACCGATGATTGTAATATGTTTACTTTTATTTAGGATTCGGTGAGCGGCGATACTCAATTCTTCTTCTTGGTTTTTAGGAAGTAAAGTAATGAGTGTCGCTAAAGTACTGGCTTTGTAGATATCCGCCATAAGTACCGCTTCCAAATTGGAACGGAGAATGGAAAGTTGTTCTTTGGCCTCAACTTGAACTCGCTCTTTGTGAAGCTCTTGCTGGTTTCGATTTAACAGCTCAATAACCCCAATACACAAAGCGAAAAAGGTGAGGAAGAACAATGCAAAATAGCATCGCTTTCTGGGTAAATAACGCATTTTCTCCCCACAACTCGTATACAACTACGAGATTTTTTATTTATTGTTAAAATTCTTATTATCACAAGAATAACCAATCATAATCAGAAAGGTAACAGTGATTGACAACTTTTATGTTTTAGGTGTGAGATGATGCATCAACAAGGCGATTTATTTGGCGGCGATCTATGGCAAGAAGTAGAAAGAGGAAAACTTTATTATGATCCTCATTTTCTTAGCCATCTTGAGGCGGATAATTACTTTGACCAACTTCGAAAGACACTGCCATGGCACCAAGAACACATTACTATGTTCGGCAAGTCAGTACTTCAACCTCGCTTACAAGCGTGGCACGGTGATGCAGCATATACTTACTCAGGCTTAACCATGCAGCCTCACCCTTGGACTCCTGAGTTAACTCAGCTCAAAGTGCGTTGTGAATCAGTTGCTGATGTCACTTTTAATTCTGTTCTCGCTAACTTATATCGACACGGGCAAGACTCAATGGGCTGGCACCAAGATAATGAACCAGAGTTAGGTAGAAACCCTGTTATCGCATCTTTGAACTTAGGTGAAACACGTCGATTTTTGCTTAGAAATTTACATTGTAAAACTGAGATTGAATATGAGCTTTCTCACGGCTCCTTACTGATTATGGCTGGCGAGCTCCAGCATCACTGGAAGCACTGCGTACCAAAAACCGCGAAAACCAAAGATGAACGTATCAACCTGACTTTTAGGCAAATTTTCAACTATTGACTCAGCTTTTACATTCTCAATTAATATTGATGGTAGGTTTAGGTTCAGGACTTCATAGGGAATGGATTTATGCGTATTAAACCTCTTAGCTTAGCGGTCTTACTCTTTTACTCACTTACCTTTGCTGCTCAGGCATCACAGGAAGACGTACCGCTTCTCGATAATACTCAATCAGCGCAGTTGATTCGTAGTACCTACGAACAAGAACTGTTCACTTTCCCGGCGTTTAAAGAGGGCCATTTTGGCTTACGCATGTACCGCCAAACATTAGATGAGAAATATCACGCTGCCATTTGGACCGACATGGCACAAGTAGCCAGCCGGTTAAACCTATTTGCTAATGAAGTCGTTGAACCAGAAGACATCATTCTCTATTCATCTCAAAGGTTGACCACGTATCAAGAGAAAGAAACCGAACGAGGGCAGCGACGCTATACCGTGACTAAACACCATCCTGAGTACCTTTATCTTGGTGTGGATTTGCTTGGCGCAATGGCAAGAGCAAACGAATATGGCCTACAACATAAACAAGACAAAACGCTGAGAAAAATTATTAGGCGCTACGATTTCTCGCGTTACGTTACGGACAAAGAGATGATAGAGGCATGGGCAGCTCAGCTTGCAAACCAAGTCTACTGGCTTCGTCAGCTAGGAGAGCAAGATGTGGTCGAGGAATTCACTCAAACCTTCCGGAACACCTACCCCGACGATAAAGATAAGATGCTTTCAGCTCAGCAGTATTGGAACAAACTCTATGGTATGACGCACATCATCTTTGCCGATTCACAGTATTATCAGGAGCGAGTAAGCGAGAAGAAACACCAATGGATTTATGATTACTTTCGCAACAACATCGACACTATCCTACTGCGCGCCAAAGAAGACGTGATTGCGGAAGTCGGCATTTCGTTTTTGTTAGCAGGCTTGGACCATGATCCGGTCGTAAAGAAGACCCGCCAAGCCATTCGTCATGCAATCAACGCAGAAAAAGGGATGATTCCGTCGGTCGACGGTAACTTTGATCTCAAGTACGGCGAACACCGTAACGTGCTAGCCATCATGCTGCTCGATTGGAAAGGGGTACATAAAGCGCCAACTTATCAAGAGCACCCAGAGGCTTTTAAATCGATACCTTACGGCTTAATGCCCAAGCCTTAGAAATAACAAAACCCGCCATTTAGGCGGGTTTTGAGTGTGGATCTTCAATCTAAATTAGAGAGAGATAAAAATGCCCGCTAAGCAAGCACTCATCAGGTTAGCGAGTGTACCAGCAGCAACCGCTTTTAGGCCTAGACTTGCAACATCTTTGCGGCGCTCAGGTGCCATCACGCCGATAGAGCCCAACTGAATCGCAATTGAGCCAATGTTCGCAAAACCACACAACGCAAAAGTGATAATAATTTGAGTATGCTCAGACAGTGTCGCTTTGTGCTGCACAAAATCGATAAACGCAACAAACTCATTCATCACCACTTTCTGACCAATGTATGAACCCGCAGCTAGAATTTCGTGGCTTGGCACACCAATCAACCACGCTAGAGGTGCAAACAAATAACCAAAAATCGCTTGTAGCGTTACGCCAGAGAAACCAAGTATCTCACCCAAGTTTTCTAGCCCCGTGTTCACCATCGCGATAACACTCACGAAAGCGATAAGCATGGTACCAACAGCAACGGCAACTTTCATACCGCCCATGGCACCGCTTGCTAGCGCATCAATTACGTTGCTTTCTTCTGATTTATCTAGCTCAATATTGTTGTAATCGCTTGGCGTTTGACGCTCAGGAACGATGATTTTTGCCATCATCAAACTACCTGGTGCTGCCATAAAGCTTGCCGCGATCAAGTATTTGAGGTCGACCCCTAAACCAGCATAACCACCAAGCACACTGCCCGCCACTGAAGCCATACCACCAGCCATCACGGCAAACAGTTCAGAGCGAGTCATGTTAGAAAGAAATGGACGAATAAGAAGTGGTGACTCGCCTTGAGATAAGAAAATGTTCCCTGTTGCAACCAAAGACTCTGCTTTACTCGTACCCAAGAACTTCTGGATAGCGCCGCCAATAAATTGAATCACTTTTTGCATAATGCCCAAATAGTAAAGGGCGGAGATAAGAGCACTGAAGAAGATGATGATAGGAAGGACACGGATAGCGAAGATAAAGCCAGAAGAAGCGAGGTCACCAAAGAGGAATTTAATCCCTTCATCAGCAAAGCTGAGTAGCCCCGCGACACCATTACTTAAACTCGCCAGCGCCGCTTGACCCAACGGGAAATAGAGCACCAAAGCAGCAAACCCCATTTGTAGCATCAAGGCGCGAGATACAGTTTTCCAATTAATGGAAGAACGACCCTCAGAAAGTAGGAAAGCACAACCTAGCAGTGCAACAATACCAAATAGACTAAATAGAACACTCATGAGCTGGACCTACTAAACGTTGAAAAAAAAAAAGAGCCAAAGGAATTGGCAGAAGAAAGGGACAACGCAGCGAGTGATAACTCACTTATAGATCCAGAATGTAGACAGAACGAATAGTTCGACATCTTATTTTTACCTTATACAAGCAATTGAACGTAGCTGGTCCGGTCCGTGGGGTCATTCACTGCTGGCGAGCATGTTGCTTGGCCTGCTCCATGTGACGGCTTGTATGGGTAAGGGTCCTGAACAACTAAACCCTAATTCCCGCTTAAACGGGACGCAAGTATAGCCAACAAAAAGAGATATTCATCACATTTATTTACGCAAACGTTCAAGCGTTCAAAATTTAGGCAAAAGTACTCTTTTGTCGTCATACTATTAATAAAAGTAAGGGCATAAGGATAGGCGTTGATGGTAAAAAACATAAAAGTGACCAATAAATATGCAATCAAACTCGAAAGAGCCAAAATTCGTCATTTTGCTCTCGCCAACAGGTGGATTTTGGTTATACAATTCGCGTTGCTTCTTTCGAGGCCTCTGAGTATTCAGAGCATCATGATGCCGAGATGGTGAAATTGGTAGACACGCTAGCATGAGGTGCTAGTGCCTTTGGTGTGAGGGTTCGAGTCCCTCTCTCGGCACCATTATCCTTCTTCCCTAATTTTGTTCGAGTGTAATGCAAAGTTCTAAGCAGGCAAGACAGTCTACAGATGCTAATCAACTTCTGAGTGAGCTTGCGGTTCACGCTTTATTACACCTGCACTTTAAAATTCACGCGTCCTCGCATGGCCTCTCCCTTAAAGAACGTAATGACTTACTTCAGAAATGGCTGAAACCAAAACTGAAGAGTAATCGCTATAAGCTGATTAAAAAGCCGTTAAAATCTTTGACTCAGCAGGCAAAAGGTGAGAACGGAAATCTGGAAGCATTACTCGAGCGCTGCGTCGGTGCAGACAAACCCAGCAACCCTCAACCCGATCTAGATAGCTACTTGCTGCTGATCAACGAGATTGAGAAGAAACTGGGGACTACCGTGTTATTATCTCGACCGGAAGACGTCGACTTATCTCACGACCAACACGGCTGTTTGCTGTGTGTGCTTTCTGAGAACTTAAATCAGCACTTCGATGATAATAACGCCCTAATCGCTCCTATTTCGATGCTGTTCCGCGGACCAATGAGTCAACGTTCACTTTTTCTTGGCAGCATTTACGCCAGTGGTACCTTCAATTATGAAGTGCAGTATCAAGACGACCAGTTCGTTCGCATCACATTAGAGTTGGCGTAAGTGTAACGCTAAGAAATAAACGAATCGAAAAAGGCCGCGAAACTCGCGGCCTTTTGCTTATCTAGATTTAAACTTGAGTTAATCGAGCTCTTTAAATCGAGCAGTAAAGTGGCGCAGCACTGGTGGCTCGTACTCGAAAGTGAGCCCTTTTAACTCATGTGCACGATTTTTCAGTTCGATAATCGCATCCGCAATGTAATCCATATGATCGTTTGTGTAGACACGACGTGGAATGGTCAAACGCATCAACTCAAGCTCTGACACTTTTTGTTTACCCGTTTCCGGATCTCGACCAAGCAGCAACGATCCTATCTCTACTGCTCGAATACCCGCTTCCAAGTACAAAGCATTACACAATACCTGCGCAGGAAACTGATCCTCTGGAATATGTGGCAAAATCTTAGCGGCATCCACAAACACAGCATGACCACCCGTTGGGTATTGAATCGGAATACCGCCTTCACGTAAGCGCTCACCTAAGTATTGAACTTGGCTAATTCTATAGTGAAGAAAATCCTCATCCGCGGCTTCATACAAACCGCGAGCGAGCGCTTCCATATCACGCCCAGCCATGCCGCCGTATGTTACAAATCCTTCCATGGGTACGCAGCGCGTCTGCACCGCCTGGAACAACTCCTTATGATCACGAATACAACACATGCCACCAATGTTTACCATCGGGTCTTTCTTAGCTGACATGGTGAGCATATCACCGTACTGGTACATCTCACGGATGATTTCCAGAATCGATTTATTCTCGTAACCCGCTTCACGCTGCTTGATAAAGTAGGCGTTCTCACAGTAACGAGCCGAGTCAATCACCACTGGAATATCGTACTTGGTTGCAATCTCGTACACACTGCGCATGTTTTCCATCGACACAGGCTGACCACCGGAGCTATTACAAGTAATCGTGGTGATAATTGCACAAATGTTATGCGAACCGTGCGCTTCAATTGTTGCCACCAGCTTATCGATATCAAAATTGCCCTTCCAATCATAAGGCGTAGTGGTGTCGAATGCTTCTTCCGTTACCACGTTAATCGCTTTACCGCCATTGAGTTCAATGTGACCCGCTGTGGTATCAAAATGGTAGTTCGAGATAAATACTGGCGTTTCGCCACCACGCACCTGACGCATACGCTCAATCAAAGCTGGGAACAAAATTTGCTCGGCACCACGCCCTTGGTGTGCAGGCACGGTGAGCTTATAACCGAAGAAGTGCTCCACTGCATCACACAGGTTGTAGTAATTTCGACTCCCCGCATAGGATTCATCCCCCATCATGATACCAGCCCACTGATTATCACTCATGGCACCAGTGCCTGAGTCAGTCAGCAAATCGATATAAACATCATCACTACGAAGAAGAAATGGATTATAGCCCGCTTCTTTTAACGCGACTTCACGGTCTGCCAAAGTCGTCATTTTGATTGGCTCAACCATTTTGATACGGAAAGGTTCTGGAATACGTTTCATTGTTAATTTCCTTATACGCATTGCCCTACGCAGTTTCACGTAAGACTAAAAAACAAATAGATAGAATGCTTTTCAATGCGATTGCATTGAGGAAATCAACGAGAAGAGATTTTACTAAGAAGAGACAAGCAGTAGTCTAGGTTATACCAGAACGACAGCACCAAACGGCTATCGAGAATATCCTTTATTCTCATCGTCTTCGTCCTCCTGATAAAAATAAAAAGTCAGAAACCCCATGTCTCTGACCTTTTCAATATAGTGCAGTTTTCAATCAATTTTCAGTGAGGTCACCCTCATTTTAAGAAGGTCTCGCCCTTTTCATTCTGCGTTTGATATTACTTTCTTTGACTAGGTAATCGAAAAGTGGCGCGAATAAGTTAGCAAATAGAATCGCTAACATGATGCCTTCTGGATAAGCCGGGTTCAGCACTCGGATAAAAATCGTCATCACGCCGATTAATAGTCCGTATGCCCATTTCCCGTTATTGGTAAAAGCTGCCGAGACAGGGTCTGTCGCCATAAAGAAGGTACCAAACGCAACCCCACCAATCACGAAGTGCCAGTAGAACGGCATGGAGAACATGGGGTTAGAGTCTGAACCGATCGCATTCAATAGTAATGAAGCTCCGATTAAACCGACCAACACGCCCGCAACAATTCTCCACGATGCAATCTTCATAAAGATGAGAACCAAGCCTGTTAGTGCGATCAACAACGTGGAGACTTCACCCATCGAGCCTGGTAAATTACCAACAAAAGCATCTCCCCATGAAATTGGCTCTCCCGTCATATTATTTATCAAAGCACTTTGCCCTCCTTCATACCATTGGCTAAGTGGAGTAGCGCCAGAGTAACCATCAGCCGCGACCCACACGGCACCACCGGACATGTTGGCAGGATAGGCAAAGTATAAGAACGCGCGCCCTGCTAAAGCTGGATTTAGGAAGTTTCGTCCAGTACCACCGAAAATCTCCTTCGCCACAACAATACCGAAAGTGATACCTAAAGCCGCTTGCCATAGTGGAATTGTCGGAGGAAGGATCAGCGCAAAGAGTATAGAGCTGACAAAAAAGCCTTCATTTACCTCATGCTTTCGCACAATAGCAAACAGAACTTCCCAGAAACCACCAACGATAAACACCGTCGCATAAACCGGGAGAAAGTAAGTAGCACCAAGCCACATTTTACTTCCCCACCCCGCTTGTGAAACCGCATCTAACGAGCCCCATACCCAACTCAGTTGCCATGAAGAAACAAGCGCTTGCTGAGCTGAGGCTTGATTCATTCCATACAACAAGGCATCACTCGCTTGCTGGCCTATGTTGTACATACCCCAGAACATGGCAGGGAAGACCGCCAACCACACCATGATCATAATACGTTTTAAATCGATGCTATCTCGAACGTGAGTCATGCCCTGGTTTACCTTACCAGGCGTGTAAAAAATGGTTTCGACAGCTTCGAAAAGTGGGTAGAACTTGTGATACTTCCCACCTGGACCAAACTTAGGTGTCGCTTTCTCAAAGTAATGTTTAAGGCTCATAACGCTCCTCCTTTATCCAAAAGATGGTACGCACATGTGTAAAAAGCGATCGTTTTTTAATCTCTTCGTCTTCCTTCTTCGTATTTCACCTTGTTCGCCACTCTTCTGTCTCCTCTTTAAATCCGGCGAACAGTTTATCCAACGAAAAAGGGACCGCTCATGGACACACTCGCCATTGACCTAGCTAGATTCCAATTTGCCTTTACTGTCTCTTTCCACATTATTTTTCCAGCTTTTACGATTGGTTTGGCAAGTTATCTCGCTGTATTAGAGGGCTTGTACTTAAAAACGGGCAACAAACAGTACATGCAAATCTATAAGTACTGGCTCAAAATCTTTGCCATCAGTTTTGGTATGGGTGTGGTGAGTGGCATCGTGTTGAGCTATCAATTCGGTACTAACTGGAGCGTGTTTGCCGACAAAACAGGCCCAATCCTGGGCCCGCTAATGGGTTATGAAGTTTTTACTGCGTTTTTCCTCGAAGCGGGGTTTTTAGGCGTGATGCTTTTCGGTATGGATAAGGTGGGTAAGAAGCTTCACTTCGCCGCGACTTGTATTGTTGCATTCGGGACGTTTTTGTCTGCGTTTTGGATACTTTCGGTTAATAGTTGGATGCAAACACCAGCGGGCTACAGTATCAACGAAGCCGGACAGTTTATCCCAGAAGACTGGTGGGCGATTGTCTTCAACCCTTCCTTCCCTTACCGGCTCGTTCATATGTTGCTCGCCGCTTACCTTACTACTGCCTTTGTTGTAGCCGGCGTTGCCGCTTATCACTTACTAAAAGCAAACCATAACCCTCTAGCCAGAATTATGTTCTCGATGGCAATGTGGATGGCTGCCATCGTGACACCAATTCAAATCGTTGCTGGAGACATGCATGGTTTAAACACCCTTGAACATCAACCCGCCAAAGTCGCCGCGATGGAAGGGCACTATGAGTCTCACCAAGGCGCGCCATTGATCCTCTTCGGTATCCCTAACGATGAAGAAAAACGCATGGAATACGCACTGGAAATCCCCAAACTCGGTAGTTTGATTTTAACTCATGACCTCAACGGTGAAGTGAAGGGATTAGATGCTTTTCCAGAGGAGGAACACCCTCCTGTCTCTATCGTTTTCTGGTCTTTCCGAGTCATGGTCGCGCTTGGTTTTGGCATGCTTGTTATTGGTTTGTGGAGCCTTTGGCTAAGAAAACGTCGCAAACTTTTTGATTCGAGGGCACTTCAACGTATTTGTGTGCTGTTTGCCCCAGCGGGGTTCATTGCAGTTTTAGCAGGCTGGATAACTACCGAAGTCGGTCGACAGCCTTACACCGTATACGGTCTTTTAACCACAGCCAATTCGGCATCGCCTATTGATGCCGCCGCGGTGAGCGTCTCCCTGACGGCGTTCATCGTGGTTTACTTTGTGGTTTTTGGAGCTGGCTTCTTCTATCTCCTACGCTTGATGCGCAAGTCTCCAACTCGATATGAAGAAGGTCTAGATAGCCGACTTCCTGATGGCACGAAAACCGATGCCATCACACACTCTAACCATCTAACCTAGGAGCTAACTCATGGATTACGCATTAATTTGGTACGCTTTGATTGGGCTCGCCGTTCTGATTTATGTCGTGTTAGATGGCTTTGATCTCGGTATTGGTATCCTATTCCTCAGCGCTAATGACGATGAAGAGCGCGACATGATGATGAACAGCATCGCTCCTGTTTGGGATGGGAATGAAACTTGGCTAGTTCTTGGCGGTGGTGGGCTTTTTGCCGTGTTCCCCCTCGCCTACGCGGTCATTATGCCAGCACTCTATGCTCCTCTGATTTTAATGCTGCTCGGATTAATTCTGCGCGGGGTTTCTTTTGAGTATCGCTTCCGAACACAACGCGGAAAGTTTTTATGGGATAGCGCTTTTTTCATTGGTTCACTCACCGCAGCATTGATGCAAGGCATTATGCTCGGAACCCTGCTCCAAGGTATAGAGGTTAGTGAACGAGCATACGCAGGTGGATGGTTTGATTGGCTTTCGCCATTTAGCGTATTTTGTGGCCTGGCGCTTGTTTGTGCTTATATCCTGCTCGGTTCATGCTGGTTATTAATCAAGCTTCCAGAAGAGCTGATGGGGCGCTATTACGTGGTCGCGCGACGATGGGGACTAGCGATGGTAGCCTGTATATTTATCGCCAGTTTGTGGCTGCCATTGAGCCAAAATATCGTCTTTGAACGTTGGTTCTCATTACCAAACTCACTACTGTTTTTCATATTACCAATTATTGCAGCGGCACTCATTTGGCAGCTATTCAAAGCCTTACTCGACCACAAAGCCGTCCGAGCCTACGTTCTTGCGATCGGCCTGTTTCTTGTGTCCGCGATGGGTTTCGGTGTCAGTACATTCCCTTACTTGGTCCCATTCGCACTCACTTATCAAGACGTCGCTGCGCCAGACAAAAGTTTGGCATTTTTACTTGCCGGTGCGGTGGTATTACTTCCTCTGATCATAGCCTACACGGCTTATTCGTACTGGGTTTTCCGCGGCAAGATGAAACGTGGAGAAGGATATCACTGATGAAACTAAAACCCATTTTGTGGTTCATTGGCATTTGGCTGGCAAGCGTGGTCGCCTTGTTTGTTATCAGTTCGTTGATACGAACTGCGATATTGTAGGCCCGGAGTCAACTGCACCACATCTGAAGCTATTGAGGTCTATACTCAAGCAAGAGTAAAACAACGGAGTGTTTTCATGACCTTAAAGCAGTTTCTGGTAACTTTGATTCTTTTGACGGTTCCACTGTTTTCACCAAATGCATTGGCCGTAGACAAGCAGATGTCATCCGCCATGAAAAGTAAAATGCGGTCTATTTGCTCCGCAACAAACGAGCAGGGTCATTGGCAACTTGCTGAGGCAACTCCTGACGCCAGACGCTCACTCAACATGGTGCTTTATCAAATGAATGCCGATGATAAATTGAGAGCAATTCATGAGGTGAGAACCAAAATGGTCGGCGGCACCCATTATGCGTTTGAGTTCGAGTTGCAAGATGGTCAAGTCTGGAATGCAATTGTATTGCACAGTGCTCGCGGCGATTACATGATCGAGAGACACGCCAAGAAAGGCGAACTCTGCCCTAAAGATGGCAACCCCTAATTCCCAGATTCAAATACAATAAAGGCGACAGTTACATCGCCTTTGTTTTATACCGTTTTCGCCTCTATCTTTTCATTCACTTTATCGCAAATGTACTCCCCAATCGGCATTGCAGATGTCGCTGCTGGAGAGGGGGCGTTGCAAACGTGCAGGCTTCTTGCGCTCTCGGCAAACAAAAAGTCATGAACCAAAGTGCCATCGGATAACACTGCTTGTGCACGAATACCCGCAGGATATGGTTTGAGATCGTCGACCTTGATGCTTGGGCAATATTTGTTGACCAACTTGAGGTAGCCCGGCTTCCACCACGAGTTCTTAAACTCATCCAGTCCGGTTTTTAGATGCTTATGTGTCACCTTCCAGAAACCGGAGAAACTGAGCATTTGCATGGTATCTTGCAAGCTGAAGTTAACCTTGTCGTACCCTTCTCGCTTCCAGCCTTGCACCGCATTTGGACCTACGGTCACACTGCCATCAATCATGCGAGTCAGGTGGACGCCCAAGAATGGCAAATCAGGGTCGGGAATTGGATAAATAAGATGATTCACCACTTGGTCGTGTTTGCTATCTAAGCGGTAGTATTCACCACGATAAGGGATGATTTGGAAATCGGTTGGAATAGACATCATCTTCGTCATGCGATCCGCCATCAAGCCGCTGCAAGTAACCAAGAACTTGGTATTAAGCTGCATGGTTTGACCGTCTGAAATGCAGGTCAGTTGGACTTCTTCGTCCTTCTCTTCGGCAGCCACCACTTTGGTTCTCAGACTGATTTGACCGCCAAGCTTTTTAAACTCTTCCGCCATCTGCTCTGTGACCAAACGATAATCGACAATACTGGTGGTTTTGACATAAATCGCACCCAAGCCTGTGATGTTTGGCTCAGCCAGCTTGAGTTGGACTTCATCGAGTAGCTTTACGTCGATGCCGTTGACATGGCAGCGCTCATAGAGGGCATTCATGCGTTCGATTTCTTGCTCATTGGTCGCAACCAGTAACTTGCCACAGTTCTCCACCGGAATATCGTGATCGGCACAAAACGAAATGGTTCGCTCTACCCCACGCTTACAAAAATCCGCTTTTAAGCTGCCCGGTGCGTAGTACACCCCGGCATGAATCACGCCGCTATTGTGTCCGGTTTGGTGCTGGGCAAAACCGGACTCTTTCTCAACCAATAAAATGGATTTTTCTGGATGACGTTGCTGTAGTTGCCATGCTGTCGACACACCAACGATACCGCCACCAACAATGATGTAGTCATAGACTGATTTCATACGACCTCTTATAAAACCGATAGTTGAGATTGTTGCAATTTGAACTTGCGACCACTGTAAATGAACACCGCGACAAATACCGCACAGCTTGCCACACGAACCAACATTGGGATGTCGTGCCAAACCAGCAATGTACCCACCACTAACAACAAGAGACGCGTCAGAATGTTTAGAGGACCTTCCAAGTAGCCTTCAATCGCACCAATCAATGCATAGGTACCGATGATGGCAAAGAAGCCTACGGTAATTACCGACGTCACATCCCAACTGACCAAGCCTGTATAGGCAATAAGTAGCGGTACAAGATACAAACCTTTGGCGATTTTCCACGCCATCAAACCGGTACGCATCGGTGGTGTTTTGGCGATGGTTGCTGCTGCAAAAGCGGTCAAACACACTGGTGGCGTAACGTTACTGTCTTGCGATAACCAAAAGATGATGAGGTGAGCAGCCAGCAATGCCAAGCCTACCGCTTCCATACCCAAACTTTGCTCTAGTAGGGTTTCCATAAAGTCCGCAGGTACTAGCGCCACCATTTCTTTCGCGGTTTCCAACGCCATTGGTGCATTAAGCAGTTCCAACTTTTCTGGCGCCGCCAACATGAAGATCGCTTTTGCTTGTTCAGGCAATTGACCCGACACCATCAATTCAAGCAATTGGTTTTCCGCAATCAATTTGTAAAGCGCAGGGGCAGACAGTGTACCCAATACAATATACGCCGCTGTCACGGGTAAACCCATACCTAAAACAAGAGAAGCGAGCGCAATCAGAATGATCATGATGAACAGGTCGCCATTCGCCCAACCGTCGATCATCAGTGAGAACGTGTTGCCGATGCCCGTGGTGCTGATCACGTTGATCACCAAACCAATACCCACCAGCAATACCGCAGTTGTCGCCATATTTTTCGCACCTTGTGATAGCGCTTCGATGATCGCTTTTGGTCCCATCTTATGATCTTTCGAGAACCAAGAAGCCACCACCACAGAGATGATCGATAAGCCCGCAGCGTAAGTTGGCGTAAAGCCTTGAACCAACAAAGTAACCAACACTGCCAGCGGGATAAGATTGTGCCAACCGCTGATCAACACTTTCAGTAGAGACTCATCACTGGTCGTGATTTTTTGCACGCCGCTGCGTTTGGCTTCGATACGCACAAAGAACGCCACAGACAAGAAATAGATAAGAGCAGGAATGAAAGAAACGGCAATAATATCAACATAAGGAATTTGCGTGTAAGACGCCATGATGAAAGCACCCGCGCCCATCACTGGTGGCATCAACTGACCACCTGTCGACGCCGCAGCTTCAACGCCCGCTGCAAAGCGCGAAGGGAAACCTGCTTTTTGCATTAAAGGAATACTGATAACACCGGTAGAAACCGTATTTGCCACACTAGAGCCCGATACTGAGCCCATCAAACCGGAGCCAATCACCGCAATAAAACCCGGACCGCCGATGATTTTGCCAGCCGCAGCACGAGCCACATTGATGATGTAATCACCAACACCAGAGCGCACAAGAAACGCACCAAACAGAATGAACATGAATACGAAAGTCCAACTGATGCGCGAGATAGAACCAAACATGCCCTCGGAAGAATAGAAGCTACGGTAGAGCAAGGTTTCCATGCTCAAACCCGGGAAGTGGAAAATACCTGTTGCCCACTTACCCCAAAGCACAACGTAGCTCAGACACACCACAATCAGCACTGGAATAAACCAGCCCATGGTGCGTCGAATCAGCTCAATAACAATCAGGATTGCCATGATGGCGAAGACCCAATCGCTGGTCACGAACTTCACACCACGCTCGTACAGCGCATCTTCGGCATAGGGAATGTAGAGTAAACACGCGACCGCGCCCATGGCGATCAACACATCGATACCGAGTGCAATCTTACTCTGCTTGAGAGAGATATGAGCCGGATACCAAAGCGCACAAATCACCGCAAAGCCAGCAAAGTGGGTCGCGGAAATCCATAACTCTGGTAACGTCGATAAGGTATTAAACCAAATGTGCAAAGCAGACAACACCACGCCAAACACTGTGACCGTGGTGGTTACCCACGGAAAATCAGTGCGCGTGGGCAGCTCAAACTTCTGCAATTCCTTTTCTATTGAGTCGCTCATCTCATACTCCAAGCTCTGGCGGCTTTTTCCATCTTAGAAATCGGTAGGGATAAAATGCCCCTAGCCAAAACTCGGGGCGAAGTTGGCGTTATTTCGCCATTAGATCTGATGGGATTTCGATGCCCATTTCTTTGTAGTAACGCGCCGCACCTGGGTGAAGAGGCACTGGCAAGCCAGCAATCGCTTTCTCAATCGCCATTGCTTTTGTTGCTTTGTGGATACCTTGTAAGAACGGCAGATTCTCGTAGATCGCTTTGGTTAGTTGGTAAACGTCTTCTTCCGAGATATCTTCACGAACAGCCAAGAAGTTTGGCTGTGCAATGGTGGTGATCGGCTTATCTAGACCCGGGTACGTGTTCGCTGGGATCTCGTACTTCGTCCATAGGTTGTAATTGCCGTTCGCTTCTTTGATTTGTTCGTCAGTAAACGAAAGAATCGAAATGTCTTTACCCAGCGCAGCAAAAGCTTGAGTGACCGCACCAACAGGTACACCAGCAGGCGTGTTCATGCCGTCAATGGTGCCGTTTTGAAGTGCGCTCGCACTGCCGCCGTAACCCATGTAAGCAAGATTGAATTTATCAGGGTCGACCTTCAGACCTTTCATGATTTGGCGACCAGAGTTCTCAGTACCAGAATTCTTCTTACCGATAGAGAATTTCTTGCCATCTAGGTTGTTCAGGTCAGTCACAGTGCCAGTTTTTGCTAAGTCAGAGCGAACAATAAAGTGCTCAACGTTTTGCCACAGCATAGAGACCGAACGCAGCTGTTCTTGACGACCGCTCTTCTCATAAGGACCTTCTCCAGACCAAGCCCATGCACCGTAAAGACCTTGTAGAATCGCGAACTGTGCTTCGTTTTCGTTCAGCAGTTTGACGTTTTCACCAGAGCCCGCAGAGCTGATTGCAGAAAGGGAGAAGTGGTGCTTTGGTGCCAATTTCACTTTGCTTAGCGTCGCCAACGCTACGCCCACAGGGTAGTAAGTACCACCTGTCGATGCCGTTGCAAGAATGTAGCTACGATCTTCTGCCGCAGCGTTAGCAGCAATACCAAAAGAAGTCACAGCGACAGCCAAAGCTTTTACCAGCTTGTTCATTTTCATTATTACTCTCCGTGTAGTCGTTTCACGATTGGGGATTTACATCATGTTAAATCTTTATTAACAACACATTCCCTAGAGCAATTGAAATGCCAACTTTTAACTCTTTGTATTTATTGAACTAAGTTCTGAAGGACATCAAAAATGAGCAAAATCATGCTGATTTGATAGCAAAGTAATGAGCAAGATCTTGCTCATTGAAGAGAAGAAGGTTGTACGCCTAGATCGCAAAAGGTTAATAAAATGTGATCAAGACAAAATAAATGCACGATTCACTAATAAGCAATATTTTGCCGATGCAATTTTGGATTGAACTGCAACTAGTGAGCGTCTTAACAATAAGAAGAAAAAGCGCATCATTCTAAACTGCTCACTTTATCAGCGGAGGTTTATAGCCTAAACGACTACAAATAGCACAAAAATACAGCAAAACAAGCCATGTTACAGAAATGAAAAGTCATTTATTCTAATTTTGAACTTAAAAAGCAGTTCGATCCACCAGTTCAGAAACAAACATTGACCGTATCAACTTATTTTCTACTTCGGGGTTGTGCCAATAGCCCTATGTTCGTTAGGGTAACAACACGCCAAGGCAAACGTATTCCTTGGTATTTTTTCGTCATTAAGGATCACCCATGTCAGCAACTGCGCAATTACAATTCGCTTTAAAACGCCCATCTGGCGTTGCTGCTGCGATCCTCCTGCTCTCTCTGAAACTGATTCAGAGCTGACAGGCTATATCTAAACTTTCTGTCAGCTTGAGAAGAAGCTGACGGGAACACCACATACTCCTCCCATTCCTTTCAGTTTCTTCCAAGCGAAACATAAGAGGAATAACAATGTTAAGCGCACGCAATATCGCCGCTTTGGGCTTCATGACTTTCGCCATGTACTTAGGCGCGGGTAACCTGATCTTCCCTCCATTTTTGGGTTATCAAGCAGGTGAAAACTTTCTGAGCGGGATGTCTGGCTTCCTCTTAACGGGCGTAGGTCTGCCTGCGATGGCACTGGTGATGGTGGCTATCGTAAACGGTTCAGACAAACTAACCGCCGCCCTACCTAAACCTTTAGCTACCAGTTTTTGGGTGATGGTGTTTATTGTGATTGGCCCTGCGTTCGTAATCCCACGTGCGATTACCGTGGCTTACCAATTCAGCTTTGCGCCAATGTTTGGTGATGCCGCTTTGGTGCCTTTCACTATTGCCTTCTGTGCTATCACCATCATGTTTGCGCTATACCCGGGCAAATTGGTCGACAACCTAGGTAAGATCTTAACGCCTGCCTTGATGGGTATCTTGATCATCATGTCTGTGACTGCTTTGATTTCTCCTGCAGGTGAGCTAACTGCCGCAACGGGACCATACGTATCTGGCGCATTTGCTGAAGGCTTGACCCAAGGCTACATGACCATGGATGCATTAGGTTCTATCGGTTTTGGTTGGATTATCTTCCGCGCGATTCGTAGCATGGGTGTGGATTGTCCGAAAGCCACTGCAAAATACACACTAATTGCTGCTTTAATGTACGCGGTTGCCATGGCATTTGTTTACATCTCATTGGCTTACATTGGCTCGACAAGCTCATACTTGGGTTCTGAGTTCAGCAATGGTGGCGACATTTTAACGGCATTCACCTTCAGTCACTTCGGCGCATTTGGCTCACTATTGCTAGGTGCCGTGATGGTATTGGCGTGTTTGACTACTGCTATCGGCGTAACCACCGCAGGCAGTGAGTTCTACGACAACACTTTCAGCAAAGTGAACTACAAAGGCTGCGTTGTCACGACCATGGTATTGGCAGGTTTGATCGCGAACGTAGGTCTAGAGCAACTATTGGCTATCACATTGCCAGCGGTTGTGGCGCTTCACCCAGTCGCGATTGCGTTGATGATCATGGCACCAGTGCGCAACAAGATGTCGCAAATCATGGTGGTAGCAACCGCATTCACTGCTCTAACGTTTGGTTGTGTTGATGCGCTGCACATCCTAGGTTACATGCCAAGTTCCACTGATGAGTGGATGGGTAATTACATGCCTCTGTACAATGACTTTGCTAGCTGGATTGTGCCTAGCGTATTTATGATGATTGTTGGTCTGCTGTTTACGACGAAAACCAACCAAACCGAACAATTCGAGCTGGTGAATGAATAGCCGTTTAACATAAGACATCGCTCAATAAGTGCGTTACTATGTAGCTCGCTTATTGATATCAGGCAAAGGAGTTGCCTGAATGAAAGATTGATATGGGTCGCCTATGGATAATCAGTATCTAGACATCAGAACACTGAACTTTATCGTTATTCTGTTCTCTTGCATTTACTCTATTAGTCTGCTTTGTTATCAATACACTCAGGGTAGAGTCAAAGGCTTAAAAACCTTCTCGATATCACTACTGTTTATTGGTTTAGGCCCTTTTTTACTTGGCTTTAGAGGCTCTGCGCCAGACTGGCTGACCATCGTCATAGCCAACACTCTCATATTAGTCGGCTTCTTGCTTACGCTATATAGCGTAAGCATTTTTCGTCAATACCCTTTAAAATTGGCTCACTGTCTTACCTTGTTAACACCTGTTTTCAGTGGTTCATTTTACTATTTCACCTTCCATGACCCTTCTATCAAAAGCCGCATTATTTATCTGAGCATGTATATTTGTATCGTCACCTTCTTTAGTGGTGTCGCCATGCTTAAAGGTACCCAAAAGGACTTAAAGCTCCCTGTTAAAGCAATGGCTTACTCTTTCTTTGGATTTAGTTTTTTTATGGGATTTAGGGCGCTTTGGAGTACTTTTTCAGGTGAGTTACCAAGCTTTATGGTCGCAGGCCTTATCCATCAGCTGACGTTCTTATTTAGCATCTGCCTGATCGTTGCTTTGAGCTTTAGTATGCTGTGGTTAATTAACGGACGCTTGGTGCAATCCATTAATGATCTCTCTCATTTAGATGCACTCACAGGGCTATATAATCGTCGAGCCATGGAAGAAATCGTTCCAAACTTGGTTAGTAAAGCACATAAAAAAAGCCAAGCAATCAGCATTATTATGACTGATGTCGACAAGTTCAAAGCGATTAATGATCACTATGGTCACACGGTTGGCGACTCCGTCATGGCAACGATCTCCACTATTTTTAAAAAGCATCTTCCTGAGTCCGCCTGCATTGTGCGATTTGGTGGTGACGAGTTCATGATTGTTTTGCTCGAAAAAGCACAGCAAGCCAAAATTGTCGCAGAGCAAATTCGCATTGCGGTCGAAACTGAAACCGCTTTGCAATCATTTAAAACTGAAGTGACCATGAGCTTTGGTATCAGTCAGTTATCTGAGGGGCAATCACTTCAAGAGGCGCTTGCTGAAGCAGACGAAGCGCTATATAGCTCTAAACATACTGGAAGGAACCTCGTTACCTTGTTTGGAGAAGGGAAAGACCTAAATTATAAGTTTGTCCCAGCTCCAGCCAAAAGCGCATAACGTGTTTGTTATGCCAGTAATTTCGAATTAGCTAGAAATCGCACTAAGTATAGTCGGAGCGATTCAAACCAAACTTCTGCATCTTTTGGTTAAGGGTTCGACGTGGTAAATCCAACTCCTGCATCACCTCATTGATGCGTCCATGATGCCTGACTAAAGAATCATGTAGCACCTTACGTTCAAAGTTATGTAGCTGAATCGCCAACGGCACGCCCGCATGCGTCTCTTCGGTTGTTGAGGATGGTCGACTGGAGAGAATTTCCATCACGGAGACGGTTTCATCCAATGCAAAACGCATCGCTACATTCCTAAGCTCACGTACGTTACCGGGCCAAGAGTAAGCAAGAATGGCCTTTCTATCGGCTTCACTCAGCAGACGACTCTCAGGATTACTTTTCAGAGCAAAGTGTTCGAACAAGATCAACGCATCTTCTTCTCGCTCACGTAGCGGTGGCAAATAGATCTGCGCCACATTAAGACGATAGTACAAATCCTGACGAAACTCGTCATGATCATTGAGATCTTCTTTCGCGGCGGCGATCACTCTCAAATCAACTGAGATCTGTTGGTTGCCCCCAACGCGCTCTACCGTATGTTCCTGTAATGAACGCAACACTTTCACCTGCATGGACAGCGGCATACTCTCGATTTCATCAAAGAATAAAGTGCCTTTATCCGCGTATTCCAACTTACCAATGCGCTTTTTACCCGCTCCGGTAAATGCCCCTGCTTCATGCCCAAACAGCTCACTTTCAAACAGGTTCTCAGGAATAGCGCCACAGTTGATTGGCACAAAATGATAGGATCTGCGTTGGCTTTCATTATGCAAACTGGTCGCCACCAGCTCTTTACCACAACCTGTTTCGCCGTAAATGATCACGTTAGTATCAATGCGTGCTAACTTGGCTACTTGTTCTCTAAGCTGTTGCATCACTCGGCTTCGCCCAATCAACACCTCTTCTAAGCCGCTAACGCTAGATAGGTACTCTTGGCGATCTTGAGTAGACGTTTGTGCGCGATAGCTCTCGACCGCTTCGGTTACTCGTTGGGATAAACGCTCAGGTTGGAAAGGTTTCTCAATAAAATCGAACGCACCGTTTTGTAACGCCCCTACTGCCATATCGACGTCACCATGTCCGGTGATCAAGATAACTGGCGTTGGGACGTGATTGGCAATCAGGCTTTCTAGTATCGACAAACCATCGGTGTCTGGCAGGCGAACGTCACTGACAATCGCATCAAATTCTTGGCTCAGAATGGCCGCTTTGCCCTCTTCGCCTAAACTGAATGAGGTCACATCGAACCCCGCCAGTTGCAGCCATTGGCTGGTAGCCTGACGAACAATGTCATCGTCTTCGATAAGTGCAATTTTAGGGATGTCGTCAAAAGCCATGAGTTACTGCCTGCTTTGTGGGGTGGGAAAGAAATCGATCTTTATTAACGGTAGCAAAAACCACTGAGGAGAAAAGGAGCTAGATCTCACTTCTTGCTTACAAGTCTTTAACATCCAACCAGTTAGGCGCACTCTTTAATGACTGTTGGTGAGAACGCACTAGCTGAATGGAGTCGGTATGCAGCGCAAAAGGAATGGCAAAACATGGCTTGTGGTCGCAATTGCGGCAGTGCTGATGTTGTCTTGCTATAGCGCCAGCAGAGAGGTTGCCCGTCAGTGGTTGAGTGTACAAACTCAAACCGAAGCTCAACAAAAACTACTCGACTATATTGGTGAAGTTCGCCGTGCACTCAAACGCTTCTACCACTTACCTTACCTCGTAACCAATAACCCAGAAACCATCGCGTTTGTGAAAGGGAATCTGACTTATTACGAGCCATTGCAAACCCAACTGACTCAGCTAGATAAAGCCGCCAATACGGAAGGTTGGCTAATCCTGTCTAACTCTGGCGAAGTATTGGTCTCGAGTTTAATCGAAGAGCGCTTTAGCCTGTCTGACCGAAAAGCCATTGTGGAACAAATTCACAACCAAGGCGGCGGTGTTTCCTTGGTGAACAAAACCAAAGGTTCGAGCCCATTGTATTATCTTGCAGCCCCTATCTACGATGGTCTGGATATCGCTGGCATTGTGGTGGTGCAAATCAACCTTAGCTTGTTGACCGAACAGACCATTACTAGCCAAGACATCATCACGTTGCAGAATCGTCAACAACGCTTTTTCCTATCGAGTAGCGCGCTTTATAACGCTGACTGGTTTAACGAACCGAGCAACACCGTTCAGTTAGAAACGCAACGCTTATACGACAACACCAATATCAGTGTGTGGACGCTCAACCAGCAACGCTATTTTGCGCACACCGTTAAATTGGATGATTTGAATTGGTACGTAAGCTACCTCACCCCTTCTAAGCCGATTCAACAAACCATCAACGTGATTGGTTGGAGCGTCGCTGTGTTGCTCTTATTGGTTGTATTACTCGTCATCATTGGTCTACAACGTCGCCAAAAGCACATCAACCAACAACGAATTCAAGCCCTGTTGGAAGAGTCCCAACGCCGCTTGAAACAGATGATCAATAAGACCCACGTTGGTTTGCTATTGATTGATGAACAAGGTCAACTGTTCGATCTCAACCCAATGGCGAAGCGTTTGTTCTGTTTACCAGAAAGCGTCAATCGACACGCTTTTGCTTGGGAGTTATTCGATGCAGGCAATCCCAATTCCACCACACTTAAGCTACTGAAAGACTTACCTAAACATAAAGAGCTCGCAGAGATCAGCACGGTCGAAACCATTGCCAGACGCAGTGACGGAAGCGTCTTCCCTGTCCTGTTCTCGCTAACCAGTTTCCCTTGGCATGGCGAGCAGTATTTCCTTGCAACGATCATCGACATCAGCAAGCGGAAAAAAGCCGAACAGTCACTGCAACAGGTCAACCAAGAACTGGCACAGCGAGTAGAAGAGCGAACTCAAGCGCTAAAAGAAGCACAAAGCCAGTTGATTGAATCGAGCAAAATGGCCGCTTTGGGTCGCATGTCGAGCGCGATCACTCATGAGCTCAATCAGCCACTAACAGGATTGCGAACCCTGCTCACTACAAACGAGCTGCTAGCGGAACGTGGCGAAACCGAGATGATGAAAGCCAACAATGTTTTGGTACAGAAGCTGATTGATCGTATGGCAAGCATGACCAGTCAGTTAAAGACGTTCGCCTACAACAAACCAGAAAGCTTACAGGCAATTTCTCTCACCTCTGCACTCGAAGAGACCTTACGCGTTTATCAAACCCAATTAGACAAAGTGGATGTACGTGTTCGAGTTCCTCATGACTTACCTAACGTCATGGGTGAAGAACAACGACTGCTTCAGGTACTCGGTAATCTTGTCTCGAATGCGCTAGACGCAATGAACAACACCACCAACCCGCAGCTCAACTTGATCGTCAATCCAACTGTTAATCAGGTCGAACTGATCGTCAGTGACAATGGCTGTGGCGTGTCGAATGAGATGCTTGAATCCATGTTCGAACCCTTCCAAACCTCAAAGAAAATTGGTGAAGGATTGGGGCTGGGTTTAGCGATTACGGCCAACAATATGCGTGATATGAACGGACAAATTACCGTGCATAAGAATGAACAAAATGGGCTGACTTTCACTCTATTGTTCAAATCAGCCTAGGTTGATATTGATTACAAAATCATCATTAGAACTAAGCATCCCCGCTGTTTGAGAAAAATACGATCTCGATACAAGTATCGAGGTGTCTCCTACACTATTCTCAAGCAATAAATCCACAAACATTTCCTAAATATAAAGAGTGAGAAACATGATTAAGTTTCCTGAACATTTTCTTTGGGGTGGTGCCATTGCTGCAAACCAAGTAGAAGGGGCGTACAACCTTGGGGGTAAAGGGTTATCGACATCAGACATGCTGCCAAACGGTATTTTGAGTCCGCATCAAACCCGTGAAGAACGTACACCGGGTATCAAAGACGTGGCGATCGACTTCTACAATCGCTACCCAGAAGACATTGCGCTATTTAAAGAGATGGGCTTTAACTGTCTGCGTCTCTCTTTGGCATGGAGCCGCATCTTCCCGAACGGGGACGAACTAGAACCTAACGAAGAAGGTTTGGCGTTCTACGATAAAATTTTTGACGAACTTGCCGAGCACAACATCCAACCTTTCGTGACCTTATCTCACTACGAAATGCCTTACGCACTGGTTGAAAACTATGGCGGTTGGGGCGATCGTCGCGTCATCGAATTCTTCGAACGTTATGCTCGCACAGTGCTGGAACGCTACAAAGACAAAGTGAAGCTGTGGTTAACGTTCAACGAAATCAACATGTCTCTACACGCACCATTTACTGGTGTTGGTTTGCAAGAAGACGCCAATGAACAAGAGATTTACCAAGCGATTCACCACCAGCTAGTCGCAAACGCAAAAGCGGTAAAACTGTGTCAGCAAATCGTACCTAACGGCAAAGTTGGTAACATGCTGCTTGGCGCAATCAACTACCCATACACCTGTAACCCTGATGACGTGCTGGCAGCAATGCATGAAAACAACAAGTGGTTGTTCTTCGGTGATGTACAAACACGTGGTCAGTACCCTGGCTACATGAAGCGTTACTTCCGTGAAAACGGCATCGAAATTCAGATGGAAGCAGGCGACTTAGAAGAAATTGCATCGGCAAGTGTCGATTTCATCTCATTCAGCTACTACGCAAGTGGCTGTGCAAGTGCGGATCCGAAACAGAAGGAAGTGGGTAACATTGTCGATAGCGTACCAAACCCATACCTTGAAAAGAGCCAGTGGGGTTGGTTGATCGATCCAAAAGGCCTGCGCATTCTGCTGAACTTCCTTCACGATCGCTACCAAAAACCACTGTTTGTCGTAGAAAACGGCTTAGGTGCACGTGATGAAATCGATGAAAACGGTGAGATTCAAGATGATTACCGCATCGCTTACTTGAACGACCATCTTGTTCAAGCACACGAAGCGATTCTGGATGGCGTTGAGCTGATGGGCTTTACCAGCTGGGGGCCAATCGATTTGGTCGCAAACTCAACCGCTGAGATGAGCAAACGTTACGGCTTTATCTATGTCGATCGTCATGATGATGGGCAAGGAACGCTAGAACGTAAACGCAAGAAAAGCTTTTTCTGGTATCAAGACGTGATTCGTACTTCAGGCGGTTCATTGAAAAGCTAAGCCTGTTGTCTAGGTATAAAGTGCAACTAGGCATTCGCCCAAACCATCAAGCCCTGCAATTGCAGGGCTTGAATTTTAAGGTGTTTAAACTGCAATCTCTCCACCGTCTTCACGGCGAATAACCACTGTCGCCGCTCGTGGGCGCACAGAAACACCAGCAGGCGTTTCTTCGGCTGCATCTTCACTGTATGGCCAGTTGCCTGGGTGCTGAATATTCACAAATAATGATTTGTAATCAGGGCTGATGGTAAAGCCTGTTACTTCACAACCATTTGGTCCGACAAAGAAGCGTTTCAATTCAGCTTGATTATCCGCACCAATCACAGCTTGATCACCATTCTCATCTGTTAGCTTAGATGGAACAACAGCCAACATTTGATCATTGGTGTAAGACGTGACTTCATCTGCGCCGTTATCAGTCTGAATCCACAAAATACCACGGCCATCAAACGCTAATCCGTCTGGGCTCGCAAACTGGTTTAGCTCATTCAAGCCAGAACGGTTGGTATCTGCATCACCATTTGCTGGCGAACCGAAGACAAAGATATCCCAAGTAAAGTCAGTTGCTGAAGCACCTTCATCCCAACGAATAACATGACCAAACTTGTTATTCAAACGTGGATTCGCAGGGTTGGTTTCATCTGTACGGCGCGTATTGTTCGTCAATGTTAAATATACTGAACCCGTGAATGGATCAACCGTACACCACTCAGGTCGATCCATTGGTGTTGCCCCAACTAAATCCGCCGCGCCAGCAGTATTGATGATAATTTCAGCCAGTGAGTTAAAGTGATCCGCTAACGTACCACCAGCGGTTGTTACGCTATCAAGCGTTAATGGTAACCAAGTACCTGTGCTGTCTTCATTGAAGCGCGCCACATACAGTGTGCCTTCGTCCATGTACTTGTCACCCATCGCCAAGCGGTTATCAGGGTTAGCATCTGCTGGATCCCACGCTGCCGCAGATTCAAATTTGTATAGGTATTCAAAGCGAGAATCGTGACCAGAATAAAATACCACTGGTTTGCCTTCTTCAAGCTTACCGAAAGTACAGCCCTCGTGACGGAAACGACCTAGCGCAGTACGTTTCTTCGCACGTGAGTTTTGCGTGTAAGGGTCAATCTCGACAATGTAACCGTGACCATTGGCTTCATTGCGGTAATCATCCATCGCACTTGCTCCTGTTGGAGCCACATTAAAGCGAGAGAACTCATCAAGACGCTCTTCTGCATTTCCTGCTAATGTCTCCCACAAGTAGCGTGTACTTTGATCATCGACACCAATGCGATCTTGCTCTTCTGTACGAGTCCCGGCATTAACAAAGTAACCTGGCCAGTTCTCTTCACACGTTAAGTACGTGCCCCACGGCGTGTAGCCATTGCCACAGTTGTTTAACGTACCACGCGCTTGGCTGCCATCTGGCGAGAAACGAGTGACAGTTAAAGATGTGTGGGCCACCGGGCCAGACAAATCCATGACTGTCGCACCAGTATAACGACGGTTTAGTGGATCGGTATCAACCAACTTCCACATGTTGTCTTCCAGTTGAATGCGAACCACTGACACACCGTGCGCGTTAATCTCTTTACGCACTTCATCTACAATGGTACGTACGCCATTTTCAACCGTAGGACCGTTTGGATGCAGTGCTGATGTGTCGATGTACTCGTGGTTAATACATAGCAAGCCATCTGTAGTGCTATCGTTCAATGGGAAAAAATGCATGCCGTCATGGTGCATGCCTAGCGCATTTAACTGATCGGTACTGGTGTTGGTACCATCATTTTGCCATGCGCTGCCTTGTGCATTAAGTGGTGTTCCCCAAGGTACTAGTACTTGTGCGGTGTAGCCTTGTGGAATTGAAACTGCGTCAGTGAGTGAGCCAGGGATAGATTCAAAGTTAAGAACGGCTTTAGATGCGCCCGAACCACTGCTTACTGTACTCCCTGAGTCAGACGAGTTACAACCAGCCAATCCGAAAGCACCAAACGCTGTCATCGCACTGATACCTAAACCACCTTTCAGAATGCTGCGTCGAGATAGGCTCGCTTCTAATACTTCTTCAAATGGTTTGTTTTCACTTTGGTTATAACGCGTCGCGTCAAAGGTTTCCTTGCTCATTTTTACTTTCCCGATCTTATAGTTTAATTAATAAATAAGTGATTAGTTGAACGGCAAGAAGTTTGGATAAGAAAAATGACAAAAGTGCTTAAAACATATGAAACTTGTGTTTCAACAATACTGCAAACCAACCAACACAGCTAACGAAGCAATTAAATTCTGGTCACATAATCACCAACTGTATCGCTTCATTCTGATTTTACTTGGGCTAAAGTGTGATAGAAGGTATAAGGTGTACGAAATCAAATCATCTACGAGAGATAATCATGAAATTAGACAAGATCGATAACAAGAGCCGTCGTATCCGTAAAAAGCTGTTCTTAGGTGAGTTCGCAATCCTAGGTTTCGAGATCAGCTGTGAAACAGACATTAACGACTTCGACCGTTACGATGCATTCGTTGATGACTTTATCGACTACATTGACGAGCTTGGTCTTTGCTTCGGTGGCGGTGGTCTAGAACTGTTTGAAGGCTTCCTATGTTCTACTGACCGTTACGGCAGTGCGACTGAAGAACAGAAAGCGCAAGTTATCAAATGGTTAGAAGCACGCCCAGAAGTGAAAAGCGCGCAAGCGGGCGAACTAGTTGACGCCAACTACCTGTAACTAAAGGGCAACCTGTAATACGCAGAGCTCAATAAATGGTAGAGAAAGCTGGTCTTAAGACTGGCTTTTTTATTTTTTGAAGAATGTGATAGTAAATTAGGGTGCTTGGGAAGTTGCGCGGAGTGATTGTGGCGTTTTTGAGCTGGCAATCAACGGGAAACTGCGTTCCACAGCCAGCTCGTGCCTTTAGGTATAATTAACTATGATTTTTTAGCTGGTGCGTCTTTCGTGTCTTTCCAGTATTGAATACGCACACGATGTAGCTGAGCTCTTCTAGTCTTTTTCATAGTAAAGTCCCTCATCTTATATAAGTAACGCTCCTCATGGAGCTTATTGTCTAAGGTCGTATCCCCTTCAATCTATAAGGGAATCAATCATTTAACCGTGACCAATTTCACAACATAATGATAATTACCGATTTCTTGCAGCCTGTTTTTACTGGCAAACGGCATATTATCTATCTGACACAGTTAACTTACTCACCAGATATGACAGAAAAATGGCAACCAAGTTCCCTACTTATACTGTCATTGAATCTTAATAAGGATTAACAAGGTGGGCATTTCAGATTTACCATACTGTTTATAAAAACCGCAAGATTTTTTATTTCTTTTCAAACAAATCTCTACTCAAGATCAATTCACTTTCATCTTTATCGTCTCCCTTTTAACGCATTGTGATCCAGTTCAATCCACAGAACTCGGAACAAAAAGCGCTCATTAATACATTCACCACCAAACTTGTGCGATATCTCTTACAAGAGTTGTAAGCAAATAGATTAACCACGTCTAAGAGCAATGCCAGAAAAAACATTAAACATATGATTTAACAGTAATATTTAAATTCACTTAAAATAATAAGTAAAAATAATTTAGAAAAGTTAATTGAGTCAAATCAGCAAAACATCAATACTCAATTTGTCGACAGGATGTTGGCGGGAACAGGAAAAAAGCCTAAAGGATTGGGTATCTTCAGGATGAAGATTTGATAGCTTAGGATGAGTTGTCAGCAAGGATGTAGTTAAGCTCTAGGATAGAGTTCGCCCGTCAGGATGATAGGCAAGAATGGACACCGCTAGGAAGGCGATGAACAAGGAACTCGGTTAAAGGACTTAGCCACAATCAAGGATAGATGCAGGGAGCACCTATTAGTAGCTGGATTGCTGCGAAAAAGAATAAGCCCCGTCTGGGAAACCAGGCGGGGTTTTATTTTGTCTGTAATGTATTGATAAAGATTCATCTTTATCGTTTAAGTCTTCTCTGTTTTCATAAAACACCGTGCTATCATTTTCTTTACGTCTCCCAACAAAGCTCTCAGAAAATCACACACTATGCTTAATCCTGTTTGGTTACATACATTTAAGACATTGATTGAAGTCGGTCATTTTACGCAAACGGCAGAAAAACTTTTTATGACTCAGCCTGGCGTCAGCCAACACATCAAAAAATTAGAGCAAAGTTGTCAGCATGCCTTGATCAAGCGCGAAAACAAAAGCTTCGAATTAACCGAACAAGGCAGGATTGTCTACGCATATGCGCTCGAGTTAGAAGATAGAGAGAAGAAGCTGCTCGAAGAGCTCAGTTTTGATGATGCGTTTTCAGGCCACTGTAAACTGGCTTGTTCTGGTGCAATGGCGTTAATGTTGTATGGGCCCATTTTGGAGAAGCAAAAACAGCACCCGAGCTTATCGTTACATTTAGAAGCCGCGCCAAATCAATCTATTCTCAACGCCATAACGCAAGGGCACATCGATATTGGTATCGTGACTGATGTTCCCAACAAAGGTCTGTTTCACAGTGAGCGAATTGGTAAAGAGAGGTTGTGCTTGGTTCTGCCAAAGCATTATCAAAATAAGCAGATAACGCCACAACTCTTGCATGACTGTGGTGTCATTAGCCACCCTGATGCCGAGCATTACATGACGCTGTTTTTTGACCAGTGTGAAGAACCACAGCTCCAAGAAATTAAGATGAGCGATTTACCATTATCCGGCTACGTAAATCAATTGAGCCAAATTTTGCTACCTGTCAGCAAAGGACTTGGCTTCACCGTGCTGCCTCAAAGTGCGGTCGACAATTTTCCGCTAAAAGACACGTTACACATTGCTCAATTGAAAAACACTGTATGTGAAGAGCTATTTCTAGTTCGTAAGCGCAGTCGTGCTCTACCTCTGCGCTATCAGACCATCAAAGAAGTGTTATTGGATGTGATCGGTGGTACGCATCAATGATGTTAGCCACTCTTCGCTGGTAATGCGTTTGTCTTGGCAATCCACCCAATATGGTTTGCCAGATAACCAGCTCTTTGACGCGACCTCTTTTATAAACACATCCACGGAATCAACGTCATCTTTGGCGTAATCCCATTTATTGCGCATGTGTTCTGCCGCTTCTTGATTAGTGTACGCCTTGCCGTTGCGGATAAAGGTGCAAGAGGATTGCTCAACTCGTTTTATCAACGTCGAGATATCTTGCTCTACCCCTGCTAGTGCAAAGGTAGGCAGAATGCTTAATGTAAGTAACAACGTCCACTTTGCTTTCATCGCACCTTTATCCTTATCCCTGACCAAGTAACTACTAATAAGTGACTTAACTATTCTGATGTTTGGCTGTTTAGCTCAGCCATTATTGCCACCATGCCTTCGCAGGCTGAGGCTCCGCAATCGCCAAGCGTTGACCAATCTCAGGGCTAACTAACGTTACACCGCGCTCTTCACTAATATCTAACGCGCGTTGCATCGGTTCATTCCAATCGTGCATCGATAAATCAAACGTGCTGTTATGGATCGGCATCATCACTTTGCCCTGCACATCGATGTGTGCTTGAACGCTTTGCTCTGGGAACATGTGAATGTCTGACCAGAGTTCATTGTACGCACCTGTTTCAATCATGGTGAAGTCAAACGGACCGTACTTTTCGCCAATCTCTTTAAAGCCATTGAAGTAACCAGAGTCACCACTGAAGAACACTTTGTGTTGTTGTGCATTGATAACCCAACTGCCCCACAGCGTCGTATCGCGGTCTGTCAAACCTCGACCGGAGAAATGCTGAGTCGGAGTCAATGTATATTCAATGCCGTCGACAGAATGTGACTCCCACCAATCTAGCTCGATCACTTTCTCCTTCGGCACACCCCAGTTAACCAGTAATTGCCCCACTTTTAACGGCACCAAGAAAGTGCCCACCTTGTCGCCTAGCACTTTAATAGAAGCTTTATCTAGGTGATCGTAATGGTCATGACTGATCACCACCACATCGATAGTTGGCAAATCTTCTATCGTGATGAGAGTTTTGTGAAAACGTTTTGGCCCAGCCCATTTCACAGGAGACGCGCGATCACTGAATACAGGGTCGGTCATCACCAATTTTCCATCGAGCTTCATTAATACGCTTGAGTGACCCAGACGATAGATGACGTCATCTTGCTCTTCTAACAGCTGCTGCGCTGTGATCGCATGCACTGGAATTTCAATCGTTGGTGTTGGGTTAAGGCGCTCAGTCGTAAAATACGCTTTCATGATTTCGAACATGTCGCCCAAACCGCTTTTGTATTCCAACTCTGTATTTGCAAATTTGTCCGGGTATGTTGGCGCTTTTTCAGTATCAACATTAGAACAAGAAATCATTGATGTACCCATCGCGAACGCTCCTACTGTGGCTAGCAAAGTTTTTTTCATAAAAAGTTAACCCGAACAGAAGTAAACTACACGGTGCAGTTTACATTCTAATTATTAAAAGTAAACTACTTAGTGTAAAATAGATCAAGAAACGATCTTCTTAACTTAGCAAGCTTATGAATGTAAAAAGAAAAAGTCGTAGTGAAACCAAAAGAGAAGCCATCTTGTGCGCGGCAAGGCAAGCGTTCCAAGAGTTTGGGGTGCAAAACACCAGCATGGATAAGCTCTCTGCAATCGCACAAGTCTCTAAGCGCACGGTCTATAATCACTTCCCTTCTAAGGAAGCGATCGTGACGGAGTTGCTGACTGAGCTTTGGCGTTCGTCAATGATGGAAAGCGATATTAAACGCTTGGCCACTCTGCCACTCAAAGATCAATTGATTGAATTACTCTACAGCGAGATCATTGTGGTGACGGAACCAAACTATATTGAGCTGGCAAAAGTGGCATTTGGGCACTTCTTATTTAAGCCAGAAGATCTCAAAGAACAAGCAGAACAAATGTCGAAACAGGAAACCGCCCTGTACCGCTGGCTTACGGAGAAATCGAACAGTGGCGCTTTGCAAATTGATGATGTACATATAGCAAGCACTCAATTGCACAACTTACTTAAAGGCAGTGCATTCTGGCCGCAGTTAATGGGAATTCGCCCCTCTTTGTCGAATGAAGAATCTAGGCTGTTAGCTACCCAAACGGCGGAACTTTTTTTAAGTCACTATCAAAACAGCTAAAAACAGCGGTCAAATTGGCCGCTTTTTTAAGCGATAATTCGTGACAAAGCGATGAAATTTTTGCTCAATTTTATTTATCTCACCCTTGACAGTCTCATACCGCAAGGCGTGAGCGTTCGATAAAATATTTTTGTCGTGTCGACGATGCTTTTTCGTTTTCATCTCACAAAAAAACGCCCTAAGGTGCGCACCTCTGACGACGTGGTTGTTCAACCACAATTCTAAATCGTTGAAGTAAGTAGGTTATGTCATAACATGATCACCTGCCTACTGCATTCTATGCTCTATACTTATATTTTAATTTGGTACTGACTTACTAAGGAATTGCCATGCGTATTGCTATTCTCTCTCGTAATGAGAATTTATATTCAACCATGCGCCTAAAACAGGCGGGTGAAGAACGTGGGCATCAAATCGATGTGATCGACACGCTTCACTGTTATATGGACATTACGAGCAACAACCCTAAGATCCGCTACAAGGGTGAAGAATTACCGCAATACGATGCTGTTATTCCACGTATTGGGGCATCTATTACGTTTTACGGCACTGCTGTTGTACGTCAGTTTGAAATGATGGGTACATTTTGTGTCAACGAATCTGTCGCGATCAGCCGCTCCCGTGACAAGTTGCGCTCATTGCAACTGCTATCACGTAAAGGCATCGGTTTGCCACGCACTGGCTTTGCTCACCATCCTGACAACATTCAGGACGTGATCAAAAACGTTGGTGGCGCACCTCTAGTGATTAAATTGCTAGAAGGCACTCAAGGCATTGGTGTTGTACTTGCTGAAACAAATAAAGCGGCAGAAAGCGTGATTGAAGCTTTCATGGGTTTGAAAGCTAACATCATGGTGCAAGAATTTATCGAAGAAGCAAAAGGCGCGGACATCCGTTGTTTTGTTGTCGGAAATAAAGTAATCGCCGCAATGAAGCGCCAAGCAAAAGAAGGCGAGTTCCGTTCTAACCTTCACCGTGGCGGCTCTGCACAACTCGTGCGTTTGAGCAAAGAAGAGCGTGCGACCGCTGTAAATGCAGCGAAAGTGATGGGCTTGAACCTTTGTGGTGTGGATATCCTTCAATCTAAAAATGGCCCAGTGGTAATGGAAGTGAATTCTTCCCCTGGTCTAGAGGGCATCGAACTAGCAACGGGTAAAAACATTGCAGGTATGATCTTCGATTTTATCGAGAAAAACGCTAAGCCAAATTCAAACCGTACTCGCGGTAAAGGTTGATTTTTGTTTAACGCACAAGAGAGCCAAAAACCGGCTCTCTTGTTACTCGTCGCTAGGATGACACTATGAATCAGAAAATGATCATTGGGAATGCCGAAGCTATTTGCTTGCCAGAGTTAGGGATTACTCACCTTGAAGCGCGTATTGATACAGGCGCTCAAACCTCTTCATTACATGTAGACAATATTGATTGCTTTGAAAAAGATGGTCAGTCTTATGTTGCATTCGATCTGCACCCAGATGTATACCATTTAGAACAAGTGGTTCGCTGCACAGCGAAACTAAAAGCAAACCGTAAGGTTAAATCTTCTAACGGTACTTTTGAGCACCGCTGCGTGATCACAACGATGCTGCGTATGGGCGACCAACAATGGCCAATCGACATTACGTTGACTAACCGTGAAAAAATGACTTACATGATGTTGTTAGGTCGTCAGGGCATGGCAGACAAAGTGCTCGTTGATCCTAGCCAATCTCACTTATTGGCATCTTAACCCCGTAGCTTCAGATGAGTGATCGAACGTTTTTGTTGAGCATCACTCGTCTGGCTTTATCTTCGCCTATTTCCTACGAAATAACGCAAACAACAATCCCTTCGCTTTAACTTTTGTCACTCGCCAGTGCGTCATTGGCTTAGTCGGCGCTGTATTCAAAATGTGCTGATACGCTTTTTCATCCAAAGTCACCTCTCCCCCATGTGCCAAAAGCAAACATTGCGGATTCATCTCAAACACACGCTTTAATGATTGCCGATATTGATTCGGATGAAATATGGGAAACGGCGCAATCAGATGCTTTTTCACCTGCACCATTAAATCCGCCACATACAGCACATCTTGTTCAGAATGATAAACCGACAGATCTCGGTCGGTATGCCCAAGCGTTTCTAGCACCTGCCAATCATCAAATCCAGGAATAAACTCTCCATCAATAAGTTCAATATCTGGATTTAACTTGCGGGAATACCAAAGGTTTTGCTTTGGTTTACGCATCCGATTCGCCATCCAGCGTGCTAACATTAAATCGGTCAAATGCATTAGCCAACCGTCTACACCGCTATACCACTGGCTCTCTCGCTTTGCGGCCAATAGCTTACATCCTGTTAAATCACGTAGTTTGTGCGCACCACCAGCATGGTCTGGATGCATGTGGGTCACAACAACCAACTTTAGGTCAGAAAAAGGACGATGGAGTTGATGTTCAATAAAGTCTTTAAGATGAGGAATGTCTGCTCGACTGGCACCATCAAGCAACAATAATTTATCGGGATATTCGGCGAGATACATGGTCTGAATGTACCCCTGAATTCTGTGCAGCTGCAAAATATGTCCTTATTTTAGTGAGATGCTTCATGACCGAACCCTTACTGGTCAGACCAACTATAACAGCAGAATGGACGCTTCGGTAAACAAATATTCACACGTAGCGACGACAACAAATCATAATCGAGATGATAGATTTTAATCATTAGACTCAAGGGCCCTTTTATCCGTTAATGCGCGCACACGGAGTTCGTGTCAGGGTATGAGGTAAATACCTCATGATTTGCTTTTTTGTACTTTTCCTTCTAATTAATTAAGGAGTTAAGTACATTTTTGTGAGAATCGAGTTGGAAAAAGCAACTAAATTAGACCGCATCCGCGCGGACTACAACGTTCACTACTGGAGCCAAGGTTTCTACGGCATTGATGACCAAGGCGAAGTATATGTATCACCACGTAGTGATCGTGCACATCAAATCCCTTTCAGCGCTATTGTAAATGAGCTAGAAGCGAAGCAGTTAAATCTGCCTGTATTAGTACGCTTCCCGCAAATCGTGCACCAACGTGTGCATGGTATTTGCCACGCATTCAACCAAGCAATTGAAGAATACCAATATCCAAACAAATACTTGTTGGTGTACCCAATTAAAGTAAACCAACAACGTGAAGTGGTGGATGAAATTCTAGCGAGCCAAGCTCAACTAGAAACCAAGCAGCTTGGTCTTGAAGCGGGTAGCAAGCCAGAATTGTTGGCGGTACTTGCATTGGCTCAACAAGGTAGCTCCGTGATCGTGTGTAATGGCTACAAAGACCGTGAGTATGTGCGTCTTGCACTGATCGGTGAAAAGCTGGGTCACAAGGTATTCATCGTACTAGAGAAGCTTTCTGAGCTGGATCTGGTACTAGAAGAAGCGAAAAGTTTGGGCGTAAAACCGCGCCTTGGTTTACGCATTCGCCTCGCCTCTCAAGGCGCAGGGAAATGGCAAGCAAGTGGCGGTGAAAAATCGAAGTTTGGTTTATCAGCATCGCAAGTGCTTAGCGTTATTGAACGTCTTAAACGCGAAGGCAACCTAGACGCGATGCAACTGGTTCACTTCCACCTTGGTTCACAGATGGCAAACATCCGTGATGTACGCAATGGTGTGAACGAGTCTGCACGTTTCTACTGCGAACTACGCGCACTCGGTGCAAACATCGAGTACTTCGATGTGGGCGGCGGCTTGGCAGTGGATTATGACGGCACACGCAGCCAATCATCGAATTCGATGAACTACGGACTTGCAGAATACGCACGTAATATCGTCAACACAGTGGGCGATGTGTGTCTGCAATACGAACAACCAATGCCAGTGATCATTTCGGAATCGGGTCGCTCGCTAACAGCGCACCACGCTGTATTGATTTCTAACGTAATTGGTACCGAATCGTACCTACCGGAAGAAGTACATGAGCTTGATGATGACGCTCCGCTTTTGCTACAAAACATGTGGCGAAACTGGGAAAACTTACAAGATGGTACAGACGCTCGTGCGTTAATTGAGATTTACAATGATACCCAAAGTGATTTGGCAGAAGTGCACTCTCAATTTGCTACAGGCGTGCTTAACTTGGAACAACGTGCGTGGGCAGAACAATTGTCACTACGCATTTACTTCGAATTAAGCCGAAAGATGAGCACTAAGAATCGCTTCCACCGTCCGATTCTGGACGAGTTGAGCGAACGTCTTGCGGATAAGTTCTTCGTGAACTTCTCTCTCTTCCAATCTCTACCAGATGCTTGGGGTATTGATCAGGTGTTCCCTGTTCTGCCACTTTCTGGTCTGGGCGAGGCGGAAGAGCGTCGTGCAGTGATGTTGGACATCACATGTGACTCTGATGGCGCGCTCGATCACTACGTTGATGGTCAAGGCATCGAGAGCACGCTACCTGTACCAGCTTGGAGCAAAGACAAACCGTACCTAATGGGCTTTTTTCTAGTAGGCGCATACCAAGAAATCCTTGGTGACATGCACAACCTATTTGGTGATACCCACAGTGCTGTAGTCAATGTTGATGAACACGGTCAATTTGAGATCAGTTACATCAACGAAGGTGATAGTGTAGAAGACATGATGCGCTACGTTCATATCGACGTGGATGCGATTCGTGACAATTATAAACAATTGGTTTCACAGCGAGTTGAAGCCAATGAACAAACACAAATCCTAGCAGAACTAGAACAAGGTCTAGCAGGATACACCTATTTAGAGGACTTCTGATATGAATGATTTGTTTACTAAAACTGATTATTCGCTTTACTCCAACTCTATGTCGTTTTTACGTCTGCCGTACATTCGTAACCCGGTATCGGCAGACGCAGACGTTGTGGTGTTGGGAGTCCCTCTGGACATGGCAACATCTGGGCGTCCAGGTGCGCGTATGGGTCCAGATGCAATTCGCCGTGCCTCAGTCAACTTGGCATGGGAAGGTAAGAAGTTCCCGTGGAGCTTCAACGTATTGGATAAACTGAAAGTGATCGACGCAGGTGATCTCGTGTTCGATTGCGGTGATGCGGAAGATTTTACTTACCGCCTTGAAGCGGCAACCAGTGAAATTCTAAAAAGTGGTAAAACCATGTTGGGATTGGGCGGTGACCACTTCATTACGCTACCTATCCTGCGTGCCTATGCGAAGCATCATGGCCAAATGGCGTTGATTCACTTTGATGCTCATACGGACACCTATGCAAATGGCAGTTCATACGACCACGGTACGATGTTCTACCATGCGCCGAAAGAAGGTTTGATCTCAGCGAAGAACTCAATACAAATCGGCATTCGTACGGAGTACAAACAGCAAGATCACGGCTTCAATGTGATTAATGCGATGCAAGCGAATGACATGTCGGTGAGCGAGATCCTAGAAGAAATTCGTCGCACCGTCGCAGACAAGCCAGTATATGTCACTTTTGACATCGACTGCTTAGACCCGGCCTTCGCACCGGGAACTGGTACACCAGTTTGTGGTGGCTTGAACTCAGACAAAGCGCTGAAAATTATTCGTGGTTTAGCCGGCATGAATATCGTGGGTATGGATGTTGTCGAAGTATCGCCTCCATACGACCACAGTGATGTTACCGCACTAGCGGGAGCAACCATCGCACTAGAAATGCTTTACGCATACGCATCTGAGCGCGAATAGACATAATCATTTCTAAGGGAGCTTCGGCTCCCTTTTCTTTCTGATGCTTTCCTCTACCTTTTATTCACTCGTTTCATCTTGAACTCACCTCAACCGATCAGACGCTTTATTTTTGCACTTTAACCATTAAAACCAGTTACCTATAAGGCTCATTCTATTCACGAAAAGTAAAAAATTTAACGTAATTAGACAAAGAAATGCACCGCTTTTTGAAAACAAAATCGGATTAGTTTTTCTAATTGAAATCATAGATTTTTATCTTGCTCAACTTCACACTTTTCGATTGCTAATTATACAAGCAAGCACTATTATCTCGCGCAAATCCCCCCCGCAACACAAGAATTCAGTTGGCACTCTGTAAAAGAGTGCTAAGGGTTTTTACGTCTTAAATTTTTTGGAGAGATACGCAAATGTCTGCTTCGTTTCCATTAGCGAAACTTACCTTTTTAATCGCTATATTGACTGCCGTGGGTCAAATGACCCAGACAATGTACGTGCCTTCAATCGGTCATATGGCGGGCGAGTTTTTGGTATCTGCGTCATCACTTCAAGCTGTGATGGCTTGTTACCTAATCCCATATGGCTTGTCGCAATTTGCGTATGGCACACTATCGGACCGCTTGGGACGCAAACCGATCATCATCGTCGGGCTGCTTATCTACATCGCGGGTACACTGGTGGCATTATTTGCACATCAATTTGAATGGTTCTTGATTGGTAGCTTTATCCAAGGCTTAGGTATTGGCTGCGGCGGTGCGATGTCACGCACTCTGACTCGCGATTGCTTTGAAGGCTCTGATCTACACAGAGCAAACAGCTTAATTAGCATGTGTGTGATTTTCTCACCATTAATGGCACCAGTATTAGGCGGTTACCTAACAGAAGCTTTCGGATGGCGGTCGAGCTACTTGTTCTTAGCGCTATTTGCTATCGCGGTTGTGATCACCATGATGACAAGCATGATGGAGACGCTACCAAAAGAGAAACGCAAATTCGAACCAGTAGCCAAAAGCTACAAACACGTTTTGTCTGACCGTCGCTTTCAAGGCTTTTTGATTTGCCTGGTTGCAACATTCGCTGGTGTAGGTGTATTCGAAGCGGCGGCTGGGGTGTTGTTAGGTGGGGTATTAGAATTACCTGCAACAACGGTAAGTTTGCTGTTTATATTGCCGATCCCAGGTTACTTGGTGGGTGCGGGCTTATCTAGCTACATCGCAAGACGTCGCTCTGAGCGTCGTGCTTTAAACGTAGGCTTGGTCTCTATTTTTGTGGGCTCTGCTATTGTGCTCATCCCAGGCTTGTTTGGTTTGACCACGGCGTTAACGCTAGTTGGAGGCGCAACCGTGTACTTTTTGGGTGCGGGTATTCTCTTCCCAGCAGCAACAACTGGAGCGATTGCGCCATTCCCATACCATGCAGGAACAGCAGGCGCGACATTGGGTGGCATGCAAAACTTGGGGGCAGGTGTCGCAACTTTGCTCGCGTCACTATTTCCAGCGCATAACCAGATGCCTTTGGGCATTATGATGATGGCAATGTCGGTAATTGCAATGCTTGGGTTAATGTGGGTGAATCGAGCACACAATCACTCAAACGAAGTACCGCAAGTTATCTGATCATTATCAGCTTACTTTCAAAATCCAAAGGGACACACTCAACAAGTGTGTCCCTTTTTTCATATCACACTATATCGATTTCCCGATGAGAATGATTTAACTTTCGAATTGATATTTGTTAAAAATAACAGCTGCTTACACAATGTGTTTTCAGCTTCCTTCAAATTGAGTAGCCAACTCGAAAATATTGAGGATTCTCACTTTTTCGGCATACCCCATAACAAAGAATGGACAACTGAAAACCACTAACAAAATGAAAGCCCAGCCCTCAGGATGAGGCCACTTGGGTGTACAATAAGGATAAAATCAGATGCGTTTCACTTTAACTACGTTGGCCGTCTCGGTCGCGCTTGTCGCCGGATGCAGCAATCAAGGAATCCCCAGCATGACTCAATACTCCCAAACACAGATCGTTGCTCAACAAACTCAAGCTCCGGTTGCGAAAAAAGTCCCTCACGCGATGACTATTCATGGCGATACCCGCGTTGATAACTACTACTGGATGCGTGACGACGAACGTAAAGACCCTGAAATTTTACAGCACCTAGAGAAAGAAAATCAGTACGCAGAAACCGTTCTAAAGCACACTGAAACATTTCAAGATACGCTATTTGAAGAAATTAAAGGGCGTATCGCAAAAGACGACAACTCAGTACCGGTTCGTAAAGGCAACTACTTCTACTCCAGTGAAGTGACCGGAGATAACGAGTACGAAGTCCATTTGCGAGCTAAAGACTTTGCAGGCAAAGACAAACAAATCATTTTAGATGTCAATGAACTAGCAAAAGAACATGAATTTTTCAGTATCGGCGGCCTATACGTTAGTCCGAATGAAAACTTATTGGCGTATGGCGAAGACACATTAAGCCGCCGCGTGTACACCCTTAAGATCAAAGACCTGACAACAGGCAATTACCTACAAGATGAAATCGAAGGGGCCTCAAGCGCTGTCGCATGGCAGAACGATAACAACGCCTTTTACTACATCAAAAAAGATCCTCAGACCTTATTGGGCTACCAAGTTTATCGTCATGTATTGGGCACACCACAAAGCAACGATGAGCTGATTTTTGAGGAAACCGACAGCGCCTATTACACCTCACTAAGCAAAAGCAAAGATGGCGAAGATATTTATATCTGGCATTCGAGTACAGAAACCAGTGGGGTCTCTATCATTGATGCGAACAACCCTAAAGCAAAGGCGAAACCGTTCTATCCTCGCGAAGATGGCATTGAATACAGTATTTCTAAGCTAGGCGATTGGTACTACATTTATACTAACTATCAAGCCGTCAACTTCCGTTTGATGAAAGTTCATCAAAATGACATACATGACCGCTCTAAATGGCAAGATGTGATTGCCGCAGACGACAACACTCAACTTGTCGACTTCGAGTTATTCGATGATCACATCGTCTATGAGCAGCGCTCTAACGGCCTAGCAAGCGTCACTGTACGTCAGCTTTCAACAGGAAAAGAATTCCCCCTCACATTTAATGACGATGCGTTTGCTGCCTATTTGACAGGTAACCTAGAGCTGGATAACGAGAAAGTTCGTATTTATTACAGCAGTTTAACCACTCCAGGAACCTACTACGATTTCGATCTAACAACGGGCGGGTCAGAAATCATGAAGCAAACACCTGTACTTGGTGATTTTAATCCTGACAATTACCAATCAGAACGCATCATGGTCACAGCCCGTGACGGTAAAGAAGTACCCGTTTCTTTGGTGTATCGTAAAGACTTATTTAAGAAAGATGGTACGAATCCACTCTACCAATATGGTTATGGGTCTTATGGCGCAACCATTGAGCCAACTTTCCGCTCGACACGTTTGAGTCTATTGGATCGCGGCTTTGTTTACGCCATTGCTCATATTCGTGGATCTGAAATGCTTGGCCGCCCTTGGTATGAAGACGGTAAAAAACTAACCAAGCAAAACACATTCAACGACTTTATTGATGTGACTAAAGGTTTGGTTGAACAAGGCTACGGCGCGAAAGATAAAGTCTTCGCTGTTGGTGGCTCTGCAGGAGGTCTCTTAATGGGGGCTATCATCAACCAAGCACCAGAACTGTACCGCGGTATCGGTGCACATGTTCCGTTTGTGGACGTGGTAACCACCATGCTCGATGAATCGATTCCATTGACCACCAATGAGTATGATGAATGGGGTAACCCAAATAACAAAACATACTATGACTATATGTTGAGTTACTCGCCTTACGACAACATCAAGGCGCAAAACTACCCGAACATGTTGGTAACGACTGGCTTGCACGACTCTCAAGTACAGTACTTTGAACCAATGAAGTGGGTCGCCAAACTTCGTGAAATGAAGACAGACGATAACGTCTTGTTGTTCAAAACCGATATGGAAGCCGGACACGGCGGCGCATCTGGTCGATTTAAGCGCTTAAAAGAAGATGCGCTAGAGTATGCCTTCTTCCTCGATTTACTCGATAAAAAATAAGCGTATTAATAGAACTGCATCTCTTCTAACAACAAAAATGCCCGCAAGTTGCGGGCATTTTTTATAGACGCACTCTCTAAACAAAGAGTGGGGTTACCTAAGCACAGAATGACTAGCGTCTCTTATAGCCAAAGGATAGCAGAAAGAAAAACGCCTACTCACAACGAGTAGGCGTTAACACAATAAATGTGTTTAGGCAGTAGAAACTGGCCTATTTATTAGAAGTAGTAACGAGCACCTAGAGTCCAGTAGTCGTTCTCTTCATTGTTGTAGTCGTTACCTAGGTCAAACTGGTAACCAGCGAAAGTAACAAATGCAGGAGTTACTGCGTACTCTGCTTGTAGCGCAGTTTCGCTTGAAACTGTCTTGTTGTCTTTGTCGTCTTCTACACCTTCGTAGTTAACGCTGAACGTCCAATTGTTGACTCCGTACGCTAGTAGGCCCTCAATCTGAGTAGTTTCTTCACGCATCTCGTAGAAGTATTCGTTCATGCCGTATACAACAGCTGCGTACAGACCAGAGCCATACTCACCGTAATTTACAGAAACAAGGTGTGATTCAGCAGTTTTAGTACCTAGACCAGAATTCTCAACATCACCGCCGCTGTATACGTAGCCTAGACCAAAGCCCGCAACAGAGCCGCTCAGTGCGATTTGACCACGTTGGTCATACTTGCTGCCTTTAGAAACGTATTCTGGAAGACCTGTGTTAGGGTTTTGTTGTAATGATAGGCCTCTATCATCATTTTCACCTTGCCAACCAAGACCTAGGTTGAAAGCAAAACCTTCGCCAAACTCAAAGCTTTTACGGTAGCTGATCATTTTTTCAGCACGACCAGTACCTAGATTGTTGTGATTGTCGTACAAAAAGTCGTTCGCGAACGCGATTGGTAGATCCGCAACGCCAGCGACATCGTAGTACGGAGACCACTGTGTACCTCCCACTAAACGGCCAAACTGCTGGTGGGTCGCGCCGATGTAGCCCAAACGAGTTGAAAACGACTGGCTACCACCATTTAGGTAGTTAAGTGCCCATTCGCCTTTAGCGTCGATAGTGATACCGTTGCCAATGTCTTTCTTGCCCGCAACATTGATACGTGGAGACACTTGGTGAACTTTTACTTCTTCTTCGAAATACTCACCCACGCCAACTGAAACGTGACCGCCGATCGATAAAGATGTACCATCGCTGTTGTAAACTTCTGCTGCGAAGGCCTGTGAACCACATGCTAGTGCCGCCACTGCAACGGCTAGAGTTTTCATTTTCATTGTTAACATCCGTATAGTTGTTTGTACCGGTTCGCTTAGAAACAGATTAAATCCGAATCAATCGCAACGAACACATAACAAAGTAGTAATGAAATAGAAATGAAACAAACACTTTCTTATGCAACCAGTGGTATCAATGCTCACATTTTGAGCTTAATCACAAAAAAATAGGGAACTTTTCACTCCCCATCATAAAATCTGTGGCTTTTTACGTGTCACATCTCCCAACGTGCGAGTGGCTTCTCAGTTTTGATACCGTTACTGCCCCAGCGGTCAATAACATCAATTTGCAGTATGCGGCTCGGTTTAATAAGCGATGTCAAGGTTTTCGACGGTCGTTTATCCGTCACTAACCATAGCGTTTTATCTTGTTCAAACTGAGCTTTTAAAGATAATTTGTCTTCTTCTGTCCACTCAAGTTCCGGCTTAAATTCGCGCCCAACCACAAACAATTGGTTGCCAGAGGCAAAGTCCTCTAATGACTCACTCATCAGTACCACTGAATCGATGCCTTTATCGAAGATCTCTGCCTGTTGTTGGTTGATCAGTTCACGCACATTGAGCATAAGAGCCTGTTGATTCGTTTGAATCGCCTTTTGGTGTTCAGGATATACACGTTGTAGATCCTCTCCAACAATGCCCGCCATTCGGATTAAGTTTGTAGGGTTCAGCCATGCGTACTTCGATGTTGACCCGTTTTCCAATGTCAGAACTGCAACTCCTTGAGCTCTAGGAGAAATGGCCTGCGATGCATCGATTTCAATCAAGTGAATGTTGCCCTGTCGAGCGTAAACATAAGTCGGGTCTTGTTTCCAAATCGCACCAAGAGTAATAGCAACCGTCGCGGCTTGACCCGCTTGCTTAACTTGCTCTGTACCTTTATTTGCGAACCAGTTCTCAAGACGCTCAACGCCGTAACGCTTTGGAGGCAGATACTGAGTCTCTATCCCTGTACCTTTCATGAGTTGCTCAGACAACATGTACGTGACGGGAGTGCTGGTTAAAATGTCTTTGGCGCTTGCCAACGATGGAAGTGTTGTCGCTATAACCAAACCAAAAGTTATCGCTAATTTTTTTATCTTCATGTTCATTACTTTATAAAAAGGGTTACGCTTTTTGGATAATTCGGTAAACCGTTGCTGTTAGGAAAAATGCCGCAGAAACAATGATGATGGATGCGCCTGATGGCACTGGTAGCTCAAGCTCCATCGGCAGTATGGTTCCTATTAAACACGCAATGGTTGCCAATAAAGAAGAAAGGAGAACAAAACTGCCCATGCGTTTAGTCAATAACCTAGCCGTTGCACCAGGAATCAGTAGCAATGCACCAACCAATACCGCGCCAATAATCTTTACCGCGGCGATGGTGACCAAGGTGATCATCATGACAAATAAGTAATCATAAAAGCTGGTATTAAAGCCGCGTACACGTGCAATATCCGGGCTGATACAAGTTAGCAAAATGCGGTTAAACGTTGGAATAAGAAGCAGTAATATGATCAAACAACTGATCGCTAAAATAAGGATATCGTTGTCCGTCACAGTCAAGATCGAGCCAAACAACACGTTCTCCAACATGTGAATGTTGATCTTACGAGCAACGTACATTAACAGCGCAGCACCAACCGCTAACGCTAATGCAAGAAAAACCCCAACCAGTGTGTCGTAAGGTACATTCGTACGATTACGAACAAAGTGAAGCAACAGCGCAAAAATCATACAAAAGCTAAACAATCCGATGATCGGATTCTCTGGCGGCTCACCGAGCAACACACCAATCGCGATTCCGGTAAGCGCAGCATGCCCAACCGCTTCAGAGAAAAAAGCCAGTCGCTTGGCGATGACTAATGTACCAAGACCACCAAGTAATGGTCCTAATATCAGCGCTGCCACAATTGCGTTTACCATGAAGGCATAAGAAAAGCTATCGCTTAACCATCCAGCTTCAACGCCGCTAACCGCTAACTCTCGCAACCAATCCATTATGCAGCCTCCACTTTTGCTGTGTAGTGCTTGAATAATGTTTCTATACGATCAGGGCTTAGCACATCTGAATGGTGACCTGACGCCACAATTTGACGATTTACGACATGGACCTGCGCATCTAAACGGCGCACGGCGGTCACGTCATGATGTACTGCCACCACCGTTTTGCCTTCTCCAACAACTTCATGAATCAAACCTTCAAGATATCGAACACCTTGCTCATCCATGCCAGTTGTAGGTTCGTCTAAAACCAATAAATTGGGCTCATCCAGTAAAGCTTGCGCAAACAAAACACGCTGTTGCTCACCGCCAGAGAGTTGCCCCATACGACGGTCGCTACGCGTTGCCATACCCACGCGATCCAGCTGGGCCAGGGCATGTTGAGTTTGTTTCGTTTTACGTCGCCAAAATAGAGGGATACGAGTTTGGTTAAGCAGTACAAAATCCATCACGGTTAACGGGAGGCTTGCTTCAAACATCGCTTTTTGTGGCACATACCCTATCTTCCCCGATGCAGCTGATGGTTCTGGCCAATTGAGCGCTATGTTTCCCGAAAATGGCGTGAGTCCAAGTACCGAACGAAGCAAAGAGGTTTTACCACCGCCGTTCGGTCCCATAATCACGTGACATTTCGCGTTCTCGAATTCGACGCTGATGTTCTGCAAAATGATATTGTCGGCGTATTTTAGGCCCACGTTACTTAAGGAAATGGAAGGTCCAGTCATTACGCCTTTTCCCCTGCTCGCTTACTCGCCACAAATTTCATGGCTTCGATTAGTGTTTCCACATTATCTCGCATCTCAACCTCGACTTTATCGGCCTCATACTCACCGTGAGTCATGTGAGAAAAGCGATAAAGCTGCACCCCAGTCGCCTCTTCGATGGTATCAACAAAGCGATTCGGCATATTGAGCTCATAAAACAGAACATCAATGCCCGATTCACGAATTTTCTCTATCGTTTCCTGTAGCTGACTTGCACTTGGTTCTACACCATGAGCAGGCTCAATGACAGCGGCAACGTCAACACCAAACTCCTGAAGGATATATCCGTAAGCATTGTGGGTTGTCGCCACCTTCATACCAGCCGTGTCCAACTCACCAAGAGACAACATTGCATCACGCTTCATCAGGCGAAATGTTTTCGCGTAGTTACGAGCATTTTGGCGATAGAACGTAGCATTGTCTGGGTCCAATTGGCTTAGCTCACTCGCGATGGTGTAAACCTTTTGAATGGTTGTTGATAAACCGACAAAGGTGTGAGGGTTCACTGCTCCTTGACCAACAGACTGCCCCATAGCAGGCAATAAAGGCACTTCTTTGTTCGCTTCGATAACCACGAGATCATCACGCTGAGAAGCCTTGATCACTTTCAGTGCAAAATCGTCATGACCAATACCATTGATCACTATTACGTCCATTTCATTTAAGCGCTTAAGATCATTAGGTTGTGGCAAATAGTTGTGAGGATTAAAACCAGCATCAACCAAAGGAACGATGTCCGCCTTCTCACCAACAACGGCTTTAACATAGCTGTAATAAGGTTGAAGCGTAATACCAATACTGAGTTTATCGGCAGCAAAGCCAGTAGAAGACACCGTCAATAACGCGGTGGCTGTAAGAATACGACGTAAAAGAGAGCGTTTGATCATAGTACTTATCAATTATGTTGTCTTAATGGGCGTGAGAGTGGGAAGAAGAGTCTGACAGAATGATTTGTTTCCACCCGAAATCGTGGCGTTTAGCTAGATCGCTTAGTCCCTCCACATTTAACGAACGGCTAGAATCATTAAACCAAATATCAGCTTGAGAACTGCGGCTATCCAACAGCATGGAAGCAGAGCCTTGGGCACTGGTCTTCACGCCAATGTAGACACCGTCATCAATTCGTTGCCACTGATGAGAACCTTTACGCTTCCAGTTTTGGTCTTTCACGAACGGAGCAATCCAAAGCACCTCCATATCAGAGATCTCAGGCCAAGTTCCGGTATCTAACTGCAAATCACGAATCTCTTCATGAGCGAGCTTAAGCTCAGCGATCAACCCCAACTCATTTTGACGTAAATCCGTGATTAACACTTGATGAGACTGCATGTCTGGCTTTTCAGTCGCGACCTGATGGTAGGGCATAAGTATGGCTGCTGAACTGAGAATTGCTGCGATTGTCAGTGCGACCCACTTTCCTTCTCGGTTACCATCATCAGGGCGAACTTTCTGTACACTCATTTCTCTTTCAGCTCAACGATATCCACTTCCACCGGGCTTTCATGTCCGGCATCAAATACCAAATAGAAATCTGTTTCAGGGTGAGTAAATTCTGCGATGGAACGCTTATCTGTTTTTTCTTTGGCGATCAGATTGTCGTCGTAATCGTACATTTCGACATCGTAGTCGACCGCTGTCGATCCATCCGAGTAGCCCGCTTCACAAATCACTTTATCTTGCGCCAAGTGACAGCTCATCAGAGGAAAATGTGCAGCAGCGTGAAAGGACGCAAATCCAGAAAAAAGCAAAACCGCTTTTAGAAGAGAAGTGTTATTCATGATAATTCCAAAATGGCCCAGCAATTGCTGAGCCTAATTCGATTAGTTAAGTTGAGTTTCAAACGTAAGGTGAACATTGGCACTCGCTTTATCCGCCAATGGATTATCTTTCAATTCACCTTTGTAGTTCGCTTTCATTAAGTAGCGCCCGGCGACTTCTGGCGTGAAGATCACTTTGCCATCTTTATCGCTCACCACATCGATTTGTTCTTGATGGTTTCGGTACATAGTACCTTCACGTGTAATCTCAGCAGTAACGCCCTCTTGTGGCTCTCCGTTAAAGAAAAACTGGAACGTCACAGGCTCACCTTCAATGATGTCCGATGGATGCGTGATCGGTTTCATCTCCAGCATTTTGCCTTCAATCTCCAACGCTTTGTCCGTTGGCATACCAACCGTAATGTAGCTTTCTGCTCGGGTGTAACTTAGTTGAGTAACCACATCACGCGCTTGCTCGGGAAGCACATCACCACGCTCAGCTTTGCTTGCTCGCGCCCATTTCACCGTATCACGACGGCCCGCTTTGTATTGTGTGTAGTAGCTCGGCTGATTATTAATCGCAACTTTGTGCGTGCCTTCTTCTGTAAAAAAGAAATCAAACATAGAGCGACGCTTGCCACGAACAACAAAGTTAGGACGCTCAGAGCGGCCATCCGGCATCACCACAAATGCCTGATCACTACCCGCAGGCTTATCAAAAACAAACGTTCCGTGAGAGGCAGTAACATCAAATGTCAGCCAGTCACCGCCTTCTTTAGAAACCGTAAAGTGAGAGGGCAGAACCCAACGTGGATGTGCTTGCGCGGTGGTGGTTACAGCCAATCCCATTGCCATTACACTCGCCAATGCCACTGCTTTCATTTTGGTTTTCATTGTTGTGTCCTTTAATCACTTAACTTGATAATTGACGGTGATGACACCCGTCTCTTGTGTTGGTTTAAGCTCATAGCGCACGTCACTGTCCGCTAGCGTTATTTTTTGACGTAAGTAGTTTCGCCCACCGTGTTCACGAACGACCTCGACGTACAACGTGTAATTTCCTTGTTCCAAACGCTTCCCTGCGTCATTGGTTCCATCCCAGACAAAGCGGTATTGACCAGCAGGACGTGTTGCAGAAGTCACCGCATCAACAAGTTCACGATCATAACGACCCGCTTTTCTCCACCAGCTGCGTAGATCTTTTAACCATTCGTCTTTCCCTACCCATAACTGAATGGTTTTAACCGGTTTACGCTGATCGTTTTCAACCCAAACCGCCACATAAGGGCGTGCATACATTGAGGTATCTATCTTTGGAAGTTCGAGTTCGAAGTCGACCTTCGCGTTATCTGGTATAGGCGCCGCGGAAAGAGAGAAAGGAGCAAAAGCCGCGATCAAAGCGGCTTTACAAAAGTGATTACGGCGGAAAAATCTTCCTGTGTTCAACATAAGTGTTCTCTAAAAAAGCTGTTATGGAACAGCAACAAAATAAATTACGAGCGACAGTAACGTACCAAAGCTCATCCATTGCATTGACGTTCTGAGCGTCTTCTTCTTAGGCAGTAATAAGCACACGCCTGTAAGAACAAAAAACACCATCAAAAGCGCAGTGACGTCGATAAACCACTTCCAAATCCCACCACTGTTGCGTCCTTTATGTAGATCGTTCAGCAGCGCAACAATACCGTAGTGCATCGTTTCGACGTCTGCTGCACCAGTAGTCATATCAATAAAGACCGTAGCGTTATAACCCGGGCCTTTAAAATCCATAGAAAGCTCTCCGAGTAACAACTCACCTTGCTCAACTTCGGTATACACATCTAGTGCGGAGGGAGTGCCGCGAAGCTCGGTTTCTTTAGTCAAGAAAGCCACCAGCCCTTCACGATTAGGTTGAAAGGTATCTGAATGTGAGAATAGAACTGAGTGCGGAACCGTCAGAGTATGTTGTTGAATGATAGGTTCACTGCGTTCAAACAATTCGGGGCGATTGAGGGTAATACCAGTTACTGCAAAAAACAGCGTAACTAAGAGAAGAGCCATCGAAATATAGATATGTAGGCGGCGAGCCCAAGTTTGAACACCTTTGCTTTTAAGCAACATAAAAACAATCATCACCAATAAATGTGGGGCATAATTTAGGTGATAATCATTCGTATTGGCATTTAATTTACATTGTTTACTTTTTCAATTCAGCTTGGCTTGCACATGTTTTAGCTATTTGGGCCAATGCGAGTTACCGATTGCCTACCCTCTAGATAATAACCCTATCAATTTTAATGACTCAAAATTTAATGATATTTCCAATACTAAAAAGTGGGATAGACTCCACCAAAATGCGCCTTTATGTATATTTAATGAAAAGCTTAAAAACTATCCATAAACTAGATAAAAAAGGTAAGCTAAGAAGTTAGTGTAGGGTTAGATAGAGAAGATTTTCTGATGCTAGCCAAACGTTATGGTGTAGTTCAGAAGGAAAAATATGAACAAGAATGTTGGAATAATTCTCTTATCACTTTTCTCAAGTGTCACTTTCGCAAGTGAAAAGTTTGAAGCCAGTTTGTTTAACAACGTAAGCCAATCTATCGATAATTATGGTGCTAAGATAAAGCTGTGCGAATCTATGGCAGACCAGAATACACCTGACAAACAAACCCTAGAGTATTCAAAGAAGCATATAGAAGCATTAACTCCTGTTCTGCCGTTTTTAAGCGAGAAAGCTTTTGAGGCTTGTGTATTAAAAGAGAAGCAAGAGCTAGCATATTATCTATTAATAGCAAAAAATAACGCTTCAAGAACCTCAACATTAAAGCTTGTAGAATCGACTGAAAGCCTAACTTTTCATATCGAACCTACATCGAGAGAAAAGTTTGAAACACTGAGCAAGGTACATCAAGAATACATAGAGAAAAGCCCTTTTTTCTCCCGACCATTTGATGCATTAGCTTTTTATGAAAAGCTCATACAATAAATAGCCTTTATGACTTTAGACAAAAAAATACCCGAGACTGAGCTCGGGTATTTAATAAAAATGTTCGCTATGAGTTCTGCGTCGATTCTACTTTGCGTAGCTGTGATAGATACTTAACCCAACTCTTTGCCTGATTCGATGGCTTAATCTCATTCGCTCTTTTGGCATTAGCGAGCGCATCGTCAAACCGCTTAAGTTTGTAGTAAGCGCGAGTTTTGATAAGTGCAACATCCGCTTTACGACCTCTGACCTTATCGAGCGCGGCAATGGCATCTTTATAATGGCCTTCTTGCACCAACAGTTGAGAATAGTTCCAGTAATACTGCCTATCTAGCTGAGCTGCAATACGCCAGCTATCAATAGACTCTTCCCACTCTTTTGCCATTTGCCAATACGTTGCTTGCTGAGCTTTTAGCTTACTATTCGAGTTTACATCCTCTAGCTCGTTCATCACCAACGCAGCTCTCTCAGGAATACCTCGTTTCGCGTACAATTGTGCCAGCAGCTTTAAGTCATCTTGGCTAAGTTGTAACCCTTTCAGTTTTGCCAACGCCAAAGAGTCTAGGGCACGTTTGTTGTCATCAACCCGTAGGTATAGAGCAACAAGCTGACGCCACCATTCAATTCGCTCAGGTTCAATCACGATTAAGCGTTTGATGGTCGAGATTGCCGGCTTCCACTTTTTCAGTTCTAGCTCAGCAGAAAGCTTTATCGACAATGCGCCAAGCTTGTCTGGCTGACCAAATTTCTCATAACGAGCCATTGCTGAAAGCACTTTTTGCCACTGACTCAGTTGATAATGAGATTGGGAAATACGCAGCCATAGCTCATGCGCTTTTTGACCTTTAGGAATGTTTTTGCTCAAGGCATAGTAATGAGGTAAAGCCTTAGAAAAACGTTGCTCGTTCAGCAGTATATCAGCCAACATTTTTCGGGTTTGCCATGCTTGCTCATCTTGTAGCAAACCACTATTGACTGCCAACTCAAGTTGCTTAATCGCCGCTTGAGTTTGCTCGTTCTGCCAGTAAAAAATACCCAACATTCGAGCGACATAAGCTTGGTCATATCCACGAGAAAGCTCCATAGCTTCAAGAGATGAAATCGCTTCTTTCAGTTTCTCTTCTTGAGCCAAATTATGTGCTCGTTGAACTCTCGCTGCGGTGTATTGGCTTAACTCACTGGCAATGGTTGAGAGTGCACTCAGGCTTAATACCGTACCGATTAAGAATTTTTTCATCATTTGGCTAACTTGAACTCCACTTTAGCGGTTTGTCCGAACTGCTCAATTGACACACCATCCTCAACTTTTGGCTGATACTTCCATTTTTTAAGCGCACGGATTGCTTCCCTTTCAAACATGCGCTCGGGCTCAGCCTCGATCACTTCAATATCTTTTGGTCGTCCAGTTGCATCGATCGTGAAACGCATAATGACATAACCTTCCACTCTACGTTTCAGCGCCTTACTTGGATAGCGAGGATCAACACGATACAACGGCAGTGCTTGCTGGTTGCCCATTGTTCCCTTCAAGTTTGGTGCACTAATCGCGATGCCTTCAAGGGCAGTGTTTAAACCTAAAGCACTGACTGGCGTCATCTGACTCATTGGTTCCATTTGAGTGTCAGCTTGAGACAGATCCATTGGCTCCGGCGCTTGAGGTGGTTCTGGTTGCTCCGGCACTGAACGTTGACGACGCTGCACGTCTGCTTCATTCTCTACCATCACCATATCAAAACGAACGGCTTCTGAAGCTTCTGGCGCACGCTGGTTGCCTTTATCAACCATCCACGCCATAAAGCTAAACAAGCTCACAGAAATTAACAGTGATGCTGGTAGTGCAAGTAACAGCCTGCCCATTAAGGTTTCTCCGCCGCCAATGCAATGTTCTTCACACCTGCCGCCTTTGCAGCGTCCATCACTTTCACGACAGTGCCATTGTAAGCATGCTCGTCAGCTTGGATAACTAACGAAGCATCAGGCTGATCAAGTAACAGGTGCTCAATAGAGGCCTCAACACGCTCAATATCAACCACTCGTTTGTCGATGTACACATCATTCGCTGCCGTTACTGCGATAAAAATGCCCGCGTCTTTTTGGCTTACTACATTAGAAGCCTGAGGGCGATTCACTTCAACACCGGATTCACGTACAAACGAACTGGTCACAATGAAGAAGATCAACATGATGAAGACGATATCAAGCATCGAGGTTAAATCGACTTGAGCTTCATCTTGTTGGTTAGGTCTGCGTCCGAGTCTCACTTTTGACTCCTTAAAGATTGTTCTAACTGGATAGCTTTTCGTTCACACACTTTGCTAAGGCGAGCATGAATAAACATGCCCGCAAGCGCTGCTACCATACCCGCCATGGTTGGCAGCGTAGCAAGTGAGATACCAGAAGCCATCAATTTCGGATTGCTGCTGCCTTGCGATGCCATTACGTCAAACACCGTAATCATGCCTGTCACCGTCCCTAACAACCCTAGCATTGGGCAAACCGCCACAAGTAGCTTAATAGTCGATAGGTTTTGGCGTAGTTCGATTTGCGCTTTTGCAATCCATCCTTCACGGATTTGATGCGCGTACCAAGAGTGGTGCTCTGATCTTGCGTGCCACTGCTCACAAAGCTGTTTTTTTACCCCAGGGAAAACCGTTGTGAGATAAATAACTCGCTCCATAACCAACAGCCAGCACACCGCCACGACGGCGGCCAACCACCATAGGATTTGACCACCTTGCTGCATAAAGCTCATCAAGGTTGTGGCCCAATCCTCACTGATCAAACCCAATGTGCTGAGTAGGATCTGCTCCATTACGCTGCGTTCTCCGCTAAGGTGTTAGAATGGCTTTTGTTACTCGGCATATCACGCTCAGCTTGTTCTGCAACTAAACCGATGCCTTGTTTTTCTAAGATACTGCGAATATTTTCTGCTTGAGAGCTCAATACGTTGTGCGCTAATAGCAAAGGCATGGCTGAAACAAGGCCAAGTACGGTAGTCACAAGTGCCATTGAAATACCACCCGCCATTACTTTCGGATCACCATTACCAAATTGAGTGATGACCTGGAAGGTTTCGATCATACCCGTTACCGTGCCTAGTAGGCCAAGCATAGGAGCTAGGGCTGCAAGAAGCTTAAGCATCGACAACCCTTTTTCTAGGTGGGTTTGCTCATCAACAACAGCTTCCAAAAGACGTAGTTCTAACGCTTCTACGCTGCGATGCTTGTCTTTCTGGTATACCGCTAGCACGCGACCCAAAGGGTTGTCTCCTGGCTGCGCTGGGGTTTTCAGTTGCTTCATGATTTTCTGGCGCGAAATCATCAGTGATGCACCACGTACGAGCGCAATCAATAGGCCGATAGCCAATAAACCAAGGATGATTTTACCGACAACGCCACCCGCATTTAGGCGATCAGCCAAAGTCGGTGAGTTTGCAAGCTGTTCAAGAAGAATGCCACGTGACGGATCAATGACAAGTGCATCAATGTCACCAGAGGAAATAGTATTCGCTGTTGGACCGTTCTCAGGCTGACGAAGATAGTTTACCGCGTCTCCGCGTTGACCATTCCACTTAACGTAGCCAGTCTCATCCAGCAGCGCCATAGAACCAAGACGAACACCATTAACCGTTTGTTCACGACCTTCGCCATTTAGCAGTGTGAAAGAGACGTTTGCCATTTCACCGCTTGCTTTGATTTGTTCTTCCATGCTGCGCCACATCGCCTGAAGTTGGGTCAACGTTGGCAGTGATTTAGCCGCAACAATAGCATCGATATCTTTCTGATATGAGTTTGCATCTACACCGGTTACTGAGCTTTTTAGCTCAGACTCTAGCTCTTTTGCGTTCTGGCGAACGACGCCAAATAACTCACCTAGGCTCCCGGTTTCTAGACGCAACTTTTCTTCTAGCTGTGCCAGTTCTGCTTCATTTTCACCGAAGGTAACACTTAATGAGTCCGCTTCTGCTTGAAGAGCAGCACGCTCTGCCATCAATTTATTCTTTATAGCCTGTAGCTCTTGCTCTGTTTGCTTAAAACCTGATTCACGTGCGACATTGTGCGATTGCTGTTGACGATTTTCTTGCTGCGCCTTTTGTAACAACGCATCACTCGCAAAAGCAGCATGAGGCATTAATGCGGCTGTCGAGATTAATGCAACCGATAACCATTTTTTCATCATTTATTTGCCCTCCGCAGCGGTTAACGACACTGGCAGAGTTAACATGCTCGGCGCGATCTGTTTATTCGCCATAGCGAACGCTTTATCTAGCTCTGATTTTTGCTCAGAACCCACTTGTTGCCATGCTTGTTGTTGCTGTGACCAGCTCCAGAATGTCTCACCAGATAAGCTACGTGCTACCAAAGACAAACGCCCTAAATAGAGAATGTCCGCCTCCACAGCTTCATTGTCACCCAGGTTAATCTTGCCTTGGTAAACGCCAAGCTTGGTGCCGTAATCCATTTCAATTTGGTACGCTTCTAAAATACGACGAAACTTCTCTGCATCCGCAACGTCTGCACGCGTCATCATGGAATCCAGCTTTGCAATTCGTTCCTCACGTTGCGCTTTGCGTATAGGTTTGTCGTTAGCAACGAGCGCTTTTAAGCCTTCAAGCATGTGATACATCAAAGGCACGACACCTTGACGAGTTTGAGCAATCTGCTCAATTTGCTCGTTCAAGCTATCAACTTCTTGATTTTGGCTCTCAACAAGGCTTGCAAGATGATCGCGATAAATCTTCAAGTTACCGACTTCCTCTTGCAGCTGCTCAATTTCAGCTTCTAGAGTAAGTGATTTTTCTGCGCTTGCATCAATACGTTTTTGGCTTACCGCCGACGACTGGTTTGTTTTACTCTGCACAGCTTGTGCATCGTTTAAGTTCGCCGCGTGAGCGGGAATCAAAACCGATGATATCAACAGAGCGATACTTGATTTCATTAGATTCATACGAGTTATATTTCTGTGTTCCTAAAACGACCAAAGGGGAAGACTACCCTTCCCCTTTAATAATCAAATTGTTATCAGTACTTGAACTGGATTGTTGCCATGTAGTTGCGGCTTTCTCCAACCACAACCCCACTCGCACCTTTTTGCTCGCCATTCGTGCTACCACCACCTGCGAAGTAGTCGGTATCGAATAAATTCTCGACATTGAATCGAGCAATGATATCCAAGTTTTCATCGTACTTATGTTTGTATGACACGCCCATATCAACGCGAGCGTAGCCATCTTTCTTGAAGGTGTTCTTTGCATCACCGTAGCGATCACCTTCATAAATCAAACCAAGGTTTAAGTTAGTGTTGTCTTGAACCTTGTAGCTAGACCATAGACTTGCCGAGAACTCTGGCACGTCTACAGGGCGGTTACCTTCATATCTTTCTGCCTTCTTAAGCTCTGCATCCAAATACATCGCAGAAGCGGTTAGCGACAACTCTGGGGTCACAAAACCTTGAGCCATTAACTCAGCGCCTTTGTGAACTTGCTCACCACCTTGCGTTTTCTTGTGTAGGAGATTGCCGCCCGCGTCTTTGCCGCTTTCAACATCCAGCGAGATGTTCTCTAACGTGATATCAAACACAGCACCAGATACAAATAAACGCTGATCAAACAGTTCCCACTTCGTACCGATTTCATAAGAGATACCACGCTCAGCGTCGAGTTTCTCACCTTCATTGATGTAGGTACGACTACCGTTGCTGACTTCACCTTGAGGCATGAAACTTTCAGAATACTGAACGTAAACCGAGCCATTCGTCGATGGGTGGAAAATGACACCAAATTTTGGAGAAACCTGGTTTTCGGTCAGTTCATCATCACGCTTTTCGTCATAACGAACACCTGCAAGCACTTGCCAGTAATCATTAATCGTCATCATATTTTGCGCGTAGATACCCCAAGTATCGTACTCAGCAGTTGGTGATTTCTTCGAACTACGATAGCTAGGCTTAGGCACCGTTTCTCCTGGCGCAATACTCGCCTCATTATGAAATGCCATAAAGCGATCATAACTGTAATCTAAGTAGTTAGCGCCCACTAACAACGTGTTTTCCGTACCGAACAAAGTAAAGTCCGTCGTCACATCTATATATGCAGTATCAAATACCCAATTATCGGAGCGATCGTTGCCTCGATGCTTAATCGTATTTAACTCTTCATACTGATCAAACTTAGGGTAAGACTCTACATCAAAACGCTTAAAGTCTTGGCGGTTGTAACCTGCTTTTACGTTCACGTTATCCGTGACTTGCGCATTAATATCGACACCGTAGTTTTCTACTTCGTTATCAATTTCAGACCACTGCGCATCCCAAATGTACTTATCACCGCGAACCGCTTTGCCATCAACAATGTATGCGCCAGAGTCCACGCTACCATCGTCTTTCGTGCGATCGTAATGAGCCGATACCATAAAGTTGTCTGTGATATCGTACTCAACCACTAGGCCAGCTACCGTACGATCTGTTTTAGGCTCAGTGCCATCACCGTACCTGCGCCAAGAGCCGTAGCTTTCTTTGGCAAAAATTGCGCGCGCTCGCAGTGTCTCTGCATCATTTAGCGCGCCGCTCACATCAAGCACAGTGCGTGAGTGATCATTCGAACCTAGATCTTGACTCAAACTTGCTTGTGTTTGAGTTGTTGGTTTTTTCGAAACCATGTTTACCAAGCCACCCGGCTCAGATTTACCGTATAGCAGACCTGATGGACCTTTAAGCACTTCAACACGCTCTAAAAGCTCAATTGGCTGACGATAGTGTGACCAGTGTTGACGACCATCACGAAGAAAACCGTCTGAACTGCTAAGTTCAAAACCACGTAGAGAGAAACGTTCGCGGTTACGGCTTGTACCACCCGCGCTAACACTTGCATCGTTACGTAGCACTTCACCAAGTGTACTTGCACGCTGCTCATCAATTACCGTTTCATCGATAACCGCTACTTGTCCCGGCGTTTCCAGCTGCGTCATTTCCATGCGCATTGCTGTACTGTTTGTATCTGCCTTGTAGCCGAACTCTCGACCTTCTACAACTACATGTTCGTCTGTTTGAACTTCCGCCACTGCAGGTGTTGCTAACACTGCACCGATCACTAACGCCAAATGGCTCTTAGTAAACATATCCTTTCACTCCGATTATTATTTTTCGGGTCACATACTTGTTGAATGCGATTCCCTCTTAATTATTTCGCGGGTGAATATAAGTGATAAGTATTACCATTTGCATTAAATTTACATTCTTTGCATTTGAAAACTTTTGTAAAGTACTCTCTGATGACGCGCCACAATAATGTGACATTAATCACGAAGATTGCGACTTAATCATACTTATTGCTTGAACACTAAAGTAACCCTCAAACCACCTTGCTCACGGTTTTTCGCCGTGACTGCTCCACCCATAATACGCATGGATTCTTTGACAATCGCAAGACCTAAACCGTAGCCACCAAGCTTTTTATCTCTAGAAGCATCTAAGCGTGTAAACGGATCAAAAATATCGACCAGCTTGTTCTCTGGAATACCAGGCCCATCATCAGATACTGACATGGTGGTGAACTGCTGCCCTTCTTTGACATAATTTTCCAGAGAAACTTCTATCTGAGATGCTGGTCCTGAATATTTAATGGCATTACCAATAAGATTGTTCAAACAACGAATGACCAGCGTTTCTTCACAAATGGCTTTAGCACATACAGCTTCTGAGCGGAAAGACAACGTCTGTTCTGACTTCAAATCTATTTTGCAACGTTCTACTTGCGGGGAAAGCAAAACTTCTAAATCACAGCGTTTCGTGGCTTTGTCGAAGCGCGCATTTTCCAAGCGACTGAACTCCAATATATCGCTGATCAAATGGTTTAGCTCTTTTGCTTCATCTTCTAGCCTTGTCACTAGGCTTTGCTCACTTTCTCCAACACGCTTTCGCAAAAGATGCAGAACCAAGTTCTGCCTCGCTAACGGCGTTCTCAATTCGTGAGAGACATCTCTTATAAGCAGTCGCTGCTTTTCAGCGAGAGAATGAATCTGTTGCGTCATGTGATCGAAGTCTTGCGCTAACTCGTTAAACTCACGCGTGCTCGACTTCAGCTCTTTCACGACACTGACATTAAAATCGCCATTAGATAGCTTTTTGCTTGCTTCTCTCAATCGATCCAATGGTTGCTGTAAGTTACGTGCCATTAGCAGTGAAAAGAGCGCCAAAATAACCACTGCAATCACGACTTTGAGAATAGAGAAATACAGAATGAAGTCATTTGCAGGGTGCAGTCGATGTGGCAACTGAATCACTAAAGTATTGCCATGAACTAAAGGAATATTGATGATGGGGCGATTCACTTTCCCCTCAAGTTGATCATCAATGCTTCTCTTAAATTGAAGTTTGAACTCGAAGTGCGGATGCATCAGACGGTGCGTAACTGGTTGCTGATGTTCATTCAACACAAATAAATAAAAGTTTTGCGCATTTGCCCAGTCAGCAAGTTCGTCCATGTCTCCGTGCTCAATCAATACATTGGCTTGATGTGCAAGGTCTAGCATTTCTTCTCGCACACTATCGGGCACTTTCAACATGGCTTTCACCAGAGCTTGTTCCGCTAAGGATTGCACGACCAAAATACTAATTACAATTGCGGTCATGCAACTAAATAACTTGAACGCTAAGCTATCTTTACGTTTTGCAATAAAAGGTGGACACCGGAGCTTCATTAACGGTTTACAGCCTCTAAATAACTGTAACCTTTGCCACGGAAGGTTTTGATATGTTGCTTGGAAAGCCCCGCTTCAACTAACTTGCGACGTATGTTACTGATGTGCATATCAAGGTTGCGATCAAAAGGACTCAGCTCTTTCTTTAACACTTCGGTTTGAAGCTCTGCTTTTGAAATCACGACTCCTTGGTTTTTTACCAAGTAGCTCAATAGTTCAGCTTCCGTACTTGTGAGGGGTAAGCTATTAAGCTGGTCACTGATCGTTTGAACGGTACTACACATCGTCTGACGTTGACGTTCCAAGCCAACACGACGAAGAATCGCTTTGATGCGCATTAGAAGCTCAGCGACATTAAAAGGCTTTCCGATATACTGATCGGCCCCCGCTTGGTAACCATCAAGCATCGAGTTTTCATCGTTGAGAGCGGTAAGCATTAGAATAGGTGTCGCGAAGCGCTGACAGATCCTACGAGCAACTTGCATGCCGTTAAGGTTTGGTAACATGACATCAAGCAATACAAGATCTACAGGCGTTTTTTCCATATATTGCAGCGCACTTTCACCGCAATGTACAGAAGAGACGATGTAGCCCTCCTCTTGCAAAACCGCTTCTAACAGCTCACACAAAGGAACGTCATCATCGACTATCAAAACTCGTGACATTACCACTCACCATTCAAATAAAAATGGTTCGCATTTTATTACTCATTTACCAATTAAACAACTACACACTCTAAGGCTTTAAGTCCACAGGACTCAGTCCAAGAAGCAGCAACGTGCCATTAGAGTTTAATGTTCACTTTTACTAAAGGTTCCTAACAATATGCACCTAGATATATCTTCATAGAAAAAACGAGTACAATCTGGCAACCGCAAAGCAAAAGATAAAGCGAATGGAAACGTTATTAATTGGTCACCGTGGCGTGGCAGGTTCATACCCTGAGAATACAAAAATAAGCATTCAAGCAGCCATTGACCTGGGGTTGAAGTGGGTGGAAGTGGATATACAGCCTACCAAAGATAATGTTTTAGTGGTTTGCCATGATCATACCGTCAATCGATGCAGCAATGGACAAGGCCGTGTTGATGAGCTCACCCTGGAAGAGTTAAAAGCATTAGATTTCGGTAGTTGGTTTAGCACAGACTTTTCAGGCGAGAAGATCGTGACACTAGATGAACTGCTCACTTTAGCTACTGAGAATAAGCTTAACTTGAATATCGAAGTTAAAGTAGACAACCATCCAGCGGAAGAAGTGGCGCAGACTCTCGCCAATGCGTTAACAAAAAGTCCAATGCCGCAAGAGAATGTACTCCTATCGAGCTTTAGTCATGACGTCATTAGAGCGATGCACAAATACTGCAGTGGCTACCGATTGGGTGTGTTAAGTGAATTCTTTACGAGAAAAGATAAACGCCTTTTGGAGGAAGTTAGTGCCTATAGCTGCAACCTAAACATTAACTGGGTTCGTACTCGCCAGATAAACAAACTCCAACAAGCCGGTTACAAAGTGATGTGCTATACGGTAAACAATCCAAATAAACTGAAATACCTACCTCAATTAGACGGTATTTTTAGTGATCATCCACAGCGCTTTATGCCATAGCCTATAAGAGCCAGAACATTAAAGGGGACCTTTTATTACCACTCAATCTGAATTGGTGTCCCCATCTCGACAAGCTGGATAAATTCGTCCATCTCCTCGTTGGTAATCGCAATACACCCATTAGTCCAATCAAAACTTTGGATATAAATCGGCAACTGACTCTCACCGTTTTTTAAGCCATGAATTTTGATGTTCCCTCCAGGGGACACACCTCGGCGCTTCGCTTCCAACGTATCAATCGCATCAGGGTAACTGATATGCACAGAACGATAAAAAGCAGAGTCCTCTATAACATAATCTAGAGTGTATTCGCCCTCTGGCGTGCGATTGTCTCCCTCTTCTTGTTTATGTCCTTGCGGGTTCGCTCCTAAAGCAATTCGGTATTCTTTTAGCACTGCTCCTTGTTCCATCAAATACATTCGACGCTTAGACTTGTCGACTTTAACAAGGTCAACAGCTGCGTGAGTGCCCGAAGCAAACACACAACACAAGAACATAGAGAACCATTTTACTGACATTGTCGTAACGCCTAAGCTAATAAAGTGAACAAGAAAAGAGCGATAATGCTAGTCAGTTAAGGCTCGTAAAGCAAACAGTATCTAATGCGGAACCGTAAGATAGCACTCGCTGAAAGGCGTACTTCTTATCGTTATTTGATACAACAAAGTCAAAGAGAAGATTTCTCTATTCATTGCGGCTAAGTTGCATTACTTTATAAGAATATTTATTTATAAAGTCCGTACTTTTTGAGAGGGAACCATGATTAACATTGCTTTTTTTAGTGCAAAATCCTACGACGAAGCCTCTTTTAATAAAATTAAAAATAACCGCGATTTTGAATTTCACTATCACGACTTCCGACTAACCGAAAAAACAGCCAAGATGGCGCACGGCAGTGATGTTGTATGTGCGTTTGTTAATGATGATCTTTCAGCTCCTGTCCTTAAACAGCTTTCTCTGGGCGGGACCAAGCTTATTGCTATGCGCTGCGCGGGATATGATAAAGTTGATCAACAAGCAGCCAAAGAACTAGGCTTACAAGTGGTTCGAGTTCCTGCTTACTCACCAGAAGCAGTGGCAGAGCACACGGTTGGTTTAATGATGTGCCTAAACCGCCGTCTTCACAAGGCCTACCAACGCACACGTGACGCCAACTTCTCGCTAGAAGGTCTTGTTGGCTTTAACTTTTTCGGAAAAACCGTTGGTGTTATTGGTACGGGTAAGATTGGTATCGCGACGATGCGTATCTTCAAAGGGCTTGGCATGGAACTGCTTTGCTACGACCCCTACGAAAACCCATTAGCGCTAGAAATGGGAGCCCGTTACTGTTCGCTTGAAGAAATCTACGCTAATGCGGATATTATCTCTCTCCATTGTCCAATGAGTGAAGAAAACTATCACTTATTGAACGAAAAAGCCTTCGCGCAAATGAAAGATGGTGTAATGATCATTAACACCAGTCGAGGCGAGTTGCTAGATTCACTAGCGGCGATAGAAGCGTTGAAACAAGGTAAGATTGGTGCGCTTGGCCTAGACGTGTATGACAATGAAAAAGACTTATTCTTCCAAGATAAATCTAACGATGTCATTGTAGATGATGTTTTCCGCCGTTTATCGGCTTGTCATAACGTGCTGTTTACTGGCCACCAAGCATTCTTGACTCACGAAGCACTGAATAATATTGCCTCTGTGACGCTTGATAACGTCGAAGCCTTTTTCTCTGGTAACGTATCGGGCAATGAACTGATTAACTAAAGCCAGACAATCGAGAAGTATAGTAGAGCGTGTGATCTCAGCTATGCTATACTCCTCGACTATTTAAAATTTGAGCCAAATTACCATGAGCATAAAAACTGATATTCAAAAGCTGCACAACCGTTTAGATACATGCCAACGTAAACTTGATGCGGCACGTTCTCGTGGTGATCACGAAATGATTACAAAGTTCACGGATGAAGTAGAACAGCTTACCAAAAAGCTTAACCAGTTAAAGCACAAGCAAAACTATGAGCTGAACAAAGAACGTAAAAGCTTACTTGATATGCCTTTCTCTCGTGAAATCACCAAAGCAGAACAAGCGGACATCGGCAAACTGAAAAAACGCGTACGCGGCTTAGTAATCGTTCACCCATTAACAAAAGTTGGTAAAGAACTTCGCCTTGATGTGATGACAGGCTTTGCGCCAAAAGAGTTTTAAAACTCGCATTAACATTTATTGAGCCCAAGCATTTGCTTGGGCTTTTTATTTTGTACTGCTTCATTAGATTTCATCGAAATATCAATCCATAAGCTATTAAAAAGGCCAGCGACAAAAGCCACTGACCTATTTCGACCAATATCGTCCGCATTACATCTCAACGTTACGACAGTTGCTGCAACTTGTGCTCCACAACGGGATCATTCGGAACCAACTGCTGAGCGACTTCCAAAAGCTGTACTGCATCTTGCGGGTTGTCATACTCATGCTTAAGTGCAATATCAACAAGTGGCTGAATATCGATTTGTGCTTGATGCTCCTTCACATGTTCTTTCTTTTCTTCAATTAGTACATTATGAGCGGTACTCAGTAAGTTTAAACGATGCTGTGAGCTCGCATTCGCCTTGTTAAGGCACTGATAGTAATCTTCTTTTAAGCGCAGCGTTTTGGTCTGATGACGAAACTGCGCTATATCTATCTTCTGATAACGTATAAAGTCTACGGCCACTTGCTTATAAAAACCGAATTTATTCAAATACGTCGCGTGGGTACCATGTCCCATCCCGAAGACTCTTAAGTGAGTGAGCTCTGGGTAGCGTTTGGCGTGAAGGCGGTCGATTTCATTAGTTGGATCATAAATGATATAGCCTTTTGCATCGCCAAGGTCGAGGTCGTGATACTTTCCTTCCCAATCAAATTGTTGGGCAAGTTCAGTACTTGGCCTATCATCCCATGGTACCAAAACTTTGTTTTTTGTGCTGACCGGGTGAAACATCAATACTTGATCCAACTTTAATAGATTAGAAAAGGCACCAATAGCAAAACCACCGCGGCTAAGTCCATAGCCTAAACGACATTCAAAGGGCTCAAGTAAAGTCGACAGTTGCTCTAGAAAGAAAATTAAATTACGGCTACGAAACCAGTTACTTTTCCCAAGGTGCTGAAATGAAATAATATTTACTTTTTGTTTCTGGGCTAAGCGATAGCCCCAAGGCGCAAAGTCTGAGTGTAAGTCCTGTACTTGTAGATTCGTACCAGCAGGGGAAAAGGTGAACAACAACGGTTTATTGCGGTCGACAAACTCATACTTAACAAATACATCATCAAGTAAGTCCTCCCCGGACATCGGTAGTCTGGTTTGCTGTTCTTCACGAGAAAGAGCCAGCCATTCATCCAACCAGTACAGTAACTTCATTAATCCTCCATCTAAATTGCGCCTAGCAATTGTGTTAAAAATCTAGTTTTTAGTGTGTGATCATCTCCCCCTGGTTACAGGGGACTCTGATATCAGTCCTCTTTTAAAACAAAGCGTGAATTTGCTTATTAAATTGGTCAATATCTAAGGTTTGATGGCGAACAAACTCCTGCGCCACCAGATTAAAAAATTCTAATTTATCTAATTGTGTGGATTGAGTGCCGTGTCCCATACCGACGACTTTTAAATGGGTAAGCTCTGGATAACGTTCAGCATGAAGACGATCAATGCGATTGGATGGGTCATAAATAATATAACCTTTGGCATTGCCCAAATCTCGATCATGGTAGCCGCTTTCCCAAGCAAACTGCTGAGCAAGCTCAGTACTCGGCCGATCATCCCAAGGCACTAACGCTTTATTTTTAGTGCTAACAGGATAAAACAACAAAAGATGTTCTAGTTTCAGCAAGTTAGCGAACGCGCCAATTGCAAAGCCACCTCGACTTTGCCCATAACCCAAACGACATTTGAAGGGATGAAGCAACTCAGATAGCTGCTCCAGAAAGAAAATCAAATTCCGACTACGGAACCAATTACTTTGTCCTAAATGTTGAAAGGCAATAATGTTTACTTGTTGTTGTATTCCGAGCTCGTAGCCCCAAGGAGAAAAATCCGGAGTTAAGTCTTGTACCTGCACATCAGTACCGGAAGGAGAAAATGTGAACAACAATGGCTTGTTAAGATCGACGAGTTCATACTTCACAAACACATCATCAAGTAAACCGTAGCCAGAGATAGGTAAAGCCATCTCTTGTTCTTGCTGAGTAAGAGCTTGCCATTCATCTAACCAGTAAAGTAGCTTCATTTTTTCTCCAAGTGCATCCGCAGTATTTAGACTGGAACTCTATCAAAATGCGTTTAAGCATCCCACGTTGAGACTTAAAAAAGCTCTATTTGAAGCCCAAATGGCGTATGGAAATGTCTTCGATTGAAGGTATTACTGCGTAAACTAAACCCAAAGTAGGTACGCAAAAACTTGAAGAAAGAGCTAGAGAAAAACCAATTAGAAGTTTCGATAACAGCGGTTAAAAAACAGCAGATACAAAAAAACCGCTGCAAGAACAGCGGTTTTTTTAAAAGTGGCGGAGAGATAGGGATTTGAACCCTAGATACGCTATTAACGTATGCCGGTTTTCAAGACCGGTGCTTTC
>NZ_JAWPOT010000399.1:0-626 GCF_033344415.1 Vibrio sp. 1727
ACGGCTTCTAAAATTCGACCTTCATTCGCCAGTTTTAGCCACTGAGGAATGTAGTTATGGACGGGGCACTTCCATTCACAATATGGGTTACCGCAATCCAAACAGCGATCGGCTTGCGCCGTTGCTTGTTGTTTCGTGAACGGCTCGTAGATTTCAACAAACTCAATCTTACGAATCTTAATTGGTTTTTTCGCCGGATCTACGCGTTGAACATCGATAAATTGGTAAACGTTCTGACTCATGATTCAAACATCCTCCATGATTTATTGGGCTTGAACGCGCAGTTCAGCAGCGCTGCGGCTTTGGTGACCAAGTAGCGTGTTTAAGTCAGCCGCTTGAGGTTTCACCAAGTAGAACTTCGGAATCCATTCGTCAAAGTTCGCCAAAATATGTTCTGCATGGCTAGAGCCAGTCTCTTCGAGATGCTCCGCAATTAGGCCGCGCAAGTGCTCTTGGTGGATGTATAGATCCGACAGTGAAATGGCTTCCACCGATTCGTTGTTTACACGACCTTGGAAGTCTTGATTTTCATCCAACACGTAAGCAAAACCGCCCGTCATACCAGCGCCGAAGTTCACTCCTGTGGCGCCAAGAATAGCCACAATGCCGCCAGTCATGTATTCACA
>NZ_JAWPOT010000400.1:0-626 GCF_033344415.1 Vibrio sp. 1727
TTGTCTAAAATACAATAGCAAAAGCTGCTAGCATAGGCTTATTATTGAGTCAAATGTTAGTTTCAATTTGCTAGTCTCAGAAGTGATATCGGTTCAATAGACTAATTACTCAACAAATTGTAGAAATATTTGCGTAATGCGACCTACAAATAGGGATATAGCTCACACATATGCAACAAATGATGAAAATTTATTTAAGTTTCACTCTTCATGGGTAAAAATTAGACATAACGGCAGTTAATGTTTAGATACAAGTCACATGATTATTTGCGTCTATTCTCAAAAATAAGAAAGTATTTATGGATAAGAATCATTACAGCGAACTGTTCTCCGACATATTCGCTACAAAACAGAATGAAGGTGGTGCGGCATATTTAATCAATCGTGAGGCTAATCTTGAATTAGTTTCACGGTTAGGTATTAATCATCGTGACGTTAGGCTTAATTCAAAAGAAAGCTATGTTTCAGACCGTAGCGCTAGGCTTTTAGAGAAAAAGTTAAAGGTAGCTCGAGGTTGGCTAGACGCAGAACATGAAATTATTAGCCAAACTCAACTTCTAACAATTAGAGCCAACAATGTTTCGGCGCTTATTGTTTCTCCTGGCTTTACTAAACAGTCAAAGCAC
>NZ_JAWPOT010000401.1:0-625 GCF_033344415.1 Vibrio sp. 1727
TGCCTGAGTGATCTAGATTTAGGCTGAACTGAATTTGTTCTCTTGCCGCGTCAATTTGGCTTGCAATGATGTCGTTGGTTCTGCCAACGCTTATCTTAGCAACACCAGATAACTGGGCGTTATTTACCGGTGCGTTCGACCAAATAGGCGTGCTGGTGTAGTACGCACCATTTGCGGTTGTCGAGTTGTCATCAAAGTTTGTAACAAATCTACCGTTTTGCCACACCTCTACGTCCAATGGTACTTTGATCTTCATGCCCTGATTTCCGCCAACATCCTTAAAGTTCAAACGACCAAAACGAATGTCTGGTTGTTTCGTCAGAATTTCACCGCCATCGAAGAAGTTCACCTCATCAACCACGTGAGTAGTCACTAAGCCAATTTTACTGCTCTTGCTGTTTGCATCGCGGTTGAACGGGCCATCAGGGTAATGGCCTTTAGTTTTATCTTTCTCCCAACACGGGCTGTTCTGACACGTTGCATTTGTAGATGCTTTTTCAATCGCAAACTGACCGATACTGGCATCGCCGATGCGCTTCCATTCTGCCTATTGTGGTGCTGGTGGCACAAAACGATCTTGGTATCCGCCAAGCACTCCTAAGGAAAAATGCTGTTGTAAAATTGG
>NZ_JAWPOT010000402.1:0-622 GCF_033344415.1 Vibrio sp. 1727
GCGATTGTAAGTATTGATACGCTTTGCCAGAGCGGTTACCACTGCGACAGTACAACACGATATACCCGTGATCATTGAAGATGCTTGATTTTCGATGAAATCAGGATCATGCTACGCACCATGAAAATAATACTGACTCCTCAACAGAAACAACAACTCGAAGTGATGCACGATTCAACTCGTGATGGTCGAGTGCGTGACCGCATCAAAGCGGCTTTACTTGCGTCTGAAGGCTGGAGTCAAACGATGATTTCTCAAGCGCTTCGTATTCATGAATCGACCGTTGCTCGTCATCTCAGTGACTATGTCCTCTCTGAAAAACTTAAGCCTGAAAATGGTGGTAGCCAGAGCCGACTTTCTGCTGAGCAAACCATGCAGCTTATCGAACATTTATCCGAGAAGACGTACTTTCATACCCATCAAATAGTCGCTTATGTGAAAGCCGAGTTTGGTATTCGCTATACCGTTGCAGGCATGAACAAATGGCTACATCATCACGGCTTTTCATATAAGAAGCCGAAAGGTGTACCGCACAAGTTTAATCCAGAGATGCAGCAAGCCTTTATCGAATACTACAACGAGACGCTAAGAAACAGCGAAGACCCTGTGTTATTGATGGATG
>NZ_JAWPOT010000403.1:0-622 GCF_033344415.1 Vibrio sp. 1727
CGACGTTCGACATCAGACTGTTTGCATGAGTCAGCGCAGCGGTGCGCTGATCATTCATGTCTTTATGTTGGTTGTGCAAAGACTGAGTTAGTGTGTTGAAGCGTCGAGCCAACGCTTCTGATTCATTGATGATTTGCTGGCGGTAAGGCATCGATTCTGGCTTCACTGTCGCGTCGTTAAGCGCGGCGTTAAGCGAATCTAAGCCAGCAGAGATACTAAATCCGTCTGCACCCAAGGTGTTTTCTAGTTGGCTCATGTTGCTGGTGTAACCAGCCGCGTAAGCCGCCAAACTATTGGTAGACCAAGTTTGTTTAACCAAGAACTGATCAGTTACACGGCGGATGCTGGTCACTTCCACACCCATGCCAGAACTTAAGCGGTTGGACTTACCATCACCAACTGTCGCCATCAACGCTTGTTGACGGCTGTATCCTGGCGTGTTGACGTTCGCAACGTTTTGCGCCGTCACGTCAAGTGCAACGCGGTTTGCGTTTAAACCTGAAAGGGCGATATTAACTAGGTTCATTTACAGCTCCATTTTTCTGATCAGCGGCTGAGAAAAAGCGGTCGTCATACCGGCTTCTCCAAGCACTTGTTTAACTGAGGCGACCGCTTGAGCCGT
>NZ_JAWPOT010000404.1:0-622 GCF_033344415.1 Vibrio sp. 1727
GTGCGGGACAGGAATCAGTACGTCCGTTTGAAGACAAGTGGTCTGAACTTGGTGAAAAACTGCATATCATCGGTGGCGCTGATCATGCCGGTGAGTTGGATGCAGTGCGCGCAATTCGCCAAGGCGTAAAACTTGCTGTGAAGCTATAACATCGAGCTTGATATGACTCAAAAGCTGCGTGTGATGCGCAGCTTTTTTGTTTCTGTCAATCTCGGTTTGTGTGAATCATCACGATAATCCCTAAAAAACAGATTGTTATTCGAGTGAGAGGATTATGCTAAAGTGAGCAGCAAAGAAAATAACAGTTAGATTCAATAAGGACTCGCTCATGGAAGCTCTCGATCTTTTGCTTAACCGTCGCTCTATCGCCAAATTATCTCCGCCAGCACCAGAGGGCAAAGCGTTGGAGAATATTATTCGTGCAGGTCTTCGTGCTCCTGACCATGCGGGCTTAACCCCTTGGCGTTTTGTGATTGCTCAAGGTGATGGTTTGAAGAAGCTATCAGATATTTTGGTGAAAGCCGCGATTGCAGACCATAGTGATGAGGCTGTGATCGAAAAAGTGAAAAATGCGCCGTTTCGTGCCCCAATGGTCATTACCGTGATCGCGAAAGTAACCGAG
>NZ_JAWPOT010000405.1:0-621 GCF_033344415.1 Vibrio sp. 1727
GTGTTACTCGAACGACTTTACGAGAGGTTCTTCAACGACTAGCACGTGATGGATGGTTGACTATCCAACACGGTAAACCAACAAAAGTTAACCAATTTATGGAGACATCTGGTCTGCATATCTTGGATACGTTGATGACGCTAGACGTCGATAATGCAACAAATATTGTAGAAGATTTGCTTGCGGCACGTACCAACATCAGCCCTATCTTTATGCGTTATGCATTCAAGGCGAACAAAGAAAACTCTGAGCGTACAATCAAGAACGTAATTGAGTCTTGTGAAGCGCTTGTGAATGCATCGTCTTGGGATGATTTCATTGCCTCTTCTCCGTATGCGGATAAGGTGCTTCAAAGCGTTAAAGAAGACAACGAAAAAGATGAAGCAAAGCGTCAGGAAATCTTGATCGCGAAAACATTTAACTTTTACGATTACATGTTGTTCCAACGCTTAGCATTCCACTCTGGTAACCAAATCTACGGTTTGATTTTCAATGGCTTGAAGAAGCTGTATGACCGAGTTGGCAGTTACTACTTCTCTAACCCTGCCTCACGTGATTTGGCGCTAAGATTCTACCGTCAACTGCTAGAAACTTGTGAAACGGGCCAGCGTGAACACTTGC
>NZ_JAWPOT010000406.1:0-621 GCF_033344415.1 Vibrio sp. 1727
TAAATCAAACAAAAATTTTTTAATCATTAAAAACTTCCACACTTTTTAAGTTTGGTTTAAAATTGGAGTATTGGCAATTGTACATCTAATAGGAATAAAACTAATGACATTGACTGAAAAACAAGAAGCAGCCATAGAAATATTTAATAGTCGCAATAATATCCGAGGCTTAGAACTATCTCTGGGAGAGTTAGAAGCAATCCGTGATAGAGTTAGCCACGTTATAGATGAGCTTAATACTGCGCAAGAAGTGAAGGCTGTTGAAGCAGCCATACACGCTTTACAAGTAATTGACTTTGAAATCCCTCACGAACTCGAAAAAAAGTATAAAATTTTAACAGGTTCAAAGTCTTCTACCGCAACGAAGCGAAAACCAGCACCACTTGTTAAATTTAAAGTAGGAGAAGATGTTTTTAAAGAAAGATCCCAAGGTAAAGCATCACGTGAACTGGCGGCAGCAATTGAAAGATACAATAGTGAAAATGGTACAAAACTGACTAAGAAAGACTTTAAAACCGATGAAATCGTTGAGGATGACAACCTTTAGTTTAAGAGTTTAAGTCTAAATATCATTAAGTATCACCATTCGTTTACTGGAGTTATGATCACGTACTCATCTAT
>NZ_JAWPOT010000407.1:0-621 GCF_033344415.1 Vibrio sp. 1727
CGATTTCCCTCCGACCGCGCCAAGCGCTGAGAATAAACACTATCTAGGTACTGACGTTATTGGTCGCGATATTTTAGCGCGCTTGGTGTATGGCTTCCGTACTGCGATGGGGTTTGCGTTGTTAACGATGGCGGTGTCCTACGCTATTGGTACCGCTGTAGGCTGTGCCATGGGCTTCTGGGGCGGCAAGTTCGACCTATTTGTCCAACGTTTGATTGAGGTATGGTCAATGGTGCCATTCCTGTACGTCATTATGCTTTTGGTGTCCATCGTTCAACCGACTTTCAGGCTCTTTGTCGCCATCAACGTGTTGTTTGGATGGATGGGGATGACATGGTACATGCGTACCATGACTTACAAAGAATCTGCACGCGAATACGTAATGGCAGCTCGTGCGTTGGGCGCCTCGACAGGCCGAATCCTGTTTAACCATATTCTGCCAAATACCATGGTCATGATTGTTACCGTGGCGCCATTTACTATTGCCGCCAACATCACCGCACTGACAGCGCTTGATTATCTTGGTTTAGGCTTGATGCCACCAACACCAAGCTGGGGTGAGTTACTGCAGCAAGGTAAGTCCAACTTGGACTCGCCATGGATTGTGGCGTCTGTTGTGAC
>NZ_JAWPOT010000408.1:0-620 GCF_033344415.1 Vibrio sp. 1727
TTGCGGTGGCAGGGATCTTGCCTTACATCGCCTTGCAGCTGCGTGGCATCACCATGGGGTTGGAGATCATCGCCCCGGCATTGGCGACCGATTTTGGTTATCAGAATGACAGCGTGTCTTGGTTTGTCGTGGTGGCACTGGCCATTTTTACCATGTTGTTTGGTACTCGCCATATTGATAACACTGAGCATCACCGTGGGATGATGATGGCGATCGCGTTCGAATCCATCATCAAATTACTGGCGTTTTTGGTGGTGGGGATTTTCATTGTCTGGCTGGCGATGAGTACTGAAGACTTGAGTCTGATTGAAGTGGCTTCTGAAACCTACCAGTCGCCAAACATTCCAACCTTATTGATTCATACTGTGCTGACCATGTTGGCAATTGTCTGTTTGCCGCGCCAGTTTCACACCATGGTGGTGGAAAATGAACGTGCGCAAGACTTGCATGTCGCGCGTTGGTTGTTCCCGCGGTATCTGATTTTGATGGGCGTATTTGTGTTGCCAATCGCGTGGGTCGGGCAAGGGTTATTGAGCGGAACATCTGCCGATACTTACGTGATCAGTGTGCCGATGGCGGTGGGGGCAAGCGAGATTGCGTTACTGGCGTTTTTGGGCGGT
>NZ_JAWPOT010000040.1:0-24100 GCF_033344415.1 Vibrio sp. 1727
GGAGCGACACACGAGGTTCGAACTCGTGACCTCAACCTTGGCAAGGTTGCGCTCTACCAACTGAGCTAGTGTCGCATCAACAACGTTTCCGCTGTTTAGGGCTGCGAATTATAAGAGCATTTTTTTGTGATGCAAGTCCTTCCTTCAAAAAAACTTTATTTTTTTACTGAACGACGAAAAAGCAATCAAAAGCGATATAAATTACAACAATTTGGATCGCAACCTTAACAGTTAAATCTTGAAAATAGTACCTCGATAGTACTTAAGTTCTGCGATGGACTCACGAATGTCGTCCAAGGCCAAATGTGTTCCCTGTTTTGTGAACCCATTTAGCACCTCAGGTTTCCAGCGACGTGCTAGTTCTTTAAGAGTACTAACGTCAACATATCGGTAATGGAAGAACTCTTCCAACTCAGGCATATGCTTGTATAAAAAGCGACGATCCTGCCCAATGCTGTTACCACATATTGGCGACGCCCCTTTTGGCACCCATTTTTCTAAAAATTCAATGGTTTGTGCGACTGCGTCTTGTTCTGAGATTTGACTGTTTCGAACGCGCTCCACCAAACCGCTTGCCGTATGCGTATTAGTACACCAGTCGTCCATTTTCGCCAGTTCTTCTTCCGGCTGATGAATCGCTAACACTGGACCTTCAGCCAAAATATTTAGTTCGCTATCCGTGACAATAGAAGCAATTTCGATGATTTTGTGCGTTTCAGGATCAAGCCCTGTCATCTCTAAATCAACCCAAATTAGGTTTTGATCGCTAAAGGACATGGTTACGCCGCCTATTTGTTTATCGATAAAAGAGGTACTATACCTCAAAATACGAGAAACACGATACTCATACACGGAGCCAAGAGTACGGCTCAACCATTTGAGTAAATTCACATAAAGTACAGAATTGTGGCAAAGAAGAAAAAGTTAACCAAAGGTCAGGTGCGACGCGTACGTAGCAACCAACAAAAGCGTTTGAAGAAGCAAGAAGAGTCCATCCAGTGGGATGAAAACATGCTAGGCGCCAGCAAGCAAGGTCTCGTGATCACTCGTTTTGGTCAGCACGCGGACATTGAAGACCTTGAAACAGGCGAAATTCAACGCTGTAACCTCCGCCGTGGTGTTGAGTCTCTAGTATCTGGCGATCGTGTTTTATGGCGCGAAGGATTGGAGTCTATGGCGGGCATCTCTGGTGTTGTTGAAGCGGTAGAACCTCGCTCTTCAGTGCTCACTCGTCCAGATTATTACGATGGCCTAAAACCCGTTGCAGCCAATATTGATCAAATGGTCATTGTCTCTTCGGTATTACCAGAGCTATCGCTAAATATTATTGACCGCTATCTCGTTGCATCAGAAACACTGAATATTGCGCCATTGTTGGTCTTAAATAAGGTCGACCTTCTAGAAGCCGATGACCGTGCAATGTATGAAGAATGGCTCAAAGAATATGAACGTATTGGCTATAAAGTGCTTCTGGTCAGCAAGAAGTCTGGAGAAGGCATTGCTGAACTAGAAACCCTACTACGTGATCGAATTAATATCTTTGTTGGTCAATCAGGCGTAGGGAAATCCAGCTTAGTCAACGCGTTAATGCCGGAACTAGAGAGCGAAGTGGAAGAAGGCGAAGTCTCTGAGAACTCTGGCTTGGGCCAACACACCACGACGGCTGCACGTTTATACCACATTCCAACGGGTGGAGATTTGATCGACTCACCTGGAGTACGTGAATTTGGTCTTTGGCATTTGGAAGCAGAAGAAGTAACAAAAGCATTCGTTGAATTTCGACCATATTTAGGCGGTTGCAAGTTCCGAGATTGTAAACACAATGATGACCCAGGCTGCCTTCTACGCGAAGCTGTCGAGAACGGGGAAATTAACGAAACTCGCTTTGAAAACTATCATCGCATTTTGGAAAGCATGGTTGAAAACAAAGCAAATCGTCAGTATTCACGTAATAAAAAAGCCGATCTGTAATTGAGTTAAGGCTGTAACTGTGTAAAAAGTCTTCACCTAATACTGACAAGCAAATTAAATTTCAGTAACATCACGCGCCCTAAAGCGCGAATCTAACAGAAGTATCGGAATTAAAGATGGACAAGTTTAAAGTTGGACTGCAGTACTGGATCCCACAACACGGCCTCACTCGCCTAATGGGTAAACTGGCTTCAGCAAAAGCTGGCGGTCTAACAACAGCAGTTATTCGTTGGTTTATCAAACAATACAATGTGAATATGGATGAGGCAAAGCACTCAGATCCTAAGCATTTTAAAACGTTCAACGAGTTTTTCGTTCGTGAGCTAAAAGAAGGCGCACGCCCAATTTCTGAAGGCGAAAACGTCATTACTCATCCAGCCGACGCTTGTGTTAGCCAGTTTGGCCCTATTGAAGATGGTCAACTTATCCAAGCAAAAGGTCATCACTTCTCAGCACAAGAATTGCTGGGCGGTGACGCGAATTTAGCGGACGAATTTAAAGATGGTTCTTTTGCCACATTGTATCTATCTCCGCGCGATTACCACCGTGTACACATGCCATGTGACGGCACTCTGCGCCAAATGATTTACGTACCAGGTGACCTGTTCTCAGTAAACCCTCTGACAGCAGAAAACGTACCGAACCTATTTGCTCGTAACGAGCGTGTGGTGTGTATCTTCGATACTGAGTTTGGTCCAATGGCACAGGTGCTTGTTGGTGCGACAATTGTTGGTAGCATTGAGCAAGTATGGGCTGGCACGATCACTCCGCCTCGTGGAAACACTGTCTACAAATGGGATTACCCAGCAGAGGGTGACAAGGCCGTGATCTTGAAAAAAGGCGAAGAGATGGGCCGCTTCAAACTGGGTTCTACTGTTATTAACCTGTTTGCCAAAGACGCGATTGAGTTTGACGCAAGCATGGAAAACGGTAAGCCAACCGTTATGGGCACACCTTACGCCTTGAAAAAATAAGTAAAACACCGTTAAAGAGCCCTTTATTAAGGGCTCTTTTTATTGATAAAAAGCAAAACTCCGTTCGAAATTTAGCCTCTATTTCTCAAACTCATACCTGCCTCTAAGACCCTCATTCCACAATCAATTATCCTGCGCTTAGAATGAATATTTAGAGGGGCAGCCAATGCCAAAGATGAGTGTAAACACGTTGGCGAAATTGCTGGTGTGCTTTTTAATTCCGCTCGGTGTTTTGATGATGCCGATTGATGCTATTCCTATTGACGATCTCACTTTAATTCAGCATCGCCTGTTGGCTATTTTTCTTCTTGCTGCCCTACTTTGGGTTCTCGAGCCGGTTCCCGTTTTTGCTACGTCCATTCTTATTATCGCTCTTGAACTGATCATGATATCGGATAAAGGTTTGCATCTATTTCGCAATCCACCAGCGGGGCATGATTTAGGAGAGTTAATTGCTTACACCGATATTTTCTCGGCCTTCTCTTCACCGATCATTATTCTTTTTATGGGTGGTTTTGCTCTTGCGATTGCGGCTTCCAAATACGAGCTCGACAACAACCTCGCCCGAGTTCTATTAAAACCATTCGGCACCCAACCTAAGTTCATCATGCTGGGCTTGATGTTAATTACCGCCGTTTTTTCAATGTTTATGTCCAATACTGCCACGACCGTGATGATGCTAGCCCTGCTTGGCCCCATCGTCGCTTCAGCACCTAAAGGGGATTTAGGCATTAAAGCACTGGTGTTGTGTATTCCAATTGCCGCGAATACAGGCGGCATTGCGACTCCGATAGGCACGCCACCTAATGCGATAGCGCTTCAATATCTCACTGGAGAAAACGCGATAGACTTCCTATCGTGGATGACAATGGGTCTACCATTTGTGTTGGTACAACTCACTGTAGCTTGGTTCTTGTTGCAAAAGCTGTTTCCGTCTAGCGAACCAGAAATGAAACTAAAGCTAGATGGTACATTCAAAAGGAGCTGGCGTGCGATCGTCGTCTACATCACTTTTGCACTAACCATTTTGCTTTGGATGACAACGAAAGTGCATGGCATGAATACATACGTTGTCGCGATTATCCCACTAGCAGTGTTCACCTTAACGGGCATTATGGGCAAAGAAGAACTCAAGCTGATTAACTGGGATGTTTTATGGCTGGTTGCCGGTGGTATAGCAATTGGCATTGCCTTAGACAAAACGGGCTTAGCCGAAGCATTAGCGCACGCCATTGATTACAGCTTACTATCACCATTTGCCGTTGTCTTTGCCCTATCGATCGTATGTTGGTTAATGGCGAACTTTATGTCTAATACCGCAACGGCAAACTTATTGATGCCTATTGCTGCCGCTATTGGTACATCCATGCCAAGCCTTATTGCGGTTGGTGGCCTACATGGTTTACTGGTTGTCGTCGCCTTCTCCGCATCACTTGGCATGATCTTACCGGTTTCCACACCACCAAACTCTTTGGCTTATTCAACAGGCCTCATCGAGAGCAAAGACATGGCGAAAGTGGGGCTGATTCTTGGTTTGATTGGTCTACTTATCGTGTATGGCGCAGTTTTGGTACTGTTTTAATCGAAGAGCTCCATGAAAAAGCGTGTTGTCATGGAGCTGCTCTCCAGCTACTGCCCTTACAGAGCGGCTTTTACATCCCATAAATTTCGTGCATATTAAGACTCCTCTACTCTACAAGGACGTCGACACATCATGGGTTACGAATGGCTTGCTTTATGCGCCGCTTTTCTGTGGGCAGTTTCTAGCCTAATTTCGGTCATTCCTGCACAACACCTAGGCGCATTTTCTTACAGCCGCTGGCGTATGGGCTGCACAGCCGTGATCTTATCAACAATGGCCTGGATAACTGGCGGCTGGTTAACGGTTTCTTGGGAACATGTAACGCCAATGATGGCCTCAGGACTGATTGGTATTTTTATTGGTGATACCGCTCTATTCGCGTGTTTGAATCGTATGGGGCCAAGACAAGCCGGGTTACTCTTCTCTTGCCACGCCGTGTTCTCTGCCATCTTGGGCTACTTCTTATTTAGCGAAGTCATGGCCACAATAGAACTACTGGGCGCATCATTGGTATTTAGCGGCGTGGTGATGGCGATATTCTTTGGCCGAAGAGGTCAAGTGAATAACGTCTTGGAAGACATTAAAGGTAACATCTGGGTGGGTATTGGACTTGGCTTAACCGCAGCAATGTGCCAAGCATTGGGCGGCATCATCGCCAAGCCAGTAATGCAAACCAGTATTGACCCAGTTGCGGCTTCTGCTATTCGAATGATCAGTGCCTTTTTCGCCCACAGCATGTTGTTAATTCTAGGAGTCAAAGTCGCTCGCTCGACGCAACACATTACTTGGCGCATATTTGGTATTACTGCGCTTAATGGTTTCTTGGCGATGGCCGTCGGCATGACGCTAATCTTATACGCACTGCAAGAAGGAAATGTAGGTATGGTTGCACTTCTATCTTCAACCACGCCAATTATGTTGCTACCACTGCTCTGGATTTACACTAAACGCCGACCAAACCGATTTGCATGGTTGGGCGCAGCCCTAGCTGTGATTGGTGCGGGCATTTTGGTTCAGTAACCTTACAGACCAGCCCTTATTGCCAGATACAAAAAAGCCCGAGTTTAAACTCGGGCTTTTGTCATTCGGAGCCGTTAGTTAATTATTTATTTAACTAATACTTCACCCGTCATTTCTGCTGGGATTTCTAGACCAGCTAGAGAAAGCATGGTTGGTGCAAGGTCAGACAGTTTACCGCCTTCTTTGAATTCAACCGCTTTGTCACCTACATAGATTAGAGGCACTGGTAGGTTAGTGTGAGCAGTGTGGATGCCGCCAGTTTCAGGGTCGATCATCATTTCTGCGTTACCGTGGTCCGCAGTGATCAATAGTTGACCGCCAACTTCTTTGATTGCTTCAACCACTTTACCCACACTTTCATCTAGAGCTTCGATTGCTTTCTCAGCCGCTTCATAAACGCCAGTGTGACCAACCATATCTGCATTCGGGTAGTTACAGATGATGGTATCGAACTTACCAGACTTGATAGCCGCAACCATCTTCTCTGTTAGTTCTGGAGAGCTCATTTCAGGCTGCATGTCGTACGTTGCAACTTTTGGAGAAGCAACCAATTGACGCTCTTCGCCTTCGAATTCGTTCTCAACACCACCGTTGAAGAAGAAAGTCACGTGTGCGTATTTCTCTGTTTCAGAGATACGTAGCTGAGTTTGACCTTGTTTAGATAGCCACTCACCGTAAGTGTTTTCTAGAGACGCAGGTGGGAATGCGATAGCTAGAGGGATATCAGCCGCGTATTGAGTCAGCATCACAAAGTTAATTGCTGGGAATGCTGCACGCTCAAAGCCGTCAAATGCAGGAACGAATGCACGAGTGATTTGACGTGCACGGTCAGCACGGTAGTTCATGAAGATAACCGCATCACCATCTTGCATGATTGCGTCTTCTTGACCTTCCGCTTTGATCGCTGTTGCTTTAACGAATTCGTCGTTTTCTTCACGAGCGTAAGCCGCTTCTAGGCCTGCAACTGCCGTTTCGGCTGTGAATTCAGCTTTAGCTTGAGTTAGAAGGTCGTAAGCAACTTGGACGCGATCCCAGTTGTTGTCACGGTCCATTGCGTAGTAACGACCTACTAGAGAAGCAACGCGGCCTTTACCTAGTTTCGCAAATAGGTCTTGGAAACGTTGTAGTGAGTTTTCAGCACTACGTGGTGGTGTGTCACGGCCGTCTAGGAAGCAGTGTAGGTAGATTTTCTCTGCGCCACGCGCCGCTGCCATTTCAACTGCTGCGTAAATGTGGTCTTCGTGAGAGTGAACACCGCCTGGAGACATCAGGCCCATGATGTGTACTGCTTTCTCAGCTTTTACTGCAGAGTCGATAGCTTCAACTAGCGCAGGCGTTTGTTCGAACTCACCATCAGCAATTGATTTAGTGATACGAGTCAGGTCTTGGTATACAACGCGGCCTGCACCAATGTTAGTGTGACCAACTTCAGAGTTACCCATTTGACCATCAGGAAGGCCAACATCCATGCCTGAAGCAGAGATTAATGTGTGTGGGTTATTCGCAATCAGAGCATCCATTACTGGTGTTTTCGCATTCGCAATTGCGTTACTTGCTGTGTCTTCACGGTAACCGTAACCGTCAAGGATAACTAGAGCCAATGGCTTCTTAGCTGACATAGTGATGACCTCATCAAATTTAAGTAACTTTTGGCGTAGGGCTTCGCTGCCCTATCTAACCTTGAAACAAAACTAGCGTAATTTTACTACACTTTTTAACCAAAACTGTAGGTTAAGATCAAATAATGTTTGCGATTTATTGTTGCTATCTTACAAGTTAAGCGAACAACGAGTCAGTGCCGACAATCGTGTTCCACAAGCATAGTCATTTCTAATACGCTTTGTACACCCCAGTCTAAGTTCGGTTTTCTTACGCTTCTCATTCTTATTTTTGCACTTGAAACAGCGCTAATTTAAAGCAACATCAAACAAGATGGGTTAATACCTATTGTTCTCTTTTCTCAGTAAAACAGAAGTCACTTAAACCGATAAGTCCAATAGGCAAAAGCAATCAAGCTACCAGAGCAAAATGTACGGATAGTAAGGGCATAACGGGTTTATAGAGATCTCAATTATTCGTTAGAAAATTTTAACCCTCTCGCCTAAGAGCCGTAACCTCGCTATACTCCTGCTTTATTTTTCCGCCAACAGCGTAAGAGCTCAAGACATGCAAGAGTACATTGAATTTTTCCAACAGAACATGATTCTATCTTTGGTTTGGGTAGGTCTTCTTGTCGCCTTTATCATGAACATCGTGAAGTCAGCGACAGCCGCATACAAAGAAATCAACGTAAACCAACTGACTCATCTTATGAACCGTGAAAACGGCGTTGTAGTGGATATCCGTACCAAGGACGAGTTCAAAAAAGGTCATATCACCGACTCACTTCACATTTTACCGTCAGACATCAAAGCGGGTAACTTGGGTAGCCTTGAAAACCACAAATCAGACCCAATCATTGTGGTATGCAAGACAGGACAGACCGCTCAAGAAAGCGCAAACCTATTAGTAAAAGCTGGCTTCGAAAAAGTGAGCCTACTAAAAAATGGTTTGATTGCGTGGAACGAAGCGAACCTGCCGTTAGTTCGCGGTAAAAAGTAGGAACGTGGCAAGAACGAAAGTTCGCGTTTAAACGCGCTTTTACCAAGCCTCGCGGACAAAAAACTGAGCAAATTGAAAGCAGTTGGAGCACTAAGTTGTGACGCTTTGCACGTAATACACGCTTCATCTAGTCAAGGTAGATTGGCTCAGTTAGTCTCAGGACATACCAGTTTTCTGAGCTTAGACGTTTCTAGGCTCAACAAATATTGATTTAAGGATTAAAAAATGGCTGAAGCAGCACCTCAAGACGCACAACAAAACTTCGCAATTCAACGCATCTTCCTAAAAGACGTTTCTTTTGAAGCGCCGAACTCTCCAGTAATTTTCCAGAAAGAGTGGAACCCAGACGTTAAACTAGACCTAGACACTCAAAGCCGTGAGCTTGGTGAAGGCGTTTACGAAGTTGTTCTACGTCTAACCGTTACTGTGAAGAACGAAGAAGAGACTGCGTTCCTATGTGAAGTTCAACAAGGTGGTATCTTCACTGCTGAACAAATGGAAGCTGGTCAACTTGCACATTGCCTAGGCGCATTCTGCCCGAACATCCTATTCCCATACGCTCGTGAAACTATCTCAAGCCTAGTGGTTAAAGGTACGTTCCCTCAACTGAACCTAGCGCCAGTTAACTTCGACGCGCTATTCATGAACTACCTACAACAGCAAGCTCAACAAGGCGAAGCTGAAGCGTAATTCACGTTTTGTAAGTGACGTGTTGCCCTTCATCGAGAATGAGCACACGTCATATACCTGAAGAAAATGCACAAAGCGTCCTCTCAGCGATGCAATGTGCATTTTTTATTTCTGATAAAAGTTCCTAGTTCCTAACCCCTTGAGAGCGTAAACTCTAGCGATTATGAACTAGATTCTACTAGTAGAAAGACAATTAGGCGGTAGCATGACACAAGCAAATACAAACAATGCTTACGGTAAAGACATCGCAATGACTGTGATTGGCGCAGGCTCATACGGCACCTCTTTGGCAATCTCACTCGCTCGTAACGGCGCGAACGTTGTCCTTTGGGGACACGAGCCAGAGCACATGGCTCGCCTAGAAGCAGACCGAGCTAACCATGCCTTCTTACCAGGTGTTGATTTCCCTGAAAGCTTGATCATTGAATCGGATTTAGAAAAAGCCGTTCAAGCAAGCCGAGATTTGTTGGTTGTGGTTCCAAGCCATGTCTTTGGCATCGTGCTAAACAGCTGTAAACCATTCTTGCGCGAAGACTCTCGCATCTGTTGGGCAACCAAAGGGCTTGAACCTGAAACGGGGCGCCTGCTGAAAGACGTCGCTTATGACATTATCGGTGAAAACTACTCACTAGCAGTATTGTCTGGCCCAACGTTTGCGAAAGAGCTCGCAATGGGTATGCCGACTGCAATCTCTGTTGCGTCTCCAGATTCTGAATTTGTTGCGGATCTACAAGAAAAAATCCACTGTAGCAAAACCTTCCGCGTATACGCCAATAGTGACTTTATTGGTATGCAATTGGGCGGCGCTGTGAAAAACGTTATTGCGATTGGTGCGGGTATGTCTGATGGTATCGGTTTTGGCGCCAATGCTCGTACCGCATTAATTACTCGTGGCTTGGCTGAAATGAGTCGCCTTGGTGCTGCGCTGGGTGCACAGCCAGAAACCTTTATGGGCATGGCGGGTTTAGGCGATCTTGTCCTGACATGTACCGATAACCAATCACGTAACCGACGCTTTGGCTTGGCATTAGGCCAAGGTAAAGACGTTGATACGGCTCAAGAAGAAATTGGTCAAGTGGTTGAGGGTTACCGCAATACAAAAGAAGTATGGCTACTTTCTCAACGTATGGGTGTTGAGATGCCGATAGTTGATCAAATTTATCAAGTATTGTATCAAGGAAAAGATGCGCGCTTAGCAGCGCAAGATTTACTTGCTCGTGACAAAAAAGCCGAAGGAAAGTAGCAATCTACCGCCCTTTGCAGCTCATCTGAGAAAAATTGAAGTTGTCGGGTCACGGAAGAACCACTCTGGATATTGAGAATGAAACACTGCGAAAAACAAAAAGTCTGGAACAAAATTGTCTCAGAAGCCCGTGAAATGTCAGAACAAGAGCCTATGCTGGCGAGCTTCTATCATGCCACCATTATCAAGCATGAAAGTTTGTGTGCCGCTCTGAGTTATATTCTGGCTAATAAATTGAACACCGCTTCCATGCCAGCGATGGCTGTACGTGAAGTGGTTGAAGAAGCCTTTGCAGCTGATCCAACCATCACTGACGGCGCGGCTTGTGATATTTGTGCCACGGTCAATCGCGACCCTGCTGTTTCAATGTACTCAATGCCATTGCTGTACCTAAAAGGCTATCACGCACTGCAAGGCTACCGAGTAGCAAACTGGCTGTGGAAGCAAGGTCGTCACGCTCTTGCGACTTACCTACAAAATCAGATTTCGGTAGCATGTCAGGTCGATATTCACCCTGCAGCGCGCATTGGTAGTGGTATCATGCTCGACCATGCAACAGGCATCGTGATTGGTGAAACTGCCGTGGTCGAAAACGACGTGTCTATACTGCAAGATGTCACCCTTGGTGGTACTGGTAAAGAATGCGGTGATCGTCACCCGAAAATTCGCGAGGGTGTGATGATCGGAGCTGGTGCAAAGATTCTTGGCAATATCGAAGTCGGTGAAGGCGCGAAAATCGGATCTTGCTCTGTGGTATTGCAAGCCGTGCCTCCTCACACAACGGTGGCTGGCGTGCCTGCAAAAATCGTCGGACGTCCAAAAACGGACAAACCCTCTCTCGATATGGATCAAGGCTTTAACGGCAAGTCGCAAAGCTTTATCCATGGAGATGGTATTTAATCGTCAACAAACCTTTTTGACAACAACGTGGTAGGTAACTCTCAAGTGCGAAAACAAAATCACCCTGTTCTACGCTCGGCTATTTTATTAACTTGTGCTTTATCTGCCACTTATCCCATTACCTCCTCTGCTGTGAGTCAGCAAGAGCTCAAAGGCGTATCCAGTGAGATAAGCCGCCAGCGCAAATCGCTCTCTTCCCAAGAAAAGCAGCTCAATGAGTTACAGAAGTCACTAAAAGATCAAGAGCTTGGAATTTCTAAGCTTGAGCGTGAAATACGACAAACCAAGTCTAATCTCGCGCAAGCAGACAAAAACATAGAAAACCTGGAAGAGAAAATTGCCTTGCAAGAAGCACAGCGTCAAGAGCAAGAAGAAGAACTCAAACAGCTACTGCAAACGTATTACGTAACCGAGCGAGCGAAAGCCAATGGTCACTTGTTAAATCAAGGTGTGGAAGAAGACCGCATGAGCCAATACTTCCAGCATTTAGCTAAAGCACGTGCTGAAGTGATTGATGCGATCACCAAAATAACCCAAGAATTAGCGCACAACAAAAACCAACTCGAGCTAGAAAAAGAGCAAATCGAGACTCTGCTCAAGCAGCAATCCGAAAAACGTACAGCGCTAGCGAGTACACAATCCAAGCGTAAGCAAACCCTGAATAAAATTCAGAGCAGTATCAAGAATGACAAACGCTACTTAGCCGAGCTGCAACGCAACGAAACCCGTTTAAAAGCAGAGATCGCCAAAGCAGCGAAGCGTAATGCGGTGCCAATGGACGGACTCGGCAAACAGCGCGGTAAGTTGCCTTGGCCACTCAAAGGCAGTGTGTTACACAACTTTGGTACGCGACAAACCGGGCAGGTAAACTGGAAGGGCATGGTGCTGTCTGCCAACTATGGTCAACAAGTGAAAGCCGTTTATCCTGGTACTGTCGTATTTGCGGAGTATCTGCGCGGATACGGTTTAGTGGTACTGCTCGACCACGGCAAAGGTGACATGACCCTCTATGGTTACAACCAAGCCTTAACTAAAAAAGAAGGCGACCGAGTCACCGCAGGCGAAGTGATTGCTCTCGCGGGTGATACGGGCGGTCAAGACAGGCCATCGCTGTACTTCGAAATTCGTCGTAATAGTGAAGCGCAGAATCCGAAATCTTGGTTAAAGCGCTGATTATCTGACTTATTGACTTGTCATAAAAAAGGAGCCACTCGGCTCCTTTGTTGTATTCATGTTTTGGAAAACGCTATGCGTAGTAGGTTTCTACCGCATCAATAAAAGCATGCACATCATCTTTGCTTAACGCGTTGATTCCTGCCGCCGCCTCTCGCCCCCCACCTGTCGGGAACTGACCACACACGGCAACGGCACCTTGTTTATTGTTTAATGGGGCACGGAGTGAAACCGTATAAGTCCCATCTGAATTTTCAGTAAGTACCGCATGCGCAGAGTCAGGGGTTTGGTTTGCTAGCCAGTTGCCATAAACACCACTGATTCGGCGTGATGCCGCCGTGTTTGGTAACTCAAACAACTTCAGCTTACCGCTCTCATGCATGGCAGGCACTGCGAGAGCCGCCTCCATGTCTTGTTGGTAAGCCGATTGCAATTGGTAGTATGGCGAGGCCGTATCTTCAATAGCTTCAAATGGTGACGTGTACTTCAGCAAAGCTCGGTACAGCTCCGCAGGGTGAAAGTGTAAATCTTCGACCTTCGTTCCGTAGCCGTTGTAGTTAATTAAAGTACCCAGCTCTTTTAGCTGCTCTTTCTGTTGCTGCGACAAGCCCGCGTTATTCGCTAGCTCATCGGCTTTAGCAATCATGTTATCGCCATAAGCCGCCGTAATCGCCCAGTCATGAAAACGCCCATCAAGCAACTTATCGACAATCAACGCCGTGCACATGTTGGCATCGAGATCGATGTGCACATCCAAATTACCATGCTGAGGAATGTCGCCCGCTTTGTGATGATCGGCGTAAAAGACGTGCGCGCCTTGAGCCAAAGCTTGCTCTAGACCTGCCATGTTCTTTTCCATCGAAATGTCTAACACAGTCAGCTCATCACCCGCTTGCACGTCTACTTTTTCCACCAGCTTGATGTCGCGCTTTACACCGGTTATTAACTGGGCATCGACAGGATCAGCCAAACGCAATTGTAGAAGAGCAATGATGCCATCGGCATCACCATTAAAAATGTCGTAATTCATGGGGCGATAGTTCCTTTATCGAGAATCTTATCCCAGCAAGGGTTTTTAGCGTATGGGACTATTGTGCGTGGCATATTTGACAAGTCAACTCGAGCCACGACTCGAAAATGAGAGTGACTCTCGAAATATTAAGCAGTTTGACGTTTAACTGTGTAGATTGCTAACCGCATCTTCTAATAACAGTAGCTGCTCTAAGCCCTGCTCAGTTGCTAATGGCTTAACGACATTAAGCATCTGCAACATCCCTTGCTTCACCATTTGCTCAGTAATGTTGGTTTTTGAAGCCATCGCAGATTGATACGCCAACCAACTACACGCAATCAAGTGCAATGTACATACCAGTGACTTCAACTGTTGTTGATCGACATTCAACAGCTTCATCGTTACGAACTCTTGCATAATAGCAATGAGGTTCGCTTGCAGCTTCTCTTGCACATCGATGTACTGTTCGTGTAGCTGTTCATCTCGTGACAAGATTTCTGGTAAGTTTGCGTAGAAAAAGCGGTATTTCCACATCAAGGTAAAAATAGAGTCTAGGTAGCTCTTCAGCATAGTCAGGCTCTCTTGCGAACCTTGAATAGGGGTAAATCTTTCTAAAAGTTCTGCTGAATAAAGCGCAAAGATCTCACGAACGATTTCTTGCTTATTGCGGAAGTGGTAATACAGATTACCAGGGCTAATTTCGATGTGATCGGCAATGTGATTGGTGGTGATGTTTCGCTCACCATGTTGGTTGAACAACTCCAGTGCCGCGTAGACGATTTTGTCGCGCGTTTTCATTGTTATCGTGTTCCCTCTTCATTAACGAATCGAGTATAGCGACTTCACCAACCTAGGTCGATAGAGGCTCCAAATACGGTAACATAACAGACCAGTTAAGATGCCAGTTGAGTTGGCGACAAGGTCTAACCAAGAAGTTTGTCGCCCTACATACCCTTGCAACCACTCAATAACGGCGCTGAATAGCAAAATACCAATCGCCACCGCCCAACGTTGACGCCAACGCCACACGCAAAAGCAACCTAAAAACGCAAAGCCGCTATACGCCATAGCGTGCTGCATTTTGTCGAGATACGCGATATTGCCCCAGTCTTGCAGTTCACCTGAACTCAGAGATAAAAAAGCGATCAATATAGCGTAGCTAAAGATGACGAAACGCGCAGCCGTCAGGTTCATTGGACGTCCTTATGCAATTGGAAATGGAAAGGCCGTCACTTGATCAATGTGGTCACAGCCTAGCGCCAGCATGATCAAACGATCGATACCCAACGCGACCCCTGCACAATCTGGCAACCCTGCTTCCAGTGCAGAGATCAGATGATAATCGATCGGCTGTGGTTTTAAACCCATTTCGATACGCTTTGCGTTATCTTGCTCAAAGCGCGCTAATTGCTCTTTCGGGTTATCCAGTTCATGAAATCCGTTCGCCAGCTCTATCCCCTTAAAGTACACTTCAAAACGATCCGCGACGCGATGATCTTGAGGATTGATTTTCGCAAGCGCCGCCTGTGATGCAGGGAAGTCGTACACAAAAGCCGGCACGTCCTGACCAATTTTGTTTTCTACTCCCACGCTAAATAGCAGTTGCAGCAACGTATCGCGATCTTCCTCTGGCTCAGCAATGTCACTCAAACCCAGCTTGCTTGCCGCCGCTTTCAGCTCAGTCATCGAGCCTTCCAGTGGACACACACCCAACACATCAATGAAGGCTTGCTGATACGTCATGCGCTGCGCTGCGCCACACTTCAATACCAGCTGCAACAGGTCATCCATTTCATCCATCAATTTATGATGGTCAAAGCCAACGCGATACCACTCCAACATCGTGAATTCAGGGTTGTGGTAGCGACCATTCTCTTCATTACGAAATGCTTTGTTGATTTGATAAATACAACCGCTGCCCGCAGCCAAAAGGCGCTTCATATGGAATTCTGGGCTGGTCATAAAAAACAGCTTACTGCCATCGGCATAGCCTGGGCCAACAAACTCGGTTTGGAAAGTATGCAAATGGATGTCAGTCACGGTTGCGTGACTCATGGCTGGCGTATCGACTTCCATCACCTGTCGGTCAGCGAAGAATTGTCGAATCGACGCGATTAACGTCGCACGTTGACGAAGTTGGTCAATGGAAGCAGTAGGTTGCCAGTTGGTTTGCATAACAAGTCTCTCAAACTTTAATTCAGCGAGGAAAGTCTCATTCTACATGCTTTTTACTCTTCAAGAAGAGAGGAATATCCCTTCTTCTTTTTACTAATGTGCTCGCAAATTTGAGGCAAGCATTACTCGTGCCGCAGAACAAAAAACACTCAGTTAAAATCCTATTATCCATGCGGTTAATGTCACGCAACACGGGTTTAACATCCCTAATGTTAATGCTTGAGGGCCAAAACCTCGATGCCGTGATAGCAGTCACATAACCTATAAATTCTATGCCCTTAAGTGCATTACCGAAGCAAAAACCCAATTACATCAATTTTTCTGCCATGTGGCTCATCTACACTAACCCTACTACTTTTGGGGAGTTCTTTTTAAGGAGCGCCTCGTAATGACAATAACAAGCGGATTTCCGCAATCACACACTGGAGGATAACTGTGCAAATTATCACCACAGATATCGCAGTCATCGGCGCAGGCGGCGCTGGTCTTCGTACTGCTATTGCAGCGGCTGAAGCAAACCCAGACTTAGAAGTCGCTCTGATTTCTAAAGTTTATCCAATGCGCTCCCACACGGTCGCTGCAGAGGGTGGCTCAGCAGCAGTTATCAAGGATGAAGATAGCTTAGACAACCACTTCAACGACACTGTTGGCGGTGGTGACTGGCTATGTGAACAGGATGTTGTTGAATACTTTGTAGAGAACGCGACTCGCGAAATGATCCAAATGGAGCAATGGGGTTGCCCATGGAGTCGTAAAGAGAACGGTGAAGTCAACGTACGCCGCTTTGGTGGTATGAAGGTTGAACGTACTTGGTTCGCTGCAGACAAAACTGGCTTCCACATGCTTCATACGCTATTCCAGACATCAATGAAGTACAGCAACATCAAACGTTTTGATGAGTACTTTGTGGTGGATCTGCTTGTTGATGAAGGCGAAGTTCAAGGTCTGATTGCTATTCACATGTCTGAAGGCGAGCTTGTTACTATCAAAGCAAAATCGGTTGTTCTAGCAACAGGTGGCGCGGGCCGTGTTTACCACTGTAACACCAACGGCGGTATCGTAACGGGCGATGGTATGGCAATGGCTTACCGTCACGGCGTTCCTCTACGTGATATGGAATTCGTTCAATACCACCCAACCGGTCTTCCAGGCACAGGTATCCTGATGACGGAAGGTTGTCGTGGTGAAGGCGGTATCATCGTTAACAAGAACGGCTATCGTTACCTACAAGATTACGGCATGGGCCCTGAAACTCCAGTTGGCCAACCGAAGAACAAATACATGGAACTGGGTCCTCGTGACAAAGTTTCTCAAGCTTTCTGGCACGAACAACAGAAAGGCAACACCATCAAACACCCACTGGGTGACGTGGTGCACCTAGACCTTCGCCACCTTGGTGAAGAGTACCTACAAGAACGTCTGCCGTTCATCTGTGAGCTAGCAAAAGCTTATGTAAACGTGGACCCTGCAAAAGAGCCAATTCCAATTCGTCCAACCGTTCACTACACCATGGGTGGTATTGAAACGGACGGCGGTTGTGAAACTCGCATTAAAGGCCTATTCGCGGTTGGTGAATGTGCGTCTGTTGGCCTTCACGGTGCGAACCGTCTAGGTTCTAACTCACTGGCTGAGTTCGTGGTATTTGGCCGCGTAGCGGGTGAAAACGCAGTGAAACGCGCAGCAGAATTCAAAGGTTGGAACGACGCGGCAATTGACGCGCAAGTCAAAGCCGTTGAAGAGCGCATCGCGAAACTGATGAACCAAGAAGGCGACGAAAACTGGGCAGAAATCCGCACAGAAATGGGCCACACCATGGAAGCTGGCTGTGGTATCTACCGCCAAGAAGATTTGATGCAAGCGACTATCGACAAAATCACTGAGTTGAAAGAACGCTACAAACGCATCAGCATCAAAGACAAAGGTAAAGTGTTCAACACAGACCTTCTATATGCAATCGAAGTGGGTTACGGCCTAGAAGTCGCAGAAGCGATGGTTCACTCTGCGATTCTACGCAAAGAGTCGCGCGGCGCGCACCAACGTCTAGACGACGGTTGTACAGAACGTGATGACGTGAACTTCCTAAAACACTCACTTGCTTTCTACAAGCCAGAGTCAGCACCAAGTATCGATTACAGCAATGTGACCATCACTAAGTCACAACCAAAAGCTCGTCTATACGGTGAAGCAGCAGAAAAAGCCGCGGCTGAAGAGAAGAACGCAGAGGAGCAAGCATAATGTCAGCAAATCGCATTCAAAAAGTAGACATCCTGCGTTACGACCCAGAAAAAGATGCAGAACCATACAAGCAAACATTCGAAGTACCATTCGATGAAACCATGTCTGTACTTGACGCACTTGGTTACATCAAAGACCACCTAGACAAAGATCTGTCTTACCGTTGGTCTTGCCGTATGGCGATCTGTGGTTCTTGCGGCATCATGGTGAACAACGTACCGAAACTTGCTTGTAAGAGCTTCCTACGTGACTACCCAGACGGTGTGACTATCGAGCCTCTAGCGAACTTCCCAATCGAGAAAGACTTGATTGTTGATATGACGCCATTCATCGAGCGCCTAGAAGCAATCAAACCATACATCATTGGTAACGATCGTAAACCAGAAGACGGTACGAACTTGCAAACGCCAGAACAGATGGCGAAATACAAGCAGTTCGCTGGCTGTATCAACTGTGGTCTGTGCTATGCCGCATGTCCTCAGTTTGGTCTTAACCCAGAGTTCATCGGTCCTGCTGCACTAACGCTAGCCCACCGCTACAACCTAGACAGCCGTGACAACGGTAAAGATGAGCGCATGAAGCTTATCAACGGTGAAAACGGTGCTTGGGGTTGTACGTTTGTTGGTTACTGTTCTGAAGTTTGTCCGAAAAACGTTGACCCAGCAGCGGCAGTAAACCAAGGCAAAGTGGAGTCTTCTATGGACTTCGTGATTGCTATGTTGAAACCTGATGGTTCACCAAAGAAAGTGGAGGCATAAGGATGAGCAATCGTAAACCTTACGTTCGTGAAGTTAAACGCACTTGGTGGAAGAACCATCCTTTCTACCGCTTCTACATGCTACGTGAAGCGACGGTGCTTCCGTTAATCCTATTCACTCTGTTCCTAACTTTCGGTTTAGGTTGCTTGGTGAAAGGTCCTGAAGCATGGCAAGGTTGGTTAGCGTTCATGGCGAACCCAATCGTAGTCGCAATCAACATCGTTGCACTACTCGGTAGCCTATTCCACGCTCAAACTTTCTTCAGCATGATGCCACAAGTAATGCCAATTCGTTTGAAGGGCAAACCAGTGGACAAGAAGATCATCGTATTGACTCAGTGGGCCGCTGTTGCGTTCATCTCACTGATCGTTCTCATCGTGGTGTAAGGAGCTGAGCAATGAAACCGAATTATAGTGTAAACACATCACCAAAACGTTCTGATGAGCCAATCTGGTGGGGTCTGTTTGGCGCAGGTGGTACTTGGTTCGCGATGATCACGCCAATCACGGTATTGGTGCTGGGCATCTTGGTCCCACTAGGCGTGATTGATGCAGAAGCGATGAGCTACGAGCGTGTCTCTGCATTCGCAACCAGCATCATCGGTGCGCTATTCATCATTGGCACGCTAGCATTGCCAATGTGGCATGCAATGCACCGTGTACACCACGGCATGCACGACCTTAAATTCCACACTGGTGTGATTGGTAAAATTGCATGCTATGCATTTGCAGGCCTCATCACTGCACTAGCAGTTATCTTTATCTTCATGATTTAAGAGACTGACCAAAAAAGAAAAAGCTGGCTAAATGCCAGCTTTTTTATTGCTTTGGGTTACCCATGATCTTTTTGCTTTTTAAGCTTTTGACCACCCATGATCTTATTGCTGTGCGACCTTCTTTGTCTGGTCCATAAGACCCAGAGCACCAAAGCCAGTAATCACATCTAGGTTTGTTTTCAAGCCCGTTTCGTCACTTCCACCAATGTAATTTTGTGGCATCTGAACTTGGAAGTTTTGCAAATTGTTGTACAGCGAGTTCGCTACGTCTCGATTCAATTCTGCCAAGTAAACTTCACGGTTTGCTCCTAACGCTGCATACTTACCTTTTAGGACTTCAGATTCTGCGCGACCTTTCGCTAATATCGCTTTCGCTTCAAACTCAGCAGAAAGTGCGTTCGCTTTTTGAATCGCTAAGTTAGCCTCTGCGATAGCTAGCTCTTTCTCCTTCTCTACTTCAGCAAGTCGTTTGGTTTTTTCCACTTCAACGATTTCACGCTCTGCAATCTGACGTGCAACTTCCACTTCTTTTTGCTGAGCAATAATTGCGAGTTCTTTACCACGCTGGGCGTCTTGCACCTCACGTGTTCGTTGAATCTCTTTGCGTAACTGCTCGGTCTCTGCCTGTGCTTTCGACGTTTCTTGTTCCTGAATCGCGCGAATACGATCCGCCACTAAACGCTTTTTATCTGCCAATAGCTGATCTAATTGCTTTTCGGGCTGTGGGTCACCAATGGTCACCTGCGTCACTTGAATACCGTATTGTTGTAACGGATTGTCTTGACGAATCGGTTGCCCGGTTTTGTCTACGACAGGTACGGTTTTCCAAACCAGTTGATTGGTGCGCTGTAATTGGTTCGGATTGGCTTGATTCGCCCCAACAGGCGCAAGATCCAACTCTTCCACTTCAACCTGACGTCGCTCTGTTAGATAAATCCCCTCTCGTAACTGATCGCCAAGTTTCGATTTGAATTGGTTCAAACCACCTTGGAAAAACTCTTCACCCGTGTATTGGGTTGCGGTAATCACCGTTACGTTACGTGCGTTCTTTACAAGCAGCGCATCGATCAAGTTACTGTTGTTGCGGAACTCTTTGTGCATCTTCTTCACCGCTTCAGGGTCATTACTGAGCTTAAAGCGGAATGTTACGGGGATCTGACCAATATAGGTGTCGGCAAATCGAACCTGAATCGCATCAAGGCGTTGATAAAAATCTTCGCCCTTGCTGTTACCGAATGACACGGTGATCACTTGGTCATACTTGGTGATTTTGGACAGAAATGGCATGCGAAAGTGAATGCCAGGTTCAGTAAACACATCCAACTCACCAGTAATATTATTCTGATGCACGTAGCTGTAACCCGCATCGGTCATCAGCACCGAGCTATTAATCGTTAAGCCTATTGCCAACAGCGGTACGCCAAATACGGCTGCTTTTAATCCTTTATGTAGTAACTGACGTCTTTCTTCCACCTTTAAACCCCTTCCTAAACCTCTGCTTTCCATTTTGTTCTCCTTTTTGGATTGTTACTGAGTTAAATCGATAAAAATCAGATTGCTATGCAACTCAGCGACAAGTACTAATGTATCAAAATGTTACATTAAGGAATAATCGACAGATTCATGGAATAAATAAGATTTTTACGAATAATACAAAATCATCAAAAATTTGCGGAGGATATCGATGTTTTACGCAGAGGGATTAAAAGAGAAGAATCACAGGCAATAAAAAAGGCCGCCGAAGCGACCTTTCTAACAATCATATAAAGTGCTTACTTCACACGACCTACGTATTCAGCAGTACGAGTATCTACGCGAATCACTTCACCAATTGAGATGAACAGAGGAACACGAACAACAGCGCCAGTTGATAGCGTCGCTGGTTTACCGCCAGTACCTTGAGTATCACCTTTCAGGCCTGGGTCTGTGTCTACAACTTCTAGCTCAACGAAGTTTGGTGGAGTAACAGTAATTGGGTTACCGTTCCAAAGAGTGATCATACAAGTGTTGTTTTCTACCAACCACTTAGCGTTTTCACCTACCGCTTTTGCATCCGCTGCGATCTGTTCAAACGTTTCACTGTTCATAAAGTGGTAGAATTCGCCGTCTGAATATAGATAATCTAGGTCGATATCCATTACGTCTGCCACTTCACAAGTGTCACCAGACTTGAATGTTTTCTCTAGCACTTTACCAGAAAGAAGTTTACGAATTTTAACACGGTTGAACGCTTGGCCTTTACCTGGTTTAACGTATTCGTTTTCCAGAATTACACAAGGCTCGTTATCAAGCATTAACTTAAGACCGCCTTTAAATTCATTGGTGCTAACTGTAGCCATTTTTTCCTCTTACATTCTTAGAGCTAAATTCAATGCCGCACATAATAACCCGAAAAGTCGAATCTGTTGAGCAAAACTGGCTCAAACAGTTGGCGAATGGGATCTCTGATCCTGCAAAATTGCTCGAAATACTGGAAATTGATCCTTCACCGTGGCAAGACGGGTTTGCCGCGCGCAAGCTGTTTGCACAGCGTGTACCGCAAAGTTTTGTCGATAGGATGGAGAAAGGCAACCCTAAAGACCCTCTTTTACGTCAGGTTTTACCACTGAGCGACGAATTTGAGGTGCATCCGGGTTACTCCAATGATCCATTGGAAGAGCAGGACAATGAAGTCCCTGGCCTGCTACACAAGTATCGCAACCGCGCCCTGATGATTGTCAAAGGTGGCTGCGCGGTAAATTGCCGTTACTGTTTTCGTCGTCACTTCCCTTATCAAGAGAACAAAAGCGGGAAACAAGCCTGGACCAAGTGCTTAGAGTACATGGCACAACAACCAGAGTTGAACGAAGTCATCTTCTCAGGTGGTGATCCATTAATGGCAAAAGACGATGAGATTTATTGGCTTTTAGAGCACATTGCTCATATTCCTCACATCAAACGTCTGCGTATTCATAGCCGTTTACCTGTGGTGATTCCAGCTCGAGTCACTGATGAACTATGCCAACTGCTGCAAGCATCAAGGTTACAAATCATCCTCGTCACTCACATCAACCATGCCAACGAAATCAATGACGAATTTGCTGAACAGATGTTCAAGCTCAAAAGAGCGGGCGTTACGCTTCTAAACCAAGGCGTTCTGCTGAAAGGCGTGAATGATTCGGTAGAAGCTCAAGTGGCGTTAAGTGAGGCCTTATTTGACGCGGGTATCTTGCCTTATTACCTCCACGTTCTTGATAAGGTGCAAGGCGCAGCGCACTATTTTATTTCGGACGAAGAAGCGAAAGCTATTATGCGCGGACTCATCACGCGTGTATCGGGTTATCTGGTACCAAAACTCACACGAGAAATTGGTGGCAGGCCAAGTAAAACGCCGTTGGATTTGCATTTAGAGTAAGCTCTGACGCTCAATTAAATTTGTCGTCTAGATTGATTATTTTTGTTCGCTTTGCACGGTAAGTCTATGCATACTCCGCACTTTTGGAGGTCAAGATGCATACAGCATTCGAACAAATTTTCGATCTTGGCCCATTCAGTTGGCCTGCCCTACTATGCTGCGCCATTAATGGGCTCATGATCGGTATAGAGCGCCAAACTCGTGGTAAACCGGTTGGCATTCGCACAGCAATATTAATTATTTCAGGCACCTACCTGTTTATGTCGATGGCAGTGTCGTTATCGCCAAATACACTTGATCAAGCACGAGTGCTTGGTCAGATCATTACTGGCGTCGGCTTCTTAGGCGCTGGCGTTATGATGACACTTGATGGAAAAATCCATGGCGTAACATCCGCGGCTGTAATATGGGTGCTAGCAGGTTTAGGTTTGATGATAGGTTTGGGTTATTTAACGCAGTCGGTGGTTATTACTCTCCTGACATTAACCGTGTTGTTAGGTGTGGATAAAGCAGAAAACCACATCAAAGCATTACGCCGCGGTGTTCATCAAAGAATTCAACAACGCAAAACTTCATCACGATTAATTAAATAGTTAACGCCCCGAGAAACTCACTTCATCTCATCAGTAATTAAAGAGCCCTCGACGAACATCGAGGGCTTTCTGTATATAAAGATTCTGACTTTCTCAGGGATTACTTAGCAAAGTTGATGAGTGGGAAACACTTGAAGAAACCGTTATCCGCACAGTTCAAAAGACCAATTTGCACGCCATCGATTTGATCGGTCATGTTGAAGAAACCAAACTGGAAATTAGACTTCTTAGAGATACTCGCTAAGCCCACATCCGCCATGGTGTAGCCTTCAGAATAGTTCACCGCGCTCCAGTTCAAGCCTTTTACGTTGTTCGTAATGTTAACAGCACCCAAGTTAACACCCGTCGTCTGACCTTGGTTCCAGTTAACTAAGCCTAAAGACGCGCCTTTCATTTCTTGATTTACTTTTGCTGCGCCAAAAAACAGACCGAAGTTCACACCTGTCGTACGATCCGTTTCTGACATACCAAGCAGTGAAAAGTCGACACCTTTAACCTCATTTACCTGCCCATGCAACACAGCTAAACGAACGCCACCTACTGAAGAATTAGAGGGTGCGTTTGTGTTATCGATAGTAGAGAACATCACAGGTGTACTGTCGGCAAAAGCAACAGGTGATGCGATAGCGGCTGCAACCGCCAATGACGTCATAAGCTTTTTCATTTTCATCTCCATGATGGGAAGCAACAATTTACAACATAGTGTAATGTTCAGATTTTGCTCTGTCCCCGTTCAAAAAGTGTTAGCAATAGGTCAGATTTAACCATCTGACTCAAAAGAAAAAATATTTCTCTTCGATTTTTTGCTTCTGAAATGGCGCTTTTTACGCTCAAAAATTTCATGATAAGCCACACCAGAACGTCATGTTTCTCAGGTGACACGCATAAAAAAGTCGAGGCATCTGCCTCGACTTTTAAGGGTTTGGTTGTGCCGTCCTAAATAAGGTTGACACTTTCCACCCCCAAAATTGGAGAGTGTTATGAAATCAACAACTAAAAGAACT
>NZ_JAWPOT010000409.1:0-620 GCF_033344415.1 Vibrio sp. 1727
TAAATCCTGTCAAATAAACGCCTACCGCCACAGCTCAAACTGTGGCGGTTTTGTTTTCTACCACCAATTCCTTCTCTTTGAACAATCTTGATGATTTTTTGAGCACAACTTATGCTTAGAGTTCTACTCCACCATTAAACTGGACGTGAACGTGACCATATCTAAGTTTTGGGCAATGCTGTTCTTTCTGTTGTCGGCGTCCGTTTACGCTTTGGAAATCTCACCATTAAAACAGCCTCCGTACACGGGTGACTTGGATGTCATTAAAGAGAAAAACGTATTGCGCGTTTTAGTCTCTGCCGATTTAGGCTTCTACTATATCGAAGGAGGAACACCAAAAGGGATTGGCGCAGAGCTGCTGGCTCACTTTGAAAAAGATTTACGCAAAATCAAACCCAAACTGAACGTACAAATCATCCCTCTAGCGCGAGACCAATTGCTCCCTTCTCTCGAAAACGGCTCTGGTGATTTAGTGGTGGCAAACTTGACGATCACAGAGGCCCGCAAACAAAAAGTCGACTTCAGTACCCCAATCTTATCCGGCATCGAAGAGTGGGTGATCACCAACAAAAGTACTCCAACCATCACCAAACTTGAGCAGTTGAGCGGTAAGGAGATTT
>NZ_JAWPOT010000410.1:0-620 GCF_033344415.1 Vibrio sp. 1727
TGGCCTATGTGACATGGAAAATGGCGATTTTAAAGTTAAGTTCCGTTCTGAAAAACTGACAAAAGATAGCCTAGAACTGTCTCTCAACGCTGCCTATCCGCTGGAAGGCGTCAAGCTGTCCGTAGTCGATGACCAACAACAGAACGCTCAACCGATTGATATGACACGCGCCGATCAAGCTGGCCAAAACTGGTACATCACTCTGCCAAAGCCAACCTCCGCAGAGAGCTGGTTGCGAGTCGTTATCCAAGCCGAAGGCACGCTTTACTACGGCGAAACACAAACAGCATTTGTGAAATACGAAACCTTGTTTACTGAGTAACATTACGCTGCTTATCCTTCTAAACAACGGATAAGCTTTGCTGCGGGATGAAAACCCAACCATTTCTGCCGATGCGACTGCGTCGGCTTTTTAATATCTAATTTTGTCGAAAATAGAGGGTTGCTAATTTATTTTTAATTGATAATAATTATCATTATCTAATTAATTGAGGCAGATATGAAACGCAGAAAGGACATATTCAACGCCTTCTTCAAAGCGCAAGATCGCTTCCAACTTGCCGCGCCAAGTGGCTTTGAGCCCGACGTCATTCATGACTATATTCATTGGGGTATGGTGT
>NZ_JAWPOT010000411.1:0-618 GCF_033344415.1 Vibrio sp. 1727
GTTCATAACCCAGTCGTAAATAATAAACGACTTAGTTTTTGTCCCATGTTGCTGGAATACATCAGCTTGCGTCTGCCGATAATCATATGTACCGTCTTCGGCAATGATATTGCCTTCAATACAGTTTTTATAATCACACCAGTTACCGCTTTGAGCACCGTAAGGTGAAGAAGGATAGGAGTTTGTTTTGGGTATCCGGTAGAGCACCCTGTAGGTATCGGAATAAATGGTCATTCCGTTCTGATAAGGCGCAAAACCTGATAGGGCCTGACCATTAACCTTAAAAGTTGAGGCCTGCGGGTTCTTAGGGTCATACACTGCTACTGGCTCAGGATTCTCTCCAGACTTTGCACCTACTGAATCCCAAGCAATAGGATAGGCTATTGACCCTTTGTTCCCTGCTTTATCCAGGGCCTCGAAATGAAGCGTATATAGATCCTCCCCATTAGGGAACACAGTGCTCCAGTTCAACAACTGGCCTTGGCCGTTGGCGTAATTAACCGAGACAACAGGACTCCTCTTGCCTTTGCTATCTACAGCATACGCCTGTATAGAGGAAACCGAAGAACCGGCATCAGATGCAGACACATCTATACCTGAAAATCGGTTAGGACCTCG
>NZ_JAWPOT010000412.1:0-618 GCF_033344415.1 Vibrio sp. 1727
CGGATGGTAAAAGATGGTTCGAACTCCCAATCACCCAGCTCGTAATTTGCTGCAATTCTGTAGTTTGAGTGGAACTGAAACTCGTCATCCGTCATCAATTCCACTTCAGCGCGCCAGTTTTCATTGAAGTCATAACGCAGTTGGCCACCAAAATCGACGCGATCACCTTCAAACGCGTTTTGAACGGATTTAGGAATGTCGACAAAACGAAGACGCGTAATCGCGCTCACTCGCCAGTCAGAATCCTCTTCGTTAAACAGAAAAGCGCCGCCCTCGAGTCCGTTAATGTACAAATGTTCATTTTCAAAAAACATCATCGGCACGAAGGTGCTCACCGTAGAGTCATCGTTAGCAGTGTAAAAAGGAATCGAGGCCGTGCGATACATGGCGGCAATGCCCCACGTTTGCTCATCTGTTGCATAAGCCGTTGATACAGCCGCAGCGAGCGGAAGCATCATGGTGGCTTGTTTCAATCTCTTCATGGGTTTTAATCAAAGTTGATGGAGAAAATCAGTGAATTAAGCTTATGTTCTTTCGATATTAGCCGTTACAATACTTAACGTTGTCATGTGCGTGACAGTTCGTGTCATGCACTTTGATACGTTGGCATGAACATAA
>NZ_JAWPOT010000413.1:0-616 GCF_033344415.1 Vibrio sp. 1727
TTGAGCCTTTGCTGTATCGTCACGCGACACACGGCGAAGATCAGTACGCTCATCTTGTTTATTTAAGTGGGCCTGTACGTGAGGTGATTCGTCGCGGAACAGAAGTGAGTTATATCGAAACTGGCGTGGAACCGTTCACTATCGAATCAGGCAAAATGGTTGCACCAACGATACCGATGCTCAACACCAATATCGACGAGCTAAACCTGTATTACGACTACGTTCAAGTAGGGCGTGCGCGTGAAGCCGGTGTTCCAACTCAGGTATTACGCATTGTGCCGAAAGACGGACTACGTTATTCCTATGTCCTTTGGATTGACGAAAAGAGCAAATTGCCACTTCGCGCCGATCTTGTCGATCGTGATGGCGAGATGCTAGAGCAATACCGCACGATCTCTTACACAGTAAACCCTAAAATTGCAGAGTTGATGAGCGGCCTTGAAGACGTTCAACTTCCTGCTGTGCTTACAATGCCGAAAGGTGAAATTGGCACGAGCAATTGGACTGTGGGCTGGACTCCAGACGGTTTTCATCCAAACGATCTCAACCGCTACCGTATGGCATCAACAGACCAAATGGTAGAAAGTCAGTTGTATTCTGATGGCTTGTTCAACTT
>NZ_JAWPOT010000414.1:0-616 GCF_033344415.1 Vibrio sp. 1727
GTGGATGAATCACAAACCTATGTTAGTCGCTGAGTTATTCTTATCGAATTCACCTATTTACGCCAAGGAGAGAGTGTAAATGTCCGCAGAAAAAGCCAAAGCATATTGGCAGCTGATGCGAATGGATCGCCCAATTGGTTCACTATTATTGTTGTGGCCAACGGTTTGGGCTCTGGTTATTGCAGCCCAAGGCATACCGAGTTGGGATGTGCTCATTGTATTTGTGTTGGGTGTATTTTTAATGCGTAGCGCAGGCTGCGTCATTAACGATTTTGCAGACCGCAAAGTCGATGGTCATGTGAAGCGTACTAAACAGCGTCCATTGCCTTCGGGTAAGGTCACGGCGAAAGAGGCGATTGGCTTATTTTTGGTTTTGGCCGTGAGCTCATTCTTACTTGTGTTGACCATGAACCCCTTAACGATTCAGCTCTCTTTTGCGGGCCTTGTCTTAGCCTTTATCTACCCTTTTATGAAGCGTTACACGCATATCCCGCAGCTGTTTTTGGGATTAGCGTTTAGCTGGGCGATTCCTATGGCATGGGCGGCACAAACCGGTGAGCTACCAGTGATGGTTTGGTTTGTGTTTGTGATTAATGCATTGTGGACGATTGCCTAC
>NZ_JAWPOT010000415.1:0-616 GCF_033344415.1 Vibrio sp. 1727
GCTCACCCCTTAGCAGGGCGTTAGTTTGCAAGAGGAAAAACGCAGCTATATCGCACGATCTAGTGGTAAAAGCTCAAAGTCGAAATTGTCGTATCGGCGTTCAATTTCAGTGTTAACGAGCGTGGTGAAAATCCAAAATTGGTATCGTTTCAACGGTTGATTTGTTCTTTGATGTGGCGAGTTTTGGGTTAACTGCGTTGAACTTTTTTGCTGAAACTCTGCTCGTTGAGTTTGTTGGTACAAAAGCCGATTTACTTGCTGAAAGGATGCTTTCTCTGGTGTGGCAAGTTCACGTGGTTTCAGTGGCTTTGTTGAAAGTCCGCACTGTGAGATTGGTTTTCCAAAAGCGCTTTTTGGTGTTGTGAGTGCGTTTTCTGCGGCGTTGTTTGTTCCACATGATTTCATTGAGTAGCCGCTTTGAGACTACGCCTGGCTTAAGTGCATCAAAACACTTAAAGCTTATTGTTTGCCAAAGTTTAAAATAACGTAAAATCAACGTTTTGGGTTTACAAACTAACAAACTGCTCAAGAGGGATTCGCAACGCGTGGCATTTTCACTATGCGTTTAATTTAGTGATTAAGGTGGTTTGCGGCGGCTTTTGTATTGCGTTGCTCA
>NZ_JAWPOT010000416.1:0-615 GCF_033344415.1 Vibrio sp. 1727
GAGCGCAAAAAGCGCCGTCCAGAATACGACGAGCGTTTACAAATCGAACTCGACGTAATCAACCAAATGGGATTCCCAGGCTACTTCTTGATCGTAATGGAGTTCATCCAGTGGTCGAAAGACAACGCGATTCCAGTCGGTCCTGGTCGTGGTTCGGGGGCCGGTTCTTTGGTGGCCTACGCGCTGAAAATCACCGATCTTGATCCGCTTGAATATGACTTGCTCTTCGAACGTTTCTTGAACCCAGAACGTGTATCCATGCCCGATTTCGACGTCGACTTTTGTATGGATAAGCGTGACCAAGTGATTGATCACGTTGCCGAAATGTACGGTCGCGATGCCGTATCTCAGATCATCACATTCGGTACGATGGCGGCGAAAGCGGTAATCCGTGACGTTGGTCGTGTTCTTGGTCACCCATTTGGTTTCGTTGACCGTATTTCGAAACTGGTTCCGCCAGATCCGGGTATGACGCTAGAAAAAGCGTTTAAAGCCGAGCCTGCTCTGCCTGAGCTTTATGAGGCCGATGAGGAAGTTAAAGAACTCATCGATATGTGTCGCCTATTAGAAGGTTGTACACGTAACGCCGGTAAGCACGCGGGTGGTGTTGTAATT
>NZ_JAWPOT010000417.1:0-615 GCF_033344415.1 Vibrio sp. 1727
CGATTGGGCGTTCATTAATGCTGACTGGATAGGCTCAACGCGTGATGACTGTAACCGAGAAGGTGCATGCTGGGTGTTCATCAGTGTTCGCTGGGAGCAGTTCATGTACGGCTTCTACCCAGAAGCAGAACTTTGGCGCCCTCGCCTGTTTTACATCACGCTCGCGATTTTCACTGTGCTTCTTGCCTATGAAAAAACACCAAAACGCTTATGGATTTGGCTGTTCTTTGTCAACATCTATCCGTTTATCGTTGCTGCGCTTCTCTACGGTGGGGTGTTTGGCTTGGAAGTGGTTGAAACGCACAAATGGGGCGGCTTGCTGGTCACACTGATCATCGCGCTTGTTGGTATTGTGGTTTCATTACCGATCGGTGTCGCACTGGCTCTAGGTCGACGCTCTGATATGCCCATCATACGCAGCATCTGTACGATTTACATTGAAGTATGGCGTGGCGTTCCGCTGATTACCGTACTATTCATGGCGTCCGTTATGTTACCGCTGTTCTTAGCTGAAGGTTCCGAAACGGATAAACTTATTCGTGCCTTAATTGGTGTGGTCATGTTCAGCGCGGCTTACATGGCAGAAGTGGTACGTGGTGGTTTGCAAGCCATTCC
>NZ_JAWPOT010000418.1:0-613 GCF_033344415.1 Vibrio sp. 1727
ACAGATTGAAAAACAGCACTGCAAGCAGTGCTGTTTAAATCGTAAACAATGAGCTTTGCGTACTAGGTATTTTTGAACTCTTTCATAGCTTGAAGATGCTGAGAGATTTTCTTGAACTTATGTGACTGCGATTCATCCCAGATGATGTCGTAGTGCTTTTCTAACTCAGAAGCCGTTTTTGTATTGTCATGAATTTCATCTTCTTTCGACAAAATCACTAAACAGCGCCCTTGGTTTTTAGCTCTGAACTGATCTACACACTTCGTTGCAATATCTTCGTATTCTTCTGGTCGATCGATGCGACCAGCCATGGTGTTTTCTGGATGTAAGTTCGGATTGAACATCACTTGCTTAATACCACACAAGAAACCAATACGCTCAGACCAATACCCACCAAGGCCAACCCCACAGATAAGTGGATTAGGATCATCAGACTGATCGATAACCTTCGACACTTCTTTTAGCAGGTGCTGCATGTCATGTTTAGGATGAAGCGTGCTGTAATTAATGAAACGAACATCGTCATCGATGAACTGTAGTTGAAGAACTTTTTCGTGGTTACCTGGGCTTGTACTATCAAAGCCGTGCAAGTAAATAATCATGTGTACCTCTC